>CAYRFK010000104.1:0-16258 GCA_964423465.1 uncultured Verrucomicrobiota bacterium | reverse complement strand
CAAACGGAAACCGGCCCGGCGACGTCTTGGTCTTGACGGCCAGCGCCGCGGCGGCGCCGGCGGCCTGCCCCATCGCCATGCAGGCGGCCTGCACGCGGAGGCCCGAGTTGGCGAGGCGGTCGCTGGAGATGCAGCGGCCGGCGACGAGGATGTCGCGGCTGCCCTTCGGGATCAGCGCCCCGAGTGGGATCGTCGGCACCACGCCTTCGGCGAGATGCTTCGGACGGATGCCCTTCTCGTCGTGGAGATCGACCGGGTAGAACGCGTAGGCGATGGCGTCGGGGAAGACGCGGCCGGACGTGTAATCGTCGACCGTGACCCGCGTCTCGCCGTCGATCCGGAACGTCTCGCGCACGCCCGTCTCGGGCTGCAACCGCTCGATCCGGAGCTTCTCGAATCCCGGGTGCGATTTCAGGAAGCGGACCATCCGCAGCAGACCCTGCCGGCCGTCGGCGTTGGCCTTCGTGTGCGTCGCCGATGTGCTCGAATCGGCGCCGGGCACGTGGGTTGCGTTCTCGCCGCCGCCTCCGAGAAAGCCGCGCAGGTTGTGGCGGAAGTCGACGGATTGGAGCTTCCCGTCGGCGACGGCCGCCTTCGCCGCGGCGTCGAGCGCGGCCAGATCAAGCTTCGCGGTTTCGTAGCCGCCGAGTCGGTAGATCAGCGTCCCCGGCTGCGTGACCTCCTCGCGCAGGCGCGGCAGGCCCAGCATGCCAACGATGGTCGCGCTGCCGGTGCAATCGACGATCGTGCGCGCCGCGACCTCCGCCTGCAGCCCCTTGCCTGCGAGCCGCACTCGGAAGCCTCCGCCGGGCGCGGGCTCGGCGGCCAGCGGTGTCTCGTAGTAGCGGAGCTGCACGCCGGCCTTGAGACAGGCGTCTTCCGCGACGGCTGCGTACAGACCGCCGTGGATGCGGACCTGGTGCTTCGGGTGCGACCGCCCGGTGGGGATCGAGAAGTCGGGCAGGGGATTGGCGGTCAGCGCCGCGGTTTGCGTCACAAGGTCCCAGCCGATCCCCGCGATCACCTGCCGGCCCCACGCATGGAAGAGGCCGGGGAAGTCGACTCCGCCGGTGGAGAGCGTCCCCCCAAGCTGGCTGCCGGCCTCGACGAGCACCGTCCTCGCACCGAGCCGCCCCGCCTGGATCGCCGCGACGGCGCCCGCGGTTCCGCCCCCGACCACCAGCACATCGGCCTCGATCGTCGCGGCTGCCGCGCTGGACGCCTCGACGGGGGCATGGGCCGCGAGACCCGGAACCGCGACCGAGGCTGTGCCGAGCGCGGCGAGAAAGGTGCGGCGGGAGAGGGCGTCATGCGTCGGAGTCGTGCTCATGGAAGGCATCGTCCACGATCGGCGGCGGCGGGGCAAGCGCCGGATAGTGACGGACGGAGGAAAGGAGGCAACCGGATGGAGGGATGATGGGATGGTGGCGTGGACGGCGCGGCCATGAGGCGGCGCGGGTCAGGGGCCTGTGGGGCGGAAGGACTCGACGTCCCGCGTCAGGACGTCCGTCACGCGGTCGTCGGTTGCGGCCGATCGCAGACGGTCGCGTGCGGCGGTGTCGTCGGCCAGCACCGCCTGGACCGCCGCCAGCGCGTAGTGCTGGAACACGGCGCCGCGCGCCGGGTCCGTCGTCCCGCAGGCCAGTTCGCCGATCCGGTTGGCGGGCCACTCGGCGTCGCAGTGGGTCGCCTTCTTCACGCGCAGCGAAAAGAGCGGGCCGCGAAGGGCCTCCACGATGAGTTCCGCGCTGCCGTGCTCGTTCCATGGCGCCGGCTCCGCGCGGAGGACGGCGCACGGGATGTCCAGCGAGGCGGCCGCCCTGCGGCCGGCCATGCCGCCAAGGACCGGGTCGAGGCCAATCCAGCATCCGACGGCGGCATTGCTGGACGCGGCGAACAGGGTGGACATGCCGCCCGCCGACATGCCCAGCAGTGCGCCGCGCCCGACCGTCCGCGGAAGGTCCGGGATCGATCCGGCCTGCAGCAGGCCCAGCAACTGTGCGATCGCGCGTCCATTCCGCCGGTGTCCCGCGCGGGTCGGCATATCGGGCACGGCGGCGACGAATCCGTTGGCCGCCAGCATCGCGCCCCAGCCGGCCATGTTCCGGCGGTTGCGCGGGAAGCCGTGCGCGACGACGGCGACGTGCGCCTGCGTCGCTCCGGCCGGAATGTAGAGGTCGACCGCGGTTTCGCGGTCCGTGAGCCGCATGCGTTCGTGCCGCAGGACGACCCCGGGCGGCAGGGCGATGCCCGGGGTGCGAAAGAGACTCCAGATCCAGATGACCCCCGCGGCGGCGGCCAGAAGCAGAACCCCCGCGGCTGCCCCAACGAGCCTTCTCATGCCGTCCCTGCGTTCCGTGGTGGCTGCACTGCCGCGTGGCCGGGAATCAATGAAGGATCGCGCCCGCGACCGGATCGCCAGGCACGCCGAGGTCGATCACGGTTGAGATTGTGCGCATGGTCGTATGGTCGGCGAAGGACCAGACGACTTCGTTCTTCGGCGTCACCTCGATCAGGTGCGGCGCCTGGCCGAACTTGCCGTGGCCAAGCCAGTTGCTCATCAGCGTGTTTCCGTTCGGAAGGCGGTGGAAGCCGGCCATGAACGTCAGTTTGATGCCAGGGAGGTCGCCGTCCGCCGCCTGCCACACCGTCTTGCCCGCCGGGTCGACCTCGAAGACGCGGGAGCCGCCCTTGCGATCGCCGCAGGAGATGACCGTGTTTCCGTTCGGCAGCCGCGCGGAGCTGTGCGGACCACCCTCGGCCGGGATCTCGCGGACGACTTTGCCGTCCTTGTCGTACTCGCGCACGACCTGCTCGCCGTAGTGGCTGACCAGGTAGTTCCCGTTCGCGAGCTTCCGCGCGTTGCGGATGTAGGAGTGGCCGCCGTCCTTGCCCGGGGGCAGGAGGCGGATTTCCTTCACGATCCGTCCGTCCGACGCGATCTCCATCAGCCGGCCCGCGTTGCATTCGCCGACGAAGGTGGAGCCGTCGGGCAGGCGCTGACACGCGTAGATCTCGCTCTTCGAGTCGTAGCGGAAGACTTCCTTCTTCTCGCGCGTCACCTCGAGCACGCCGTGGCCGGTCGAGAAAAGGAGGTTGCCGCTGGGCAGGACCCAGAGGTCGTTGCAGTTCTTCGCCGGGTGCTCCCACTCGACTTTGCCGTCCGCCCCGACGAGGAAGACCTTGCCGGCCGTGTAGTCCGCGCACGCGAACCGCTTCCCGGTGCCCTCCGCCGCGCCCGCGGCCATCGCCGCCGCCAGGATTCCCGCCGCCATTCCCGTCCACGCCGTGCCATGCTTCATCTTCGTCTCCCCCGTTCGTCGCGCCGTTGGAGGCGCCGACCCGCCGAGGCTACCCGCCGCGCGACGCGCATGCAACCGTGCGCGAGGGTGGGCAGAAACGCGATGCCCGGTCGAGTTTGGGAGCCCGTTTGTGCTCCCCACCGGGACAAGCCCGGTGGGACCGCCACCTCGCATGCGGTGGCGCGGGACACGCCCGGTGGGACCGCAACCGCAGCCGGCTTGGCGCCCGCCGGCCTTGCGCCGGCGGAGCCGGACATCGCGATCATCCAAACCTTGGAAGCCTCGCACCCGATCCCGTCCAAGGGTTGGAAACCGCCCCGGTTCGATGTTCGCCTATTTCTGCTCTTCCTTCACCGCACCCGAATCCTTGGCGACGGGGCCGGCGGCGGGGTCGCGGTCGAACTCGAGCTTCACGACCATGACGCGGTTGGCCAGTTCGTTGGCGGGCAGGCCGTGGATGCGCAGATAGGCCTTCCGCTCGGCGTGGTCGCTCGGGACCATCGAGACCTCGACGCCGACCGGCTTCCCGGTGTTCAGAAGGGTCGCGCGGACGGGCAGGATCGCGATCGGTTTGAGCTTCACCGCGTCGCCGGCCGGGTCCTTGTACAGATGCACGTAGACCGTGTTCCCGCGGCGCGTGAGAAGGACGTTGCGATTCGACGTGAGCTGCGAGGCCGGCTGGACGCCCGCGAAGGACTCCTTCACCGATGCATGCCACGGTCCGATGCGCCGCAGGATCGCGGCGGCCTCGTCGGGGATCACGCCCTCGCCGGACGGGCCGACGTTGAGAAGGTAGTTCGCGTCGCGCGCGAGGTAGGCGTCGATGCTGCGCATCAGGTGACGGTCCGTGTAGTAGTCCTCGCCGACGCGGTAACCCCAGCTTTCCATACCGACGGACTGGCACGCCTCGGTGGGCCGGTCGAAGCCCGCCGCGTCGCCGGCTTTCTGGTCGTAGTCGCGTTCCGGCGTGCCGAAGTCGCCCTCATCGAAGCCGCGGTTGTTGATGACGGCCTTCGGCTGGAGCTGCCGGATCATCGCGTTGATGGACGTGTCCACGTGCTTCGGCACGTTCATGTCCCACCAGAAGCCGTGGATTTCGCCGTAGTTCGTGCACAGCTCGCGGACCTGCGCCCGGAGGAACTCGAGGTACTTCATCCAGTCCGGCGAGTCGCCCGGCTGCGGCGGCAGCTCGTGGTGCCGGCCCTCGTTGGGGTAATTCGGCTGGTTCCAGTCGGCGATGGAGTAGTAGAGGCACAGCGGCACGCCGCGCGTGTGGCAGGCGTCGGCGAGCTGCCGCACGACATCCTTCCCGTACGGCGTGTTCATCGTGTTGAACGCGGTCTGCTTCGTGTCCCACAGGCAGAAGCCGTCATGGTGCTTCGTCGTCAGACAGATGTATTTCATGCCCGCGGCCTCGACGAGGTCGAGCCACGCGTTGGCATCGAACTTCACGGGATTCCATTGTTTCGCCAGCTTCACGTACTCCGCGCGCGGCACGCGGGCGCGCCACTGCTCCTGCTCGTGGAAGCCGTGGATGGCGTAGAGGCCCCAGTGAACGAACATGCCGAAGCGCGCCTCGAAGAACCAGTCGCGTCCGTCGCCGAACCGTTTCGCGGCCTTGGGCGTTGCCGAGACGGTCGTGTACTCCGCGGCGCCCGAGGCGCGCGGGGCCGCGGCGAGAAGGACGGGCGATGCCGCCACGCCGGCTGCCGTGCGGACGATGAAATCCCTGCGATTCATGCTGCGACTCCTTCCGCGAGGCCGGCCGTTCGCCGGCTGCGGGCCGAGAGTGTCCGTCCGGCCGTCCGCGGGCAAGCCGAAACGGCGGGGGTGGCTTCCAAACCCTGGAACCCTTGATCCTGCGAACCTCCGAACCTTGGAACCTGCCGCGGCGCGTCAATGCCCGGGCGTCATCGAGGTCCGCCGCAGGAAGCCCGGCGAGGAGCGCGCCGAGACGGGGCCGTCGTCGCCGGCCATGGAGACGAACAGCGCCTCGGCGTCCGGGTGGTTGGCGGCAAGCCAGGGGAGCCCCTCGTCGGGGCCGAGGATGAAGAGTGTCGTCGAGAGTCCGTCCGCCGTCAGGCAGTCGGGTGCGACCACGGTGACGCTCAGGCGTTCGCGGTGGCTCGGCCGTCCGGTCCGCGCGTCGAAGATGTGCGTGATGGTCCGTCCGCCGGTACCCGCGCGCCGGTTGCGGTAGCCGCCGGAGGTTGCAATGGCGCAGCCGCTGACGTGCAGGATGCCTGCAAGATGATCGCCGGGCATCGCATCCGGGCGGGGTTCGTCCACGCCGATCCGCCAAGGGTCACCGGAGGCATTGCGGCCGGATACATAGACCTCGCCGCCGATCTCCACGAAGAAGTTCGTGACGCCCAGCGCCAGGATCCGCAGGGCAACGGCGTCGACGCTGTAGCCCTGCGCAACCGCGTTGAGGTCGAGTTCGACGCCGTCGGCATGCTTGCGGAGACCGGACGCATCCAGCGTGACGTTCCGCCATCCGCACCGGGCGCGAGCGGCCGCATGGTCGGCTTCCGGAGGTTCTTCGGTCCGCGGCCCCTCCGGCCCGCCGAAGCCCCAGAGGCGGAGCAGGGGCCGGATGGTCGGGTCGAAGGCGCCGCCGCTCCGTTGGGCGAGATCGAGGGCGAGGCGGGTGCAGGTAGCAAAGCCTTCCGAGACCGCGACCGCGGAACCGGGAGCCGATCGGTTGAAGCGGCAGATCTCACTTTCCGGATCCCAGAGCGACATCTGCCGGTTGACGTCTTCTAGCGTCTGCCGGATCGCCGCGCCGACGGCATCGAGTTGCTGGGTCGGCATGGACGGCTCGGCGAGGCGAATGTGAAAGAAGGTCCCTTGGATCTCGCCGCTAAGCTCCACGGCCTCCACCGCGGGGGCGAGGGGCGCGCGTCCCCACATACTCCAGGCGGCGAGCGCGAGCAGGATTCCACCGACCGTGACGATCTTGCGCGGTTCCATCCGGCGGGGCTGGATGACCATGGTGCGGCCGCCCGGCATGACCTCAGCCGAACTCGTCGTAGGCGATCATGTCCTTCTCGACGCCGAGGTCGAAGAGCATGCGGTTCACGGCGGCGATCATCATCGGCGGGCCGCAGAGGTAGTACTCGATCTCGGCGGGATCGGAATGGTTCTTGAGATAGAGGTCGTGCACGACCTTGTGGATGAAGCCGGTCGGCCCGGTCCAGTTGTCCGACGGCTGAGGCTCGCTCATGGCGACGGTGTAGCGGAAGTTCGGGAAATCGCGGGCGATCGCCTTGAAATCCTCGTCGTAGAACATCTCGCGGAGCGACCGCGCGCCGTACCAGAAGCTCACCTTGCGGTTCGTCTTCTTCGTCCGGAAGATGTCGAACACATGGCTCCGCATGGGGGCCATGCCGGCGCCGCCGCCGATGAACATCATCTCGCGCTGGGTGTCCTTGGCGAAGAACTCGCCGAATGGGCCGCTGAGGATGACCTTGTCGCCGGGCTTCTTGCTGAAGATGTAGCTCGAGGCCAGGCCCGGTTGCGCGTCGGCGACGCCCGGCGGCGGGGTGGCGATACGGACGTTCAGCATGACCATGTTCCCCTCGGCGGGATGGTTGGCCATGGAGTAGGCGCGGAAGATGGGCTCGGCGTTCGTTGTCTTCAGATCCCAGATCTTGAACTTGTCCCAGGCGTCGCGGAAGCGCTCGTCGACGTCGAAGGTCCGGAAGGCGAGATCCTTGTAGGTCGGGATGTCGATCTGGACGTAACCGCCCGCGCGGAAGTTCAGGTTCATGCCCGGCGGGAGATCGACAATGAACTCCTTGATGAAGGTCGCGACGTTGTGGTTCGAGCGCACGGTGCCCTCGAACTTCTTGATCTCGAGGACCTCCTCCGGGACGCGGATCCGGAGGTCGCGCTTGACCTTGAGCTGACAGGCGAGCCGCCAGCCCTGCTTGGCCATCTGCCGGTTGATGTGGCCGGTCTCGGTGGGGAGGATGTCGCCGCCGCCCTCGGTCACGACGCACTTGCACATCGCGCAGGTTCCGCCGCCCCCGCAGGCGGAGGGCAGGTAGATCTTCTGCGCGGCAAGGGCGGTTAGCAGCGAGGAGCCGGAATCGACGGTGAGGTCCTTGTGGCCCTCGTTGATGTCGATCTTCACGGGCCCCGAGGGCTGGAGCTTCAGCGACGCGAAATTGAGGCCCGCCACGAGGATCAGGATGAGCCCCGTGAACACGACCACGCTTGTCAGAACGAACGCAACCTGGTTTTCCATGACCGCCCCATTCCTCCGCGGCCGCTACAAATTGATGCCCGAAAACAGCATGAAGGTCATCGCCATCAGCCCCGTCATGATCATCGTGATGCCGAGCCCGCGCAGGCCCGGGGGGATGTTCGAATAGCGCAGCTTCTTGCGGATCGCGCCCATCGCGATGATCGCCAGCGCCCAGCCCGCCCCGGAGGCGAAGCCGTACACGAGCGTCTGGGGGAAGTCGTACTGCCGTTCCACCATGAACAGCGACCCGCCAAGGATCGCGCAGTTCACGGTGATCAGCGGCAGGAAGATGCCGAGGGCCTGGTAGAGCGGCGGGAAGTAGCGGTCGAGCAGCATCTCGACCAGCTGCACTAGTGCCGCGATCGTGGCGATGAAGACGATGAAGTTGAGGAACGAGAGGTCCAGTGCCGCCAGCGCCGGGACGCCGGTCCACGCCAGCGCCCCCGGATCGAGGAAGAAGTGCTTGAGCAGCCAGTTCACCGGCACCGTGATGAACTGGATCAGCGTCACGGCGACGCCGAGCCCGATGGCCGTCTCGATGCGCTTCGAGATCGCCAGGAACGAACACATCCCGAGAAACGTCGCGAGCAGGATGTTCTCGATGAAGATCGACCGCACCGCCAAGCTCAATAGATCCATGGTCCCTCCGGGGATTCACACAGAGACGCAGAGGACGCGGAGAAACACCAAGACGCAAAGGGCGCGAAGTGGGATTCACACAGCGACGCAGGAAGAGAAGGCGAACACAAAGGCGCAAAGAACGCAAAGATCGGAGGATGGCGATTCATCGATCGGCGCCTTTCAGGATCAGGCGGACAATCCCATCCTTGAGGACCGCTTCGTGAAAGTTGATGAGCAGTCCCAAGGGGGCATCGAGAAGCTTCATATATGTCAACACCTGGGCCTTGTGGACGGGGAGGATGGCCTCCACGGCCTTGGCTTCGACCACGAGACAGCCATCGACAAGGAAATCGAACCGAAGCGGCTCGGTGATCTTCCACCCCTTGTACTCCACGGGAACCTGGCGCTGCTCCTCATTCGGGATCGACTGCAGTTCAAACTCGCGGCGGAGGCATCCCTCGTAGATCGACTCGAACAGCCCGGGGCCCATCTCGCGATGGACCTCAATGGCCGCGCCAATCACTTTGGCCGACCATGCCTGAGCCTCTTGATACCTGGGATGCATCCCGCTTCCGTTTCCTCTTCGCGACCTTTGCGTCTTGGTGTTCTCTCTTCCGCGTCTCTGTGTGAATCCTACGCCGTTTCGAAGTGCTTGGTGACCGAGCGCTGGGCCCAGATGAGGAGGCCAAGGACGATGAAGGCGCCGGGGGCGAGCAGCATCAGGCCGTTGCCCATGTACGACGAGGGCAGCACCGCGAAACCCAGCAGTTTGCCCGAGCCGAGCACCTCGCGGATGACGGCAACGATGACCAGGACGGCGCTATATCCGAGTCCGTTGGCAAGGCCGTCGATCAGGGAGGGCAGGGGCGGGTTCTGCAGCGCGTAGGCCTCCAGGCGTCCCATGACGATGCAGTTGGTGATGATCAGACCGACGAAGACGCTGAGCTGGCGGCTGACGTCGAACATGTAGGCCCGCAGGAACTGGTCGGCCAGGATGACGAGCACGGACACGACCACCATTTCGACGATCATGCGGATCTTCGGCGGGATCGTATTCCGCATCAGCGAGATGACGACATTCGAGCCCGCCGTGACGATCGTCAGGCTCGCCGCCATGACCAGGGCGGTCTTGAGCTGCGTGGTGACCGCGAGCGACGAGCAGATCCCGAGGATCTGGATCGTCACCGGGTTGTTCTCCGACAGCGGGTCGGTGAAGACTTTCTGGAGTTTCGCCGCCATGGCCGCTCAACCCTTTCGCACCTTCTTGAAATAGGCCTCGTACCGTTTCATGTCCGAATTGAGGAAGCCCATCACGCCGTTGCCGGTCAGCGTGGATCCGCTGATGCCGTCGACGACGACTCGGCGTTTGTCCGACACGGCGTCCGGCGGCGCCTTGCCCTTGGCGATGACGATGGGCAGCGGCTGGCCGCCGTCGACGATCTTGCGCCCCTTGAACTGGTCCTGGAACCACGGCTGCTCGATCTCCCCGCCCAGGCCGGGGGTCTCGCCGTGCTTGTAGAACGAGATGCCGACGATGGTGGTCAGACCTTCGTCCAGCGCCAGATAGCCGTAGATCGTCGACCAGAGTCCCTTGCCCGACACGGGGAAGGCATACTTCCGAATGGCGCCGTCCTCGACCCACTGGTACAGGGGCAGGATCTTCCGGGCCGCAATGCCGTCGGCCGCATCCTTGTCCGTCACATCCGCGAGCAGTTTGCCGTCCGGGTCGACCAGCACCTCGCGCACGTGCTCCGCGTACATCTTCTCCAACTGGTCGCCGGGCAGCTTCTTCTTCGCCGCGTCGAGGATGGGCGCCTGGAAGGCCTTCAGGACATTGGTCTTGCGGTCGAGTTCGACCATCTTCTCCTGCTGTGCCTTGAGGCCGGCCGTCGCCCCGGCGAGAAGGAGGCTCCCGACGAGGCAGATCCCCGCCGCGTACATCAGGATGTAGGTTTCGCCCTGTTTCACAGCATCGCTCCGTCGCTCATGCCTTCGCGAACGATTCGAGATACTTCCGGCGGCCGCGGATGTGGACCTGCAGCACGATATAGTCGACCAGCGGCGCCATCACATTCATGAAGAGGATCGCCAGCATGTTGCCCGCCGGATAGGCGGGGTTGAACATGCGGATCACCACCGTCAGCGCGCCGATCAGGAATCCGTAGATCCATTTGCCGGTGTTCGTCGCGGCGGCCGAAACGGGGTCCGTGGCCATGAAGACGATGCCGAAAAGCGCCCCGCCCATCGCCAGGTCGTACCAGAAGGGCAGCGCAAACATCGGGTTGGCGGCGGCCGCAGGGCCCTGGATCAGGTTCACCAGCGAGCCGACCGCGGCGATGCCAAGGACGCCGCCCGTCATGATCCGCCAGGCGCCCACGCCCGTGATAATCATCAGTGCGGCCCCGATCAGGACCGCGATGGCCGAGGTCTCGCCGATGCTGCCGCCCTCAAGTCCGACGACCATGCTCTTCAGTGTGTGGCCGGCCTGTGCGAGGTGTTCGAAGACGTTGGCGCCCTCCGGTGCGGCCTTGGCGACCGAGAGAGCCGTCGCACCGCTGAAACCGTCCGCCAGCTTCTCCGCCACCGGTGTCGCGATCCATACCTTGTCGCCCGAGATCTGCCCGGGGTAGGCGAAATAGAGGAAGCATCGCGCCGTCAGCGCGGGGTTGAGCACGTTGAAGCCGACGCCGCCGAAGATCTCCTTGCCGATCACGACGCCGAACGAGATGCCCAGCGCGACCTGCCACAGCGGGATCGTCGGCGGGAGCGTCAGCGGAAACAGGATGCCGGTGATCAGGAAGCCCTCGTTGATCTCGTGCTTCCGCACCGAGGCAAACAGGACCTCCCAGAATCCGCCGACCGCGTAGGACGTGATGATGATCGGCATCACCCGCCATGCGCCCTGCCAGAGGTTGTTCCAGAAGCCCGTGTCGGCCCCGACCGTTGCGTGGTTGAGCTGGTAGCCGGCGTTGTACATGCCGAACAGGATGCACGGGATCAACGCGTAGAGGACCGTGATCATGTAGCGCTTGATGTCCATCGGATCGCGGACATGCGGCGCGCCCGAGGTCACGGTGTCGGGCGTGAAGAGGAACGTCTCGCCGGCCTCGTAGACGGGCCACAGCTTGTGAAGCGGGCCGCCTTCCTCGTACTTCGGCTTGTTCTTCTGGATGGCTTTCAGCAGCGGGTGCATGTCAGATGCCCTCGGCCCGGGCCTCGGCGAGGCCGTTGCGCAGAATTCCGACGAGGTCGACCTTGGACGGGCACACGTAGGCCGCGAGCGCCAGGTCCTCGGGATCCAGTTCGAGGAGGCCCAGTTTCACCGCCTCCTCCCAGTCCTTGGCCAGCACGGCGCGGACGAGGAAGTCGGTCATGATCCGCATCGGCAGATACCGGTCGTACAGCCCCGTGACGACCATCGCTCGCTCCCCGCCGACATTCGTGTGCATCGGCCAGCTCTTGCGGCCGCCGAACCATGAGGAAAGATAGAGCCGCGACGCGCTGAAGGCCGAGGTGAAGGGGTTGGCCCAGGAGAGCAGCAGACGGTCGCGGCCCTCGGGCAGGACGGTCACCGCGGAGGCGCCGTAGGGGAGATGGCCATCCGCCTTCATCTGGTCCCCGCCGAGCGCGTCGCCGACGATGATCCGCAGGTCGTTGCCCGCCGTCCGCCCCGCCAGCAGCGGCGCGAGCGCCGCGCCGATCCGCACGCGGTAGTGCCGCGCCGATTCCGCCGCGATTCCGGGCCCGCCGAGCGCGATCACGCGATGCGACGGGACCTCGCCGGTCAGAAACAGGCGTCCGAGAAGCGGAACATCCGCCGCGCGAACCGTCCATACGACGTCGCCGGGCCGGATCGGGTCGATGTGGTGGATGTGGACGCTCGTGTTTCCGGAGGGGTGGGGGCCGGAGAACCGGTGGATCTCCACACCGCGTGCGCCGGTCAGGGCGGGCGACACGTCCGGCCGCCCGGAAAGAACCAGATGGACTTTGCCGGCCGTCAGACGAGCGAGGACGTCCAGGCCGGCCTGAAACGACGCCTCGTCGCCGCGCACGATCGCGTTGGCATCCGCCCGGAACGGGGCCACGGCCATCGCGTTTACAAAGATCGCCTTGGGCGCCGCCGCCGGGTTGGCGATGACCGAATAGGGGCGCTGGCGGATCAGCGCGAGCAGCCCGGTCGCCTGCAGCGTGGCCAGCGCCTTCTCCCGCGAGAGAGAGGAGATCTGACCGGGGGACAGCCTTCCGAAAGACTCAGCCTCGTCCGCGCCGGAGACCTCGACGATCACCGATTCGATCCAGCGGCGAGGGCCGTAGACGATCGACTTGACCGTGCCCGCAGCCGGCGAAACGACACGGAACAACTCGTTGCGCTTGTCGAGGAAGATCGCCGTTCCGCGGCGAACGCGGTCGCCCTCCTTCACCAGGAGCCGCGGCTTGAGGCCGTCGAACTCCGCCGGCTGAAGGGCGATCGTGGGTGACGCCGGACCCTCCGTCACCTCCGACGCTGGCGCGCCGGAAAACGGAAGATCCAAGCCTTTCCGAATCCGTACAGGGACCGAAGCCATAGGTGTTTCCCGCCAAGTGAACCGGAGCGGATATGGGACTATAACAGAGGATCGAAGCGGGTCAAATGAGATGACGGGGTCGGATATGCCACGCCCGTCTGGAATATGCCACGGCCGTCACAATAATTCCCGTGCCCAGGCGGAATGCTGGTCGGCACCGTTGAGCAGCGCGATGAGGAAGCCGGCGTCAACGAGTGTGCTTGATGCCATAGCCCCACTTCCCGAGTTGGGTCTTCGTGGCGGTCGACAGATCGGTCGGCAGGCCGGGCACGGGGCCGATCAGGTCGGCGATCGCATCGGTTGCATCGGAGAGCGGCACCCGCCGGCCCGCTTGCAACCGCTCGCGAACGACCAGCGACTTGCTGATCTGCCGCCGCCGGGCCTCGCCCGCGATGTCGGCCGCCAGGGGTTCCGGCAGGCGTATGGTGATCGTCGTCATGTCCGAATCGTAGACATGACAGGCAGGAATGCAATACATCGGGAATGCCCCGCGTTGACCGGCGGCCGGCCGGCCCGCATGATCCGCGTCTTGCGGAGAGGACACGGACATGATGATGCAGCGGATGGGCGGCGTGGCGGTGGCGATGGTATGGGCGGCCGCGGCGGGTGCGGTGGAGATCCATGTGGCGATCGACGGGAACGACGCGTGGTCTGGCGCGGCGGCGCGCCCGGGCGCGGGGCGGGCCGACGGTCCGGTTGCGACGCTTGAGCGCGCCCGGGATGCGGCACGGGTTCTTCGCGCGTCCGGAACCCAGGCGGGCCCCGTGACGATTCTTGTGGGTCCGGGCACGTTTGCGCTGCCGCGGACGCTGGCGCTCGGCCCGCAGGATTCCGGATCGCAGGCCGCACCGCTGACAATCCGCGGAGCGGGCGGCGGGCGCACGGTCCTCACCGGCGGACGTCCCGTCACCAACTTTGTCGAACGGGCGGGCGGCGTGATGGAGGCCGACCTCGCCGCCGCCGGGCTCAAGGGCGCCCGGTTCCGCCAACTGGTCTTCGACGGCCGCCGCATGCCGCTGGCCCGGCATCCGAACTTCGACCCCGCCAATCCCTACGGCGGCGGCTGGGCATATGCGGACGGTGAGCGCATCCCGATGTACAAGGACATTCCGGGCGAGAGCCGGCGGACTTTCCGCGTGAAGGAAGCCGACGCCCGGCCGTGGGCGGCGCCGACGGACGGCGAGGTGTGGGTCTTTCCGCGGTACAACTGGTGGAACAACATCATCCGCATCGCCACGGTCGACGCGGCCTCGCGCATGGTGACACTGAAGTCGGACTGCTCCTACCCGATCCGTCCCGGCGACCGCTACTTCGTGCAGGGCATGCGCGAGGATCTCGATGCGCCCGGCGAGTGGTGGCTCGATGCGACCAACTCGGTCCTCCGGTTCATCCCGCCCGAGCCGCTCCGCGGACGGCCCGTCCATGCCCCGGCGTTGCGCACGCTCGTCGAGATCGCGCCGGGCGCCTCCTCGATCCGCATCGAGGGCCTCGTGTTCGAATGCTGCGAGGGCACGGCGGTCGTGATGCGGGAGACGACCAACTGCGTGCTGGCGGCGAGCGAGATCCGGACCGTCGGCGACTACAACGGCAGCGGCATCTCCATCGCCGGGGGGCTGTCGAACGCGGTCTTCGGCTGCGACATTCACCATACCGGCAGCCACGGCGTCCACATATCAGGCGGCGATCGCGTGACGCTGACCGCGGCGGCAAACTCCGTGGAGAACTGCTATATCCACCACGTCGGAAACTACCACGGCCAGGGTGTCGGCGTATCGCTCAGTGGCGTCGGCAACCGCGCGGCGCATAATCTGATCCACGACGGGCCCCGCATGGGGATCCAATTCTCGGGCAACAATCTCGCCATCGAGTACAACCACATCCGCCACATGAATCTCGAGACGTCGGACACCGGCGGCACCTACACCGGCGGCCGCGACTGGATCTCGTCGCGAGGCACGGTGCTGCGGCACAACTTCATCCACGACATTCTCGGCTATGGCGAGGAGAACGGCCGCTGGGTCTCGCCCTACTACGCGTGGGGCATCTACGAGGACGACAACGCCGGGGGCGTCGACATCATCGGCAACATCGTCGCCCGCTGCCCTCGCGCGGCGATCCACCTGCACAACGGCCGCGACACGCGCATCGCCAACAACATCTTCGTCGACTGCGGCATGGCGATGGTCGAGTACAACGGGTGGACGCCCGCGCACCGCTACTGGACGAACCACCTCGGATCGATGGTGAAGGGCTACGAGTCCGTCGCGGCATCCCCCGCGTGGCGCGGCATGCGGAACATGGACGTTCATCCGACGAACGCGGTGCAGCCCGACGGGACGATCATGACCGGCAACGAGTTCGTGCGGAACATCGTCGCCTGGAGCGGAACCAACACGGCGCTATTCAAGTTCCGCAGCCTGCCGTTGCACGCATACCGGTCGGACTCGAACCTCGTCTGGCACCACGGTCTGCCGATCCGGACCGGTTTTCAGCGCGCCGGTCCGCCGTTGTCGTCGAACCTGCTCGCCACCGGCGGCTTCGAGGCGGGAACGAACGCGCTGCCCGCGGGCTGGCGCTTCCAGATCAATCCGGCCGGCCGGGCCGTCGCCCGCGCGGAGGCGGGCGTTGCCGGCGCCTCCGGCAGGGCCCTGCGGCTGGAGGGACTTCGCGCGCCGAACAAGGCGGGCAAGGACGAGACTCCCATTGTGGTCGGGGGAGACATGGCCCTGAAGGCGGGCGGGCAGTACCGGCTGGCGTTCCGCGCCCGTGCCTCGCGGCCGGGCTTCAGGCTGTCCGCGTCCCTCCAGTCCTACAAGTCCAATGTCTATTTCTGGGCCGGCGGCGAGAAGGCCTTTGAGATCGGCGCGGACTGGACCGCCTTCGAAACGATCGTCAAGGTGCCGGGGCCGGGGGAGAAAGGGCACCGGGCGGACATGGAACCGTTCCGCGTCCGATTCGACGTCCGCGAGGCGGATGGTGCGGTGCACATCGACGACGTTTCGATCGTCGAGTGCGCGATGATGGACGAGTGGGACGCTTGGAAGGCGCTCGGATTCGACTCCAACTCTGTCGTGGCCGACCCCCGGTTCAGAGACCCTGCGAAGGACGATTACCGGACCGGTTGGTTCTCTCCGGCGAAGAAGATCGGCTTCGAGCCGATCCCCGTCGACCGGATCGGCCCCTATCGCGACCCGCGCCGGGCGTCGTGGCCGATCGTGGAGGCGGAAGGGGCCAGAGAACATCCCTTGGGCCGGGAAGGCGGAAAGTAGAAAACCCCAAACTCAAAGGAAGTGCGAAAACGGAAGGAGAGGAAGAGACCAAGTCGGATTGCAGTCCGACTTCATCCATCCTTCCTCCTTTGTAACTTGCAACTTCCTTGGAGTTTGGAGTTTCCATACTTCGTTAACCGGTCTCGTCCAGGAGGCTCCTCATTTGCCTCGCGTCCGATGCGGGTGCGCGGTACCTTCGCCGCTCGTTTTTGATTCAACCATGGCGAATCCGGGGACATTCGAGGTGCT
>CAYRFK010000103.1:0-16276 GCA_964423465.1 uncultured Verrucomicrobiota bacterium | reverse complement strand
CGCTGTCGCTGTCCGGCACGTTCACCGTCAGCCGCGTCGCGTTCGCAACCGGCGCGGTCCTCCGCGGCACCGGCCGCATCGGCGGCGGCGTGGCCGCGGGTACGAACGCCGTGCTCTCGCCCGGCGCGTTCGCGGGCGGGGCGGGCACGCTGATCGTCAGCAACGGGGTGTCGCTCCGCGCCGCGCGGCTGGAGTTCGACCTTTCCGCGTCGCCCGCGGGCGCGAACGACCGCATCGTCATGCAGGGCGGCACCCTCGGGTTGACCGGAACCCAGTCCGTCGCATTCCGGTTCACCGACGGCCGCCTTGGCGCCGGCACCTACGCGCTGATCGACGGCGGCGCCGCGACGGTGGCATCCGGCGCCGCCTTCGCCCACGACCTGCCCACGGGCACGCGCCAGCTCTTCGCCCTCGCGACGCCGCCCGGGCGCGTGCTGCTCGAGGTCACCAACGACTCCGCCGCGCTCGTGTGGCGCGGGACCGCAGGCTCCGCGTGGGACCATGCCGCGACAAACTGGGTCAACGGGGCGGCACCGGACCGGTTCTGGCGGCTCGACACGGTGGTCTTCGACGACACCTCGACCAACGGCGCCGTCACGCTGGCGGAGACCGTCGAGCCGGGCGCGGTCGTCGTCTCCAACACGGCGCGCGCCTACACGCTGTCCGGCCCCGGATGCCTCACCGGCGCGACGTCGCTCGTGAAGGCGGGGCCGGGCACGCTGACGTTGAACCCGCTCTCGACGGCGCGTCTCTCCGTGACCGCAAGCAACAGCGTGTCCGTGACCGTCAGCAACACCGCGGGCCTCGTCGCGGGCATGGCGGTCGCCGGTGCGGGCATCCCGGCCGGCTGCCGGATCGACGCCGTGACGGCCACGAACGCCGTCGCGCTTACCGCGCCCGCCACCGCGGGCGGAACTAACAGCCTGACCTTCGCCGCGGTCCACACCTACGGCGGCGGGACCGAGGTGCGCGGCGGCGTGCTCGCGCTCGGCGGCACGGCGGCCAACGCGAACGCGCTCGGCGGGGCGGTGACGCTCGACGGCGGCACGCTCCAGGTCTACGGCTACGGCCTCAGCAGCACCCCGGACTACGGGACGTTCTCGAACGATCTTGTCGTCGCCACCGCCGGGACGCTGCGCGTGCCGCCCCGCTGCACGATCGCGGGCAGGCTGGACGGGGCGGGCACGCTGGACGTGGTCGACGACTACGTCCGCGCCAACTTCAGCGGCGACTGGTCGGCCTTCGGCGGCGTGATCCGCGTCCGCCCGCGCGCCTCCACCGCAGAGTTCCGCATCGCCGGTACGGCCGGCTTCGGGGCCGCGGCGCTGGAGCTCGCCGCCGGGATCACGATGTACACGACGCTGCCTGAGACAACGATCGCGATCGGCGAACTGTCCGGCGCGGTCGGCTCCGTGCTCGGCCCCGGCAACGGAAGCGCGACGAATCCGACCTGGGTCGTGGGCGGGCGGAACACGTCCGCCGCGTTCGCCGGGGCGATCCGCGATGCCGGAGTCACGCGCGTCGTGAAGTCCGGCACGGGCGCGTGGACGCTGTCCGGCAGCAACACCTTCAGCGGCGGCATGGAGGTGGCCGGCGGCGCGCTGTTCGTGAACAACGCCGCCGGCTCCGGCACGGGTTCGGGCGCGGTCGACGTGCGCGAAGGCGCGACGCTCGGCGGCACGGGCACGGTGGCCGGCGCGACGGCGATCGAGGCCGATGCGACGCTTGCGCCCGGCGACGGCGGCCTTGGCACGCTGACGTTCGGCGCCGCGCTTTCGCTCGCCGCCGGGAGTACGACGGTGATCGAGATCGACCGGGCGCGGGGGACGAGCGACGTCGTCGTCTGCCTCGGGCCGGCGGCGCTGGACGGCGACCTCGTCGTCACGAATCTCGCGGGCGAGCCGGCCGTCGGCGACAGCTTCCGCATCCTCGACCACGCCGGCGTCACGGGGACGTTCTCCAGCATCGTCGGCCCGCCTGCCCGCCAGGCGAAGTGGGAGTTCGAACCCGCCACCGGCATCCTGCGCCTCGCCGCGGCGTTCCCGCCCGGCAGCGCGCGCTACGAGTCGGTCATCGCCCTGACGAACTACGCGCGCGCCGAGCCGTTGACGAACTTCCCCGTGCTGGTCTCGCTCGGTCCGCACGTGCCCGGATTCGACTACAACTCGTTCCTGGCCGCCGACGGCCGTGACCTGCGGTTCCGCGAGGCGGGCGCGACGAACGATCTCAGCCACGAGATCGACACGTGGAACCCCGCGGGCGAGTCGTGGGTATGGGTCCGCGTGCCCGTATTCTCGAACGGCTGCGAACTGGTCGCCTCGTGGGGCTGGACGGGTGCGACAAACGTCCCCGCCTCGTCGACGAACGGCTCCGTGTGGTCCGGCGGCTACGTCGGCGTGTGGCACCTGCACGACGCGAAGGCGTCCGACTCCACGGCGCGCGGCCACGGCGCCACGTCGAACTCGTCGGCGGTCGGGGCCGGGCTCGTCGGGAACGGCGCGGTGTTCGAGGGCCTGACGCAGCAGGTGCGCATCGCCGCGCACGGCGATTTCAACGTGCGGACGAATTTCGAGATCCAGGGCTGGTTCAAGGTGCTGCCCGCGCACAAGCCGAGCGCCGGCAACTACCTCGTGCTGACCTCCAAGGAGGCGCCGTCCGATTTCAACAACCGCACGTGGTGGCTGTGCCTCCGCAGCGACGGGAAGCTGTGGTGGAAGTCGAGCGACCTGCTGGACATCGTCTCGCCGGCGGACCTTGCGGACGGCGCGTGGCATCACGTGTCGGCCGTCCACGAGGGCGCCGTCGCGCGCCTCTACGTGGACGGGCTTCCCGTCGCGGAGGACGCCACACCGGGCGTCGTCGACATTCCGACGGCGCCGGTGCTCTTCGGCGGCGAGGACGGAACGTTGCGGTACTTCAAGGGCGCGCTCGACGAGATGCGCGTGTCCAACGTGTCCCGCTCGTCGAACTGGGTGTGGGCGGTCCATCGCAATCTCGCCGATCCCGCCGCCTTCGCCGCCGCGGGCGGGGCGGTCGTCGTCGCCATGCCGCCGCCGCCCTCGCGCTATCGCGCGTCGATTGCCTTCCCGGGCTATGCCGGCGCCGGGGCGCTCTCCAATTTCCCGGCGCTGGTGCTGCTCGGGACGAACCTGCCCGGGTTCCGGTACGACCAGTTCCGCGGGGCGAACGGGGCGGATCTGCGGTTCGAGACGGCGGACGGGCTGTCCGAACTGAATTACGAGATCGACACATGGGACACCGCCGGCGTGTCGCGCGTCTGGGTGCAGGTGCCGTGCCTGACCGCCGGCTGCTCCATCGCCGCCACGTGGGGCAACACGGCGCTGGCCGCGCCCGCGAGCGCGACGAACGGCGCGACGTGGTCCGGCGGCTATCTCGGCGTGTGGCATCTCCGCGAGACGTCCGGCCCGCACCGCGACTCGTCGCCCGCCGCGGCGACGTCGCGGTTCGCGCTCGTCACGACGCAGGGGACGGCGGCCGGGATCGTCGGTACCTGCGACGGGTTCTCCGCCGCGGCCGGCGACCATGTCAGCCTGCCCGACATGGGCACCAACGCGGCCGTCACGGTCGAGTGCTGGGTGAACCTGTCCGCGACGCCGTCGGGCTCGTACGCGGGGTTGGTCTCATCCGACTCCTGGACGCCGGGCGTCGCGCACTTCAAGACGGGCACCGGCCTGCCGGTCAGGGCGGAGGTCAACGGCGGCGGCGCGGTCAACTCGACGAACGGCGTCCTGGCCGTCGGCACATGGGCCCACGCGGCCTACACGGTTGCCGGTGCCGGCGCGGGCGGTTTGCGGAGTTACTACAACGGGCGTCTCCTCGGCACGGCGACCGGGACGGCGGCGAGCGTCCTGACGGACGTGAACCTCGCGCGCGAGTTCGGCGCGCGGTATCTCGACGCCCGGATCGACGAGGTGCGGATCTCGTCGGTCGCCCGCCCGGCCGACTGGCTCGCGGCCACGTGGATGGATATCGCCTCCAACGCCGCGTTCTGCGCGTACGGGGCGGTGACCGACGCCGAATCCAACTCTCCGCCCGTGCTCGCGCCGATCCCGAACGGCTCCATCGCGGCCGGGTTGTGGGTGCGGTTCACCAACACGGCGTCCGATGTCGACGCGCCGCCGCAGAAGCTCGTCTTCAGCCTGCCCGCCGGCCCCTCCGCGGCGACGATGGGCGCGGCGGACGGCGTGTTCTCGTGGCGTGTCCCCGTCGCGCTCGCCGGGAAGACGAGCACGGTCCTCGTCGCCGTGACCGACGACGGCGGCCCGCCGCTCGGCGCGACGCAGGCCTTCGCCGTCGCCGTCGCCCCGCTCGCCACGCCCGCCGTCTCCGGCCGCGCCACAACAGACGGCCGCCTCGACTTCGAAGTCACCGGCGACCCCGGCCCCGACTACGCCGTCGAGATATCGACCAACCTGATCCACTGGTCCCCGCTCTTCACCACCAACCCGCTCGCGACCCCCTTCCAATGGTCCACCCCCTCCGCTCCCGCCGAGCGCACCCGCTTCTACCGCATCCGCCTCGAGCCGTGAACGTCGGCGCCGGTTCCTATCGGCGTCGCCAGTCGGCCCCACGCGGCATGCTCACCGCATGAAGGGAAGCGAAGGATTGATGGGCCGCGGCGCGCAGGTGTAGGCTGCCGACGGTCAGAATTGGGCTGCATTTTGTCGAAATCGGTTTCTGGAGGGGACGTCTGATATGGTCCGCGAATCCAACGGCATCGCATCTTGGCCGCGGACCGAGCGGCCGAGGGAGCGATTGCTCGATGGGGAGAAGCTGTCCGAGGCGGAGTTGTTGGCGATCATCCTTCGCGTCGGGCAGGGGACGTTCAAGGCAGGGGTGCGGGGACGAAATGCGACGGACTTTGCGCGGGCGTTGCTGAAGGACTTCAACGGCTTGCGCGGTCTGGACCGGGCGCATATGCAGGATTTCAGCGATCGACAAGGGAATGCGCCATGACCGACGAGACATCCGTCATCCCTTTCGAGAGCATCGCTGCGACCATCTGTGTCTTTCGGGGCGAGAAGGTCATGTTGGACAGGGATCTTGCCCGCCTCTACGGGGTGTCCACGAAGGCGCTCAAGCAGGCGGTCAAGCGCAACCGGTCTCGGTTCCCCCCGGATTTCATGTTTGACCTCTCCATGGAGGAGTTGGCCCAATGGAGGTCACAGTTTGTGACCTCCAAGGCCGACCGCATGGGCTTGCGTCACGCTCCGATGGCGTTCACCGAACAGGGCGTCGCCATGCTCTCCGGTGTCCTCAACAGCCCCCGCGCCCTCGAAGTCAACATCGCCATCATGCGCGCGTTCGTGCGGTTGCGGGAGTTCCTGGCTTCTCACGTCAAACTCTCCAAGCGCCTGCGCCATCTCGAACAGGAGGTGGCCTCGCACGGGAAGGCCATCGGAACCCTGTTCGAGGTCATGCAGCAGATGACGAGCGAACGGCCGGCCGCCATCGGCTTTCAGTACGTGGACGGCGGGGACGACGAGTCCGGCACGGGCAAGACGGTGAGGGAGCGCGCGGCGTCGTATCGCTGCGCGAGGAAGACGAAACGGGCAGGCAAGGCGTGATCTGCCGAGCGTCCAGGTGGAAGGACATGGAGCGCTGGGACTGGATTCGTGTCTCCGATGTTGCCGAGCATTCTGACATGCCATCAACAAGCATCGGCGAATTCCTTCGCCGACGCGTCGAACCGGTGGACAGAAAGGTCACTGCGTTCTCGGAAGTTGTGCCGATTTCCATCCACTTCAACGGATCGATCAGCCGACGCGTCGTGGCTGAGGGCCGAGAGTACTCTCTGCCCATGCTCTGGGTGCGGCCGGGAGATATCGTTCTCTCGAAGATCGATCTCAAGAACGGGGCGGTTGGCGTTCTGCCGGATGACTGGCCTTCCGCGGCTGTTACTACTCACTTCGCGGTTTACGAGCCTGACAAGAGGATGGTGTTGCCTGAGTTCTTCCGTCTCTTGATTCAATCTCCGAGGTTTAAGGCGTGGCTGGCAGACAACAAGTCCGGCCAAGACGGACGGACCGAGGTCAAACTCTCCGACTTCGAAGATCTTGATGTGCCGCTACCGGACCTTGCTCTCCAGAACCGCCTGATCGCCGCCTATCAGAAAGCCTTGGGTCAGGCCGCCCAACTCGACGCCGAGGCCCACCGGATCGAGCGCGACGCCCAGCGCGAGTTCGAGGCCGCGCTCGGCCTCACGCCGCCTCCGAATCTCCCCAAGCGCCCCTTCCAGATCGCCCGCTTCCGCGACATCGAACGCTGGAGCCATGAGGGGATCCTGCAAGACGTCATTAGCCGAACCGTTCGGCAGGAATCAACATTCGATCAACCGGCACTGGCCGAGGTAGCGACGATTACGCACGGTTGCTCGCGGCCACCATCAGCCAAACCGACCGGTTTGGAGATTCTGAAGATCAGCGCCGTGACGCGCGGGGACTTCCGTCCCGAAGAAAAGAAGTTCATTTGCGACAGCCCGGAGCTGCGCGCTCGTTTCGATCTCCGGAAAGGCGATATCCTCATGTGTAGGACAAACGGTACGCTCGCCTACGTCGGTATGGCCGCCTTGGTCATGGAAGACATGCCGGACCTGATCTTTCCGGACAAAGTGATTCGGGTGCGACTGACAACCCCTGCGCTCCTGCCGGACTTCCTCTGGACGCTGCTCAAGTCGCCTTACATGCGGATGAAGATTGAGGCAAACGCACGCACTGCCGTTGGCAACTACGCAATCGGTTCGTCCGATCTTGCAGCGTTGGAAGTGATCGCTCCGCCGTTCGAGGTGCAGAAACAGATTGCCAGCGCATTG
The DNA here is from genome assembly GCA_964423465.1 of uncultured Verrucomicrobiota bacterium. GTDB lineage: Bacteria > Verrucomicrobiota > Kiritimatiellia > PWTM01 > PWTM01 > VGWF01. The sequence goes on along the minus strand of CAYRFK010000103.1, from coordinate 9,444 downwards.
AGAACCGCACGAAGCAGTGCTGGCAACAAACGGAAGCAGGCCGCCGCATTGCGCGCCACCGCCTGGAACGACTTCATCGCAGCAGTATTCGCATAGAAGAGACACAGCGGGGTGGGGGCGACAGAATGGAAAACACCGTCATCGTGTATGCCGCCGCGGCGGCGTGGCTCGGTTGGGGCGTGGGGGTGCGGGCGGGGTTGGGCGCGTCGAACGCGCCGCCTGCCGCGGTCGCACCGGTCTATGCGGTCGAGGATGGCGCCTTCGTGCGGCACAACGGCGAGCGCTTCAACAACCGGCCGCTCTACGGCAACCAGCTGACCGCGGTGACCGTGGGCGGCGACCGTCCGCTGCTTCGCTTCGGGCTGGGCGGCACGCAGAGCGGCACGTTTCTGCTCGGCCTGGCGCGGGGCGGGACGTCGCGCTGGCTGCATGAGGCGTCGGACATCACGATGAAGTACCGGCCGGGCCGGCTGGAGTGGACCGTGCGCGACGCCGCCTTCGGGCCGGCGGCCGTCGTGGTGGAGGCGGTCCCGCCTGCGGACGGTGGCGGACTGGCGGTGCGGGCGCGGGTCGAGGGCGCGCAGGCGGGCGACCGGCTGGTCTGGGCCTGCGGCGGCGCGTTCCGGATCAGCAACGAGACCGTCGTTGCGTACTGGGACGTCACGACCGGCGGCCGCGGGAAGACGATGGAGCGCGGGTTCCGGGCCGCGGAGTGCGAAGGGAACCTCGTCGCCGCCGAAGCCGGTCTCGCTCGCATTGCGACCGCGCCGGGCCCGCGCGTCGGCACGGCGGTGGGTCGCTGCAGCGCGGGCGGTACGGTGCACGTCGCCGATGCGTCGGCCGCGCGGGAGCCGCTGACGCTGGCCGCAAGCGGGGCGGACAAGCTGCCGATCGTGTGCGGCGTCGTTCCGCTGGACGGGACGTCCGCGATTGCATGGGCATTTCACGCCACCGAAGGGACGAAGCCGATCGATCCGACGCGGGTCGCCGACCCCGCCGCATTCTTCGCCGCGGGGCTGGAGCGTGCGGAGCGCATCGGCCGGCGCGTGACGGTGAAGACGCCCGACCCGTGGTTCGATGCGGTGGTCGGGGCGTCCGGCGCGGTGATGGACGGCATCCATCGCCAGGGCCTCTACACCCACAGCGGTATGCGCTGGGGCGTGCCGCTGATCGGCTGGCGCTCGATCTACGGCGGCACGGCCTACGGCTGGCACGATCGCGTGAAGGCGCAGGCGAAGTTCTGTCTCGGGCGTCAGATCCGGGAATCGACGAAGACGGTGCCGGTCCCCGACGTGGCCTGCGGGCTGGCCTGCCAGTCGACCAACTCGCGGATGTTCGGACGCGGGCGGGTCGATGTGCATCACCCGTGGCACTACGACATGCAGTCGCAGTTCTTCGACCAGTTGATCCACGCGTGGCGGTGGACCGGCGACGCGGAGTTGGAGAAACTGCTGCGGCCGGCGCTGGACCTGCATCTGGAGTATATCCGCGAGTGCTTCGATCCGGACGGCGACGGGCTCTACGAGAGCTACGCCAACACCTGGCCCACTGACAACTCGTGGTTCAGCGGCGGCGGCTGCGCCGAGGAGACGGCCTACGCCTTCGACGCCCATTGCGCCGCCGCCGAGATGGCCCGACGCGCCGGCGACGGCGTTGCGGAGGACTCGCACGCGGCGCAGGCGCGGAAGATCCATGACAGCTTCCAGCGGACGCTCTGGCTGGAGGACCGCGGTCATCCCGGGCAGAGCGTCGAGGAGTCGGGTCTCCGCCGCGTCCGCCCCGATGCCTGGCTCTACGCGATCTTCTGCCCCATCGACGCCGGGCTGCTTTCGACGCAGCAGGCGGTGCGCTCGCTCCACTACACCGAGTGGGGCCTCGAGCGGGAACGGATGCCGTGGGGCGGACAGCGCTGCCAGCCGTCGAACTGGGTGCCGAGCATCTGGTCCTTGCGCCAGCTCTGGCCGGGCGACACCTACGCGCTGGCCCTCGCGTACTTCCAGACCGGACTGTCCGACGATGCATGGACGCTGCTGCGCGGGACCTTCCCCGACATGGCCCTCTTCGGCCGCGTGCCCGGCGATCTGGGGTTTTCGGTCGGCGGCACGGATTTCAGCGACTGCGCCAGCCCGTTCTGCCGCACTGTCGTCGAGGGTCTCTTCGGCTTCCGGCCGGACTATCCGAACGGCGCAGTGACGATCGCGCCGCGGCTGCCTTCCGACTGGGACCACGCCTCCATCGCGACGCCGGACTTCTCGCTCGCCCTGCGCGGCGGCCGATGCGACGTCACGCTCGCCCGTCCGGCCGAACTCACGTTCAGCCTGCCGGTGCGTGCGGAGCGGGTGACGGGCGTGACGGTCAACGGCGCCCCGGTGCGCTGGACGGTGGAGCCCGGGCTCGCGTGCAGCCTTGTCGCGCTGCGCGTGCCGGCCACATCCTCCGCCCGCGTCGAGATCGCGACGAGCGGCCCGCTGCCGGTCGGGCCGGCCCCGGCGCACCAGATCCGCCTGGGCGAATTGCTGCGGATCGACGGAATGGACTTCACGCCGACGAACGCGGGTCACCATGCATACGAGACGCTCGTCCGGGTCGGCGAGCTTCCGCAGCGGCGGCTGCACCGGGTGAAGGTCACCGATCCGGCGGGCGACGCCTCCCGGGCGGCCCGACGGCTGACGAATGCACCGGCCGCCGCGCGCTGGCAGCCGGTCGATCTCTCCGCGCAGCTCAACGGCGACGTGCGCGGCATCTTTCAACAGGAATACCTGTCCCCGCGTCCGAACACCTGCTCGCTGAGGCTCGCGAAGGACGGCTACTCGACGTGGCAGATGATGCTCAAGCCGACGCACCGGCCGCCCGTGGTCGACCTGAATCTGGTCGACGGGCTGCTCGCGGGCCCCGGCCGGCTCCGCACGCCCGCGGGCGTGGAGTTTGCGTGGCCGGCGGGCGGCAGCAATATCGCGTTCACCTCCCGGTGGGACAACTGGCCCGATGCGGTCACGGTTCCCGTCCGCCGCGGCGGGGACGCGATCTGGTTCCTCGTGGCCGGTTTCACGCCGCCGATGCAGACCGGCATTGCGAACGCGGAGTTGCGGATGACCTACGCCGACGGTGTCGTGGAGACGCTCGAACTCGTGCCGCCCTGGAACTTCTGGTCGCTGTGTCCCTTCGGAGGCCACGACTACGATTACAAGCGCGACGCCTTCGCGCTGCCCGCCGCGCCGCCGCCGCAGGTCCAACTCGGCGGGAACTGCCGCGCGATGGTCTACGGCTGGAAGCTGCGCCCCGGCGTTGCGCTAAACAGCGTGACGCTCGAAACGCATTCCCCGGAGGTCATCGTCGGCCTGATGGCGGCCAGTGTGATGGAGGCAGCGCCTGCGAGCGACCCCGGCTCAAAGAGGCCGGCCGCGGCTCCGTGACTTCTTCCAAGGCTTGGAAGAACGGCGGGTCCCGGGTTCCAACCCTTGGAAGCGGGAGGTCAAGAATGGACAGCAAGAGGTCAAGAGTGGCGATTCCCGGCCGACGCGGCGGCGGGTAGCGTGTGCGCGCGGGTGCCGGTCGGGATGCGAGGGAGGAATGCGATGAAACAACTGTGCATGATCGGAATGGCGGCCGGCGGCCTGGCGGTGACCGTGGCGGCCTCGTACGGCGCCGCGGACGCGCGCGCGCCGGACTTTGAAGCGCTGCAGCCCACCGCCGCGGAGCGCGAGGCGCGGCTGGGCTGGTGGCGCGATGCGCGCTTCGGGATGTTCGTGCACTGGGGCGTCTATTCCGGCTTGAGCGGCACGTGGAACGGCAAGGCCTACGGCGGCTACGCCGAGCACATCCAGCGCATGGCGAAGATCCCCTGCGCCGTCTATCGCAAGGAGGTCGCCGGCCGGTTCAACCCGACCGGGTTCAACGCCGACGAGTGGATCCGCCTCGCCAAGGAGGCGGGCATGGGCTACTTCGTCATCACGGCGAAGCACCACGACGGCTTCGCCATGTTCGACTCCCAGGTCAGCGACTTCACCATTGTGAAGGCCACGCCCTTCGCGCGCGACCCGATGCGGGAGTTGCAGGCGGCGTGCAGGAAGCACGGACTCAAGTTCGGCTTTTACTATTCGCACGCGTTCGATTGGGGCGAGGCCGACGGCCCCGGCAATGACTGGGACTACGAGAATCCCGGCGGCGACAAGCTGCTCCATGGCGCGAATTGGTGGGAGAAGTTCCCCGAGTTTCTGCCCAAGGCGCGCCGCTACGTGGACGAGAAGTCCATTCCGCAGCTGCAGGAACTGATCCGCATGTACGACCCGGACATCATCTGGTTCGACACGCCGCACAAGCTGCCGCCCGAGGAGAATCTGCGCATCCTCGCCGCGGTGCGCAAGGCCAAGCCCGGTCTGGTCATCAACGGCCGGCTCGTGCGGGGCGGGGGCGACTACGACAGCACCTGCGACCGGGCGGCCGAGTTTGCCCCGCATGCGGGCGACTGGGAAGGCGTCCCGACGACCAACGAATCCTACGGCTACAACCAGAACGACCGCTCGCACAAACCGCCCGCGCACTTCATCCAGTTGCTGGCCAAGTCCGCGGCGCGCGGCGGCAACCAGTTGATGAACATCGGACCGATGGGCGACGGGCGGATCGATGCCGCCGATGTGGCGATCCTCAAGGGTATCGGCGCCTGGTGGCAGCTCAACGGCGAAGCGATCCGCGGCACCACGCGCACGCCTCTCGCCGTGCAGGCGTGGGGCGAATCCACCTTGCGACTGAAGTCTGGCCCGGCCGGCAAGGACAGCACACTGTATCTCCATGTTTTCGACTGGCCGCGCGATGGCCGGCTCGTCATTGGCGGACTGAAGAGCGAGGTGAAGCTGGCGTGGTTGCTGCGCGACAAGGCCAACACCATGTACACGCACCTGAAAGCGGTGCGCGTGAACCCGATCGATGTGCGGATCGAAGGCCTGCCGAAAGACGCGCCGGATGCGGCCGACTCGATCATCGCGATCGAATGCGTCGGCGAGCCGCAGGCCGATCCCGTGCGGCTGCTCGCGACCCGCGTCGCCGTGAACACGCTTCGCGGCTTCGATGCGAAACTGGAAGGCAAGCTCCAGTTCGGCCCCGGCAAGAGCAGCGACGCGTGGGTGACGAACTGGAAGTCCAAGGGCGACGCGGTCGTCTGGCCGGTTCGCCTGAACGAGGAGGCCACGTTCGAGGTGGAACTCGTCTACGACGCGCCGAAGGACAGCAAGGGCGGCAAGGTGAAGGAGGGCGACGCCGGCAGGGAACGCACGCAGGCCGGGAGGGGTGCTGGCGGCGTCTATCTGGTGAAGGTCGGCACGCAGACCCTGGAGAAGCAGGTGCGCACCGGCACCAACGTCCGCGACACACTCGGCAAGCTGACGCTGGAACCCGGCTCCTTCGAGATCCGCGTGTCCGCCAGGGAAATCACCGGCGAGGAATTGCTGCGCCTGCGCGCGGTGATGTTGAAACCGGTCTCCGGGTGACGGCCATGCGTGGTCCCCGAGCCGGCCTCGCTCGGCCTCGTCGGCGCCGGCCTCCTCGCCGTCCTCCTGCGCCGCCGGACGCACTGAGCGAGCCGCCCCTCCATGCGATGGATCGGGAGGGCCCGCGGCCCCGCGGGCCGAAACGCAGGACTGCGGAGGCTGATTTGGGGTGGCCTCCAATGCTTGGAACCCGCGGGCGGCGCTTCTTCCAATCCTTGGAACTCCATGGGACTATCCCGAACCGAGGTGCATATGAGCCGGATCAAGACAACGATGGCGGGGCTGTTCATGGCCGCGGCGGCGCTGGCGCTGACGGTCCGCGCGGATGAACTCGACGACGTGTTCGCGCGTCCGCCGGAGTCCGCGAAGCCCGGCGTGTGGTGGCACTGGATGGGGTGCAACGTCACGCGCGAGGGCATCACACGCGACCTTGAGGCGTTCAAGGCCGCCGGCATCGGCGGGGCGACGCTCTTTGGAATGGCGGACGTCTGCACGCCGTGGGCCGCACACATCGAGAACAGCCCCACCGACGGCCTTCTCGCCTTCACCGACCCGTGGTGGAAGCTCGTGCGCCACGCGGCGGAGGAGGGGCGGCGCCTCGGCCTCGACGTCGGCATGCACAACTGCCCCGGCTACACCCACAGCGGCGGACCGTGGATCCCGCCGGAACTCTCGATGCAGGAGGTCTGCTGGACGCAGGTGACGGTCGCCGCGGGCGCCCGTTTCGACGGCGTCCTGCCGCGCCCGCAGGTCGATCCGCGCGCACACATGGCCTTCCCGGTGGTCAACAAGGACACCGGCGTGCTGGAGAAGCCGGTCGTCGAGGCGCGGACGACCTTCTACCGCGACATCGCCGTCCTCGCGCTCCCGGCCTCGGGCGTCGTCGCCACGGACCGGGTCGTCGACCTCACGCGCCGGATGCAGGCGGACGGCCGTCTCGACTGGACCGCGCCGGACGGGGCATGGGTCGTCCTGCGCATCGGCCACACCACGATGGGCTCGATGACCCAGCCGAATCAGTGGGAGGTGCGTGGTCTCGAATGCGACAAGATGAGCGCCGAGGCGAACGAGTTCCACTTGCGGCACGTGCTCGGCGAGATGCGCAAACACCTCGGCGACCTCGTCGGCACGGGCCTCAAGCATGTGCTCTTCGACAGCTACGAGGCCGGCAAGCCTTCGTGGACGCCGCGCATGCCGCAGGAGTTCGCCGTGCGCCGCGGCTACGACCTGACGCCGTTCCTGGCGACGTTCGCGAAGCGGACGATCGGCGGCGACGCGGAGACAAAGAAGTTCAAGGCCGACTTCGACCGCACCATTGCCGACCTCTACCGCGACGTTCACTTCCCCATCGTCGAGCGCCGGCTCCGCGAGGCCGGACTGCGCTTCACGTGCGAACCCTACGGCGGGCCGTGGCAGACCGGCGAGGTCGCGCCGCACGTCCACCGCGTGATGACCGAGTTCTGGACCTCGCCCTCCGGCTTCCGCGGCGGGCCGCAGTCCGGGATCTTCAACGCGGGCGACGGGAAGCTGCACAACATCCTCGAGGCCGAGGCCTTCACGGGCGGGCCGGACAACAGCCGGTGGACGGAGCATCCGGACGGCCTGAAGCCCGTCGGCGACGGCGCCTTCTGCGCCGGCATCAACCGGCTCGTCTTCCACGGCGCGATCCACCAGCCGTGGGACGACCGCCACCGCCCCGGCAATTCGATGGGCCGCTGGGGCACCCATTTCGGGCGGCTGCAGACGTGGTGGGAGCCGGGCAAGGCATGGCTCGCCTATCTGCAGCGCTGCCAGGCCCTGCTCCAGTGGGGCGCCGTTGCGCCGGAGGAGGGCGTCGCCGTCGAGGCGGCGGATCCGGGCCTCCGCATCCGAAGCCGCCACCGCACGGACGGTCGCGCCCACGTCTTCTTCGTCGCCAACGTCGAACGCACCGCCGGCGCCGCGCGGCTCGCGTTTGCCGTCGCCGGACTCCAGCCCGAACTCTGGGATCCGGTCACGGGCACGAAGCGCGACCTGCCGGCCTTCCGGTGCGAGGACGGAATGACCACGCTGACGCTCGAGTTCGCGCCGGCGCAGAGCGGGTTCGTGGTGTTCCGGCGGGCCGTGGCGAGTGTCGAGGGACAAGTGTCGGGGCGGAATTCGCCGGCGCTGAAGCCGGCCGCAGAAGTCGCCGGTCCCTGGCGGGTCGCCTTCGACCCCGCGTGGGGCGGGCCGGCCGAGCCCGCGATGTTCGTCTCGCTGGACGACTGGGCGCGGCGTCCCGAAGCCGCGATCCGTTACTTCAGCGGAACCGCCACCTACCGTACAACGTTCGACACTCGTCACCCGACACCCGACACTTCGTTCCTCTCCCTCGGCCTCGTCCACCACCTCGCCCGCGTCCGCCTCAACGGCCGCGATCTCGGCGTCGTGTGGTGCGCGCCGTGGCGCGTGGAGATCCCCGCGGGCCTGCTGAAGGCGACCGGCAACGAACTCGAGGTCGAGATCACCAATGTGTGGGCGAACCGGCTGATCGGCGACGAGCAGGAGCCGCCGGACAGCGAATGGCTGCCGGGGCACTTGCCGGGCGGCAGCTACCTCAAGCGCTTCCCCGACTGGTTCGTGAAGGGCACGCCGCGTCCGTCGCCGGGCCGCCGCTGCTTCGTCACGTGGAACTACTTCACCAAGGACTCGCCGCTGACGCCCTCCGGGTTGATGGGTCCGGTGCGTCTGATGACCGCGGACTGGACCGTGCCGCTTGCCGAGCCGGTTGGAAAGCCCGCCGCCGCGTCGCCTGCGAAAAGCGGCGCGTCGTGCGCCGCCCGGGAGGCCGATGTGCCGAAGGCCGGGCGGCTGCCGGTTGCATCCGTGGAGGAGTCCGGCACGCTTCACGCTGGCGGCGGACGCAACGCCGACGCGCTGTTCAACGGGACGACCAGGAACGGGAAGGACGGCGACGCGACCCTCGACGACGGCCGGACGTTCCGCGGCTACGGCGACGGATCGGTCTTGACGATCCGCCTCGACACGACGCGCCATCCGCAGGGCTGCCGGCTGGAGGAAATCCGGACCTTCGCCGGCCACCCCGACGCCCGCGCGGGCCAGTACTACACGGTGTCCGTCGCCAAGTCCGCCGACCCCTCGCGCTTTAAGCCGGTGGGCAAGGTCACGGAGGCCTGTCCCGGCGGCGCCTCCCTCGTGAAGACCCCCGTGAAAGCCGACGGTGTCGTCGCCGTCCGCTTCGAATTCCGCAACGGCCCGCCGGGCTTCTGCGTCTACCGCGAAATCTGTCTGCTCGGCCTGTCCGTCCCTCCGCCGCCATCCGGAACGAAGGACTGATGGCGTTCAGGGCCGCGCAGGATTGATGGATGCCGGCGGCCGGGTGTAGGGTGCCGGAGTTCGAGAGTGAGGGCCAACTTCGAGAACCACAAGATCCGCCGCATCGACGACGAGGAGTCGGAGACACGTGCGCCGGCCTCGCGGGACGACGGAAAGGGCGGGGCGTTACCGTGAACGGGCAAGGAGACAAGAACGTGACGAATGTATCTCCCGCCAAGGGACGCGCTCCCGACGGAGTTGCCTCGCTGATTGCCGATGTGCGGGCGCTGATCGCCTCCGCCCGAAACGCGGCCGCGTCCACGGTCAACACGCTCCAGGTGATGACCAACTTTGAGATTGGCCGCCGCATCGTCGAGCACGAGCAGAAAGGCGAGACACGGGCGGAATACGGGGCGGAACTGCTGAAGGAGCTATCCGCCCGCCTTACTGAGGAGTTTGGGATTGGGTTTTCAGAGAGGAATCTCCGCAGTTTCCGGAGCTTCTTCCTGACGTACCGGGAGCGGATTCCCCAGATTTGGCAGCAGCCTACTGCCAAATTGGGCGCGGGCCGGATTGCCCGGCGGCCTGTTGAAACATCCCTGCTCGCGCCGATATCCCAGCAGCCTGCTTTGAAATGTCCATTCACCCTCAGCTGGACCCATTA
>CAYRFK010000102.1:0-16299 GCA_964423465.1 uncultured Verrucomicrobiota bacterium | reverse complement strand
CGTCTGCGTTGCCGAACCGGGGCAGGTCGAGTTCTTCTGCTGCTGCCGCTGGCGGACTTTGTCACCACCGCCACCACCGCCGCCACCGCCGCCACCGCCGCACGCCGCCTGGGCGCCCACCGCACCGAGTGCCACACACATCGCCACTGCCAGAAGCATCTTCTTCATCGCCGACTCCTTCTTTGACCGCCTCCGCGGCGGACACCATGTCCGGCCCGCATCGCAGTCTTCATCTCATCTACACCGCGACACCCGCGAAAGTCACATCGACATCCGATGTGACCTTCCCGCCCCGAACGGTGTACAACACATGGAAAGGACCCGCATGGACCCACGGAGCGATGCAGAACTTGCCGCGGCCTGCCAGACCGGCGAACGCGAGGCGTTTGCCGCCCTGGTCGAGCGGCACCAACATGCGGTGTACAACCTTGCGTACAGAATGACGGGCAATGCGGCAGAGGCGGACGACGTGGCCCAGGATGCGTTCATCCGCGCCTACCGGAAGATCGCGCAGTTCCGGACCGACGGTTCGTTCCGGAACTGGACCATGGGCATCTGCGCCAACCTTGCGCGAAACCGCTTCCGCCAGCGAACCCGGCGACAGGCGGCGGAGCAGAGTCACGTGGAGCTCGTCGAACTCAGCGGCGCGCCGTACGTGGAATCCAATCGGCTCGAAGCCATGGACGGCGCCCTCATGTCCCTGCCGGAGACGATCCGTATTCCGCTCGTATTAAAATACATCGAAGGGCTTTCGATTGAGGAGATCACCCGCACGCTGGGGATCGGACTGAGTGCTGCAAAGATGCGCTTGGCGCGCGGCAGGGAAGAAATGCTGGCCAGACTGCGGGGAGACTCACGAGCACGGGTGCAACCATGAACGACCACTCCAACGACCAGGAAGCGCGAACCACGCCCGAGGTGGATCCTCTCGATGCCCTCGCCAGGATGCGCCGTACGGCACCGCCGGGATTCGTCGACCGGGTCATGTCCCGACTGCCGGACGGCACGCCCCGCCGCGGATGGAGTTTCATCCTCCACCGCCTGTGGCCCGACGACGGCCGCTGGCTGGCCCCCGCCCTGGCCGGGGCATTCGCAGCGCTTGTTCTTGCCGTCACCGCCACCCTGGTGCTGCGGCCTGCCACCTCCGCCAGCGTCGTCGTCCACTTCGCGCTCCACGCCCCCGGCGCGCAGACCGTCGAGTTGCTCGGCGATTTCACAGGCTGGGAGAACGGGCGCATCCGGCTTCGCGGACCGGACGGATCGGGGCACTGGACCGCGGACGTCGAACTGCCGGCGGGCCGGCACGAGTACATCTTCCTTGTGGATGGACGCCAATGGATCACCGATCCGCAGGCGGACATCCGACGCCCGGATGGATTCGGGCGTGAGAATGCGGTGATGGATCTGTAGGAGAACAACCGAATGAAACCATCCATCCACCTGGCGACGGTCATCCTGTCCGCCGCGTGCCTTGCACCCTCGATTCCCGGCCGAACCTGCGCGGCGGCGTCCGAGGCCGGACACCTCGCCACGGTCTTGCGGGAGCGCGGAGTGACCGGAGTTCCGGCCGGAAGGATCCAGGATGCCTTTGCATCGGGAGCCGCCGAGGGACTGCCCGTTGAAACGTTGAACACGCGCCTGCTCGAAGGGCTGGCGAAGGGGGTCCAACCCGATGCGCTGGCCGCCGCCATCGAAGCGCGCCTTAACTCGCTCCGCACCGCCAACGCCATGATCCGCGCGTCAGGGTACGAGAATCCGTCGGAGCCGGCGCATGGAGAACTGCTCGCCAGCACCGCACGCGCCGTGGAGAGCGGCGTGGACGCGGCCGACCTTGGCGCCGTCCTTCGGCGCGGGCGGGGCGAGTCGGGCGGGAGGATGCAGACCGTTGTCGAGTCGGGCGAGTCGTTGGCGCTGTCCGGCGTCGACGCGGCCACGGTCCGCTCCTTCATGAACGACTGCCTCGATCGCAATCTCCGCCGCATGGAGATTCTGAGGGCGGCGCGTTTCAGCATCCAGCAGCATCGCGGCGGCATGTCAGGAACGGACATACGTCGCACCCTTTGGGGCGGCGATGCCGCACAGGGGCAACCCCTGCGCGGACAAGGATCCGGCCACGGCAATGGACGAGGTGGTCCCGGCGGCGCCTCGATGGGACCGGCTGGCTCTCCGTCCGGCGTGCAGGCCGGGCCGCGAGGCTCCGCGGGGGGCGCCGGGGCTGGCTCGACCGCGGTGGGCGTCCCGACTGGCGCCGGCGGCGCTCCCTCAAGCGCGGAATCACCCGGTGGCAATGCACCGGGCGGAAAGGGACCGGGAGGCGCAGGCGGCGGAAAGCCATGAGCGCCACACACAATCGGGGACAGTTCGCCACGATGGTCCTGCTTGGGTGCGTCATGATTTCACGATCCCAGCCAGTTGACTTCTTCTGGACCCCGTCGGTTTCGATGGACGCCGGATACGAAGATAACCGCTTTCTGACCGCGACATCCGTCACCAACACCCAAGGCACCGCGTTTCTGCGACTGGCACCCTCGATCGGAATTCGCGCACTGATGCCCGGAGGCTGGGATATCTCGCTTGACGCTCGATGGGGACGCACGATGTATGCGGACGACAATATGGGAAGCCGCGAAGACACCGTCCTCCGCGCAACAGCGTGGCATACCGGACCCCGATTCGAGGCCGGCGCATCGATCGACGCCGGATGGCTGGCCGACGACGCGCTCCCCGACGACTATCAGGCGTGGGGCTGCCTCTCGCCCGCCGCGCTTTGGTACTTGGGAAATCCTGCGTGGGCCGTAACCGCCGGGGCCCGGCTGGCCTTGTCGCGATACGACAGCCTCATCACCCCCGAGGGTGATGGGCTGACGGACACCTTCGCCGAACTGAGAGCCGGCCTGCAATGGACGCCCTCGCCGGATGTCACGCTGTGGGTTGAAGCCTACGGCGAAGCGGACTCCTGCAACGACCCTGCCAGCGACTTCCAAGGTGCGGGCGCATCGGCCGGCGCCGACCGGTGGATGACACCTCGCTTGCGCGCCTCGCTCTGGGCCAGAGCCGGCATTCGCGGGTTTCCCGACTCCGCGATGCCCGATCTGGGCTTGGACGAAAGACATGATGCTCCCGTTGCGGCGGGACTTTCCCTCGTCCACCGCCTCCGCCCCTGGCTGGAGTTGTCGTGCAATGCTTCATGGCGCGACACGGGGAGCAACCGCGACGAGTCCGACCTTTCCGCGTGGTCCGCGTCCATCGGGGTCACGATCACCGACGAGATCCCGATTCGCTGACCAGCAGGAAGGATGAATCGGCGCCGCATGCAGTGATCATGACGGTCAACAGGGCCAAGTCGGATGCGTGCCGCGGCACCCGATGTCTGCGGCATTTCCTTTCGTCCCCCGAATCGGTACTGTCCACACCAGAACATGAGCACTGCAGCGGACATACGTGTCTTCAAGGCGAACCGCGTCACGTGGGTGGGTTTCTACACCAACCTGGTCCTGACGGCGGTCAAACTGGCCGCCGGCATTCTCGGGCACAGTGCGGCCATGGTGGCCGATGCGCTGCATTCCCTTTCCGACTTTGCGACGGACATCGTCGTTCTGGTCTGCTTCCGCGTCATTGGAAAGCCGCCGGACAAGAGTCATGACTACGGCCACGGGAAGTACGAGACGCTCGCTTCCGCACTCATCGGACTCGCGTTGCTTGCCGTCGGCCTCGGCATATTCTGGAGCGGCGCGCAGAAGATCTGGGCGGGCATCCACGGCGCACACATCGAGACACCTTCGCCCATTGCCCTCGCTGCCGCCGCCGCGTCCATCATCGTCAAGGAATGGCTGTACCGCTATACCGCCCGCGTCGGACGCGAGATCAACAGCCAGGCGGTCATCGCGAATGCGTGGCACCACCGATCCGACGCCTTCTCCTCCATCGGAACCCTCGTCGGCATCGGGGGGGCCATCGCCCTTGGCGACCACTGGCACGTGCTGGACCCGATCGCGGCGGTGGTCGTGAGTGTGTTCATTCTCAAGGTGGCCGTCCAGATCTCGATTGGCAGTGTGAAGGAACTGACCGAGCAGTCGCTGGAAGACGCCGTGGAGCAGGAGATTACCGCACTCGTCGCCGGAGTCCGCGGCACCATCCGGCCCCACAACCTGCGAACCCGGCGCATCGGCAGCACCGTCGCCATCGATCTCCACGTATGTGTCGCCTCCGAGCTGAGCATCCTGGAGGCCCACCGCATCGCATCGGAAATCGAGGATGTCCTGAGGGCCCGCTTCGGCCAGGAGTCCTTCGTTTCCGTTCATGTCGAACCCGATGATCAGGGGCCGCCGCAGATCGCAGCCCGCGGTGTCGCACACTAAAGCCTGCGCTCCGAGCGTTTGGTATCTAACGGCCATAAGGTGTTCGAGGCGAGCATCACGGTCGAACTGCGAGGTTGCGGACGATGAAGACCTATGGATGGTTGACGGTGTGCGTGCTGGGCATCGGCGTTGCAATGTCCTTGTCGGCCTTCGGGGCGGAAGACAAGGGCGACCGGAAGGCGGGCGGTCATGGCCCTGCCGGCGACCCGGAGGCCCGCTTCAAGGCGCTGGACACGGACGGCAGCGGGACGATCTCCCTTGCCGAATTCAAGGTCGGTCATGAGAAGCGGATGGCGGCCATGAAGGAGCGTATGGGCGACAAGTTCGACGCATCCAAGGCGCCGAATCCCGACGAGATCTTCAAGAAGATCGACACCAACGGCGACGGCCAGGCGTCGAAGGAAGAGATGAAGGAAGGCCAGAAGAACATGGGCCGCGGCCCCGGCGGACGGCACGGCGGCGAAGGTGCGCCCAAGGCGGACGCCGAGAAGAAGTAGGTCCCGGTCGATCCGGCCCCTCTTCCGCGTGGAGGGCGATCTGGAAGTACCCGAGGCCCCGTAGGCAGACGCCCTGCGGGGCTTCGGCGTTTTTCCGCGGGCCCGTGACGCAACGGGGAATTCACTGTCTCTTGTCTGCACGCATGCACCCGCGCCGCCCGCGGCGTGAATCCGTCCGTTCCGCGTGGTATCCTGCACGGGTCAACGAACGGGAGACGGCCATGTCGAAACTCACGCGGTTCAGTGTATCGCTCGACGAGGACCTGGTGCGGACCTTTGATCGCCGGATCGCGGAGCAGAAGATCCCGACCCGTTCGAAGGCCGTGGGCGACCTGATCCGGCAGAGCCTGATCGCCCGGGAGTGGACGGGCGGCCATGAGGTGGCGGGGGCTGTGATTCTTGTCTATGACCACCACCTCTCCGACGCCGTACGGAAGATCAATGCGGTCCAGCACGATTTTCACGACCTGATCCTCGCGACCCAGCACTTTCATCTCGACCATTTCCACTGCCTGGAAATCGTGGCGGTGCGCGGCCGGCCGGCGGACATCGAACGCCTCACCCTGCGTCTGCGCGCCCTGAAGGGGATCAAGAGCGTCTCCCTCACCGCAGCCACGACAGGACAGCACCTGCCCTGAAGCAGGGACGGAAGACGGAAGAGACGTTCGGTGTGTTGGGCGGCGCAGTCGGGCCTCGCCATCGGGGCCCTCGGCCGTTATCTTGCATCTTGCGCGCCGCCCGTGCGGCCGGAGGATTCAGCATGATTGTCGGCAGATATTCCATGGGGATTGGGGACCGTTTTGCGCGACAGGGCCGCGCCCAGTTATCCGCTTTCGTCGACGCCCGGCGCGCAGGCATCGAGGTCACGCCGGTCTGGAACAAGTCGCACCGCGAGCACACGATCGTCGGCACGGTGCCGATGGACGTCCGCCGCGAGGCGGACGCCGCCGCGAAAGCCCTCGGCTGGACCGGCGCCTATCGCATCGATGCCGACCACATCGCTCTGGGCAATGTCGACGGGTTCATCGAGGCGAGCGATTTCTTCACGCTTGATGTGGCGCACTTCATCGGCAAGCCGGCGCTCGAGAGCGACATCCGCGCCTTCTGCGACCAGCGTGCGTCTCTGGCCCGTTCCCTGGCCCTGCCCGGCCTCGACCGTCCGGTCGTCATCACGAAGGCGGCCATCGAGGCGGCGGCGCGCAAGTTCCTGCTCGCCGTCAAGGAGTCCGCCAAGACCTGGAGGCATGTGGCGCTCACCAAGGGCGTCGACACCTTCATCACCGAGGTCTCCATGGATGAGACCGACCTGCCGCAGACCCCCGCCGAACTTCTGCTGATCCTCGCCGCCCTGGCCGACGAGGGCGTGCCCGCGCAGACGATCGCGCCGAAGTTCACGGGGCGTTTCAACAAGGGCGTGGACTACGAGGGCGACCCGGCGGTCTTTGCACGGGAGTTCGAGGCGGATCTGGCGGTGATCGCCTACGCCGTCCGCGAGTTCGGCCTCTCGGAGAACCTTAAGCTGAGTGTGCACTCGGGCAGTGACAAGTTCAGCCTCTACCCGCACATCCGGGCGGCGTTGGCGCGCACCGGCGCCGGACTGCACCTGAAGACGGCGGGCACGACGTGGCTGGAGGAACTCATCGGCCTGGCGGCGGCGGGCGGCGAAGGACTGGCCGTCGCCAAGCACATCTATGCGACCGCGCTCGATCGGTACGACGAGATGGTGGCACCCTACTCGTCCGTGATCCACGTACAGAGGGAATCGCTGCCGTCGGCGGCGGACGTCCTGAAGATGACCGCATCGGACTTCACCTCGGCCCTGCGTCACGACCCGAAGAATCCGCGCTTCAACTCGCAGTTCCGCCAGTTCCTGCACGTGAGCTACAAGGTCGCCGCGGAGATGGGCCGGCGGTTCTTCGATGCTCTGGGGGCCTGTGAGGCGTCCGTCGCGGTCAACGTGAAGACCAACATTCTCGACCGGCACCTGCGCCCCGTGTTCGGTTGACGCCACCCTCCGCCGAGGTCCCTGCCATGCTCTCCGTCGCCCCTGTCGTGGTCGGTCCGTTCGAGGTCAACTGTCTCGTCGTCTCCGGCGCGCCGGGCTTGGCGGCGGTAATCGATCCCGGGGCGGACGCCGAACTCATCTTGGCCCGGCTTGCCTCGCTGGGGCTCCGGATGGAGGCCGTGCTGCTGACGCATGGGCACTGCGACCACGTGGGTGGACTGCACGCGCTCCTGGCGGCGCAGGCGGTACCGGTCTACATGCACCCCGCCGACGCCGCATGGGCCTTCAGCGAGGCGAACCAGCTTCCGCCCTACTACGGCCCGCCCGGCCCGGCCCCGGCGGATCTGCGTCCGGTCCGCGACGGTGACGTGATCGAAGCGGCCGGCCTGAAGTTCACCGTCATCGCCACGCCCGGCCACACGCCCGGCGGCATCTGCCTGCACGAAGCGGCGGAGTCAGCCCTGCTTTCCGGCGACACGCTCTTCCGGGGCAGCGTCGGTCGCACGGACCTGCCCGGCGGCGACGGTCGGACGCTGGCCCGCTCGCTCCAACGGCTGGCCGGCCTGCCCGGCGCAACCTGCGTCCACCCCGGCCACGGACCGGCGACAACCATTGCGGACGAACTGCGATCGAATCCCTTCCTTCGTTGATCGGCTCGGAGGTCGCGAAACCGGGCACGGACACCGTCTTCCTGTTCGCGCCACATGATCTTTGGAGATTCGTCGCAACTATCTATCCCGCAATGCGCTAAAGCTCACCAACCGCCCCGGACAGGGGAATCGCCTTGATTTGCCGGGGCTGAATCCGGTACATGTGGACTTTCTCCGTGCCCAGCGCACGGATCACGGGAGACCCAGTACGCATATGGACAAGAAGAAGACCGCGATTATCGATGGCAACGAAGCTGCCGCCTACATCGCGCACAAGACCAACGAGGTCTGCGCGATCTACCCGATCACCCCCTCTTCAAACATGGGCGAATGGGCCGACGAGTGGTCGGCGCAGGGCCGCAAGAACATCTGGGGAACGGTTCCTTCCGTCGTGGAGATGCAGAGCGAGGGCGGCGCGTCGGGCGCGGTCCATGGCGCGCTGCAGACTGGTGCCCTGACGACGACCTTTACGGCCTCGCAGGGGCTGCTCCTGATGATCCCCAACATGTACAAGATCGCGGGCGAGTTGACCTCGACGGTCTTCCATGTCTCCGCCCGTTCACTGGCCTGCCAGGGCCTGTCGATCTTCGGCGACCATTCCGACATCATGTCCACCCGCCAGACCGGCTTTGCGATGCTCGGGGCCGCCTCGGTGCAGGAAGTCATGGACATGGCCCTCATCTCCCAGGCCGCGACGCTGGAGTCGCGCGTGCCGTTCGTTCACTTCTTCGACGGCTTCCGCACCTCGCACGAGGTCCAGAAGATGGAGATCATCAGCGACGAGCAGATCCGCGCGATGATGTCCGACGACCTCATCTTCGCCCACCGCAGCCGCGGCATGACGCCGGACCATCCGATCATGCGGGGCACCGCCCAGAACCCGGACGTCTATTTCCAGGGCCGCGAGACGGTCAACCCCTTCTACGACAAGTGCCCGGCGATCGTGCAGTCCGTCATGGACCGCTTCGCGACGGTTGTCGGTCGTTCCTACCATCTGTTCGACTACCATGGTGCGCCGGATGCGGACCGCGTGGTCGTGCTGATGGGCTCGGGCGCCGAGACAGTCCTTGAGACGGTCAACGCGCTGAATGCGGCCGGCGCCAAGGTCGGCGTGGTGCGTGTGCGCCTCTATCGTCCGTTCTGCGGGAAGAGCTTCCTGGCCTCGCTGCCGAAGTCGGTCAAGTCCATCGCCGTCCTCGACCGCACGAAGGAGCCGGGCGGTGCGGGCGAGCCCCTCTACCAGGATGTCCTCACGGTCATCGGCGAGGGTCTGGTGGACGGCACGCTCCCCTTCGCCATGCCGAAGGTCATCGGCGGCCGCTACGGGCTGTCATCGAAGGAGTTCACGCCGGCGATGGTGAAGGCTGTCTACGACGAGCTCGGCAAGGCGAAGTCGAAGAATCACTTCACGATCGGCATCAACGACGACGTGACCCACACGAGCCTGGAGTTCGATCCGTCGTTCATCATCGAGCCCGACAGCGTGGTCCGCGCAATGTTCTTCGGCCTCGGCGCCGACGGCACGGTGGGCGCGAACAAGAACTCGATCAAGATCATCGGCGATGAAACCGAGATGTACGCGCAGGGCTACTTCGTGTACGACTCGAAGAAGGCCGGTTCGCGCACGGTCTCACACCTGCGGTTCGGTCCCGATCCGATCCACTCCCCCTACCTCATCCAGTCGGCCAACTTCATCGGCTGCCACCAGTTCGTCTTCCTCGACCAGGTGGACGTGCTGAAGTGTGCGAAGCCCGGCGCGACATTCCTGCTCAACTCGAGCCCTTTCAAGCCCGAGGAGGTCTGGGACAAGCTCCCGCGCAAGGTCCAGCAGGACATCATCGCCAAGAAGCTGAAGTTCTACGCCATCGACGGTTCCCGCGTCGCGCTCGACGCCGGCATGGGCAACCGCGTGAATACGATCATGCAGACCTGCTTCTTCGCCATCTCGGGCGTGCTGCCGAAGGATGAGGCGATCGAGAAGATCAAGACGGCGATCAAAAAGACCTACGGCCGCAAGGGCGAGGAGATCGTCAAGAAGAACTACATGGCCGTGGACATGACGCTGGCGAACCTAAGCGAGATCGCGGTTCCCGCGGCGGCCACGAGCACCCGCAACCTCCCGCCGGTCGTGTCGGCCAAGGCCCCGGCGTTCGTCCAGGATGTGACCGCGACCATCATGTCGGGCTGCGGCGACGACCTGCCGGTCAGCAAGATGCCGGTCGACGGCACCTACCCAACGGGGACGACGCAGTGGGAGAAGCGCAACATCTCCCTGTTCGTTCCGATCTGGGACGCCGAACTCTGCATCCAGTGCGGCAACTGCGCTCTGGTCTGCCCGCACGCCTGCGTCCGCGCGAAGGTCATCGAGCCCGCGGCGCTGGCCTCCGCGCCTGCCGGCTTCCCGGCGGTCGAGTGGAAGGACAAGCAGAACCCGGGCAAGAAGTATGTCCTCGCGGTCTCGATCGAGGACTGCACGGGCTGCGCGCTCTGCGTCGAGGTCTGCCCCAAGAAGAGCAAGGAGCAGGTCGGCCGCAAGGCGATCAACATGTCCGAGAAGGAGCCGATCTGGGACGCCGGCAAGGCGAACTGGGACTTCTTCCTCTCGCTGCCCGAGGTGGACCGCGGCGCGCTGGACCTCGGCACGATCCGCGACGTTCAGTTCGCACAGCCGCTGTTTGAGTTCTCCGGCGCCTGCACGGGCTGCGGCGAGACGCCCTACGTCAAGATCCTCAGCCAGCTCTTCGGCGACCGCGCGGTGGTGTCGAACGCCACCGGCTGCTCGTCGATCTACGGCGGCAACCTGCCGACGACCCCGTGGTCGCAGAACAAGGACGGCCGCGGCCCGGCGTGGTCGAACTCGCTCTTCGAGGACAACGCCGAGTTCGGCATGGGCTACCGGCTGACGTTCGACAAGCACCGCGAATTCGCCTGCGAACTGCTCGTGCAGATGCGCGAGGAGATCGGCGGCGAACTGGTCGACGCGCTGATCGCGGCCCCGCAGGCCACCGAGCAGCAGATCGCCGAGCAGCGCGTCCGCGTGGTGCAGCTCAAGGCGAAGCTGGCCGGCAAGACCGACTGGCGCGCGACGCATCTGGCCTCGATCGCCGACAACCTCGTCAAGCGCAGCGTCTGGATCCTCGGCGGCGACGGCTGGGCATATGACATCGGCTACGGCGGACTCGACCACGTGCTTGCCAGCGGCCGGAACGTCAACGCGCTGGTCTTGGACACCGAGGTCTATTCGAACACCGGCGGCCAGGCCTCCAAGTCGACGCCGCGCGGCGCCGTCGCAAAGTTCGCGGCGGGCGGCAAACCGGCGGGCAAGAAGGACCTCGGCATGATGGCGATGTGCTACGGCAACATCTACGTCGCGCGCGTGTCGCTCGGGTCGAACCCGCGCCACACGCTGCAGGCCTTCCAGGAGGCCGAGGCGTACGAGGGGCCGTCGCTGATCCTCGCCTACTCGCACTGCATCGCCCACGGCATCAACATGCAGAAGGGCTTCGAGCAGCAGAAGCTGGCCGTGCAGTGCGGCCACTGGATGCTCTATCGATACAATCCGAGCCTTGCGGAGAAGGGACAGAATCCGCTGTCCATCGATTCCAAGGCCCCGTCGATCCCGGTGAAGGCCTACGCCTACAACGAGACCCGCTACAAGATGCTCACCCTGAGCAAGCCCGAGGAGGCCGACCGCCTCATCCGGCTCGCCCAGTCCGACGTCGACCAGCGGTGGAAGCTGTACCAGCAGTGGGCGACACCCGCCCCCGCCCCCGCCCCGCAGGCGGTTGCGGCTCCGCAGGCCTAAGGACGACCGGCACAACCATTGAATCAAGAGAAGGAACACACCATGGACCTCAGCACC
The DNA here is from genome assembly GCA_964423465.1 of uncultured Verrucomicrobiota bacterium. GTDB lineage: Bacteria > Verrucomicrobiota > Kiritimatiellia > PWTM01 > PWTM01 > VGWF01. The sequence goes on along the minus strand of CAYRFK010000102.1, from coordinate 4,927 downwards.
ACCTACCTGGGCCTGACGCTGAAGAACCCGATCGTGCCCTCCGCCTCGCCGCTGTCGCAGCGCGTGGAGGACATCCGGAAGCTCGAGGACGCCGGCGCCGCCGCCGTCGTCATGTTCTCGGTCTTCGAGGAGCAGCTGCACCACGACGCCGAGGCGCTCGACCACCTGATGACCGCGGGGACGGAGAGCTTCGCGGAGGCACTGTCGTACTTCCCGGAGACCGGTTCGTACCAGGTCGGCCCCGATCAGTACCTTGAGCTCATCCAGAAGGCCGTCAAGGCCGTCCAGATCCCGGTCATCGGCAGCCTCAACGGGATGTCGAACGAGGGATGGATCGACTACGCGAAGCAGATCGAGCAGGCCGGCGCACACGCGATCGAGCTCAACACGTATTACGTTGCGACCGATCCGAACCTGACCAGCTCCGACGTGGAGACGCTCTACTTGGACGTCGTCCGCGCCGTGAAGGCCGCGGTCAAGATCCCGGTCGCCGTGAAGCTGAGCCCGTTCTTCAGCTCGATGGCCAACATGGCCCGCCGCCTCGACCAGGCTGGGGCGGATGGCCTCGTCCTGTTCAACCGGTTCTATCAGCCGGACTTCGACCTGAACGAGATGGAGGTGCTCTCCGACCTCAAGCTCAGCACCCCCTACGAGATGCGCCTTCCGCTTCGCTGGATCGCAATCCTGCACGGGCAGCTTCAGGCGTCGCTCGCCGCCACGACGGGCGTGCACAGCGGCCTCGACGCCGTCAAGTGCATCCTCGCCGGCGCCGATGCGGTGCAGGTCTGCTCCGCGATGCTCAAGGGCGGCATCGGACAGCTCCGCACCATCGTCAAGGAACTCGAGTCGTGGATGACCGAGAAGGAATACGCCTCGGTGGCCCAGATGAAGGGCGCGATGAGCCAGAAGTCCGTCGCCAACCCGGCGGCCTTCGAGCGTGCGAACTACATCCGGATTCTCGAGGATTACAAGAGCAAGTACGTGGTTTCCTAGCCAGTCGCGGAAACCCGGACAACCAACAGAAAAGGACAACACCATGAAAGTCACAGTGGATGCCGACAGCTGCACGGGCTGCGAACTTTGCACCGACGCCGTTCCGGACGTTTTCGTCATGGACGGCAGCGTCGCCAAGGCCAAGGCCGATGTCGTTCCGGCGGGCCAGGAAGACGCCGTGAAGGACGCCGCGGGCAACTGCCCCGTCGAGGCGATCAAGACCGAGGGATGAGGATGCGCGTTCGCGCATCCTGAACAACGCCGCGGGCCCCCGGGCCCGCGGCGTTTTCCTCTTGCGGCGGACACCCGGGGCCGCCGCGAATGCCCCCCCCATGGCTAACCGCCCCAAGCACGTCGCCGAATACGCCGCGCTCCGCGTCGTCCACGCCCTGGTCAACGTCCTGCCCTATCGCGCGGCGCTGGCGCTCGGCTGGGCGATGGCATGGCTGGCGTTTCGCGTCGTCCACTGGCGCGTCGCCGAGGCGGAACGGCGCATCCGGGACGTCTTCGGCGCCGACATGCCACGCCGCGAGGTCCGCCGCATCGCCCGCCGCGCGATGCAGAGCTTCTTCTTCTGCGTCATCGACACCCTGCGCGTGCCGCGGCTCACCCACGCATGGATCGCCCGCCATATCGAGGCTCCCGAGATCGTGCGCGCGAAGGACGTCGTCGCATCCGGCAGCGGCGCGATCATCGTCACACCCCACCTCGGAAGCTGGGAGATGGGCGGCGTCGCCGCGCAGATGATGGGCCTGCCGATCTTCTACATCGTCGGCAAGCAGAGGAACCCGCTCACGGACGCCCACGCGAACCGCATGCGCGGCCTGACGGGCATCGAGACCATCCCGCGCGGCGGACCGGCCCTCCGCAAGACCGTAAAGTACCTCAAGGACGGGCGCGTCCTCGCCTTCATGACCGATCTACGCAACCGCACGCCCGGCGTGACCGCCCGGTTCCTGGGCCATGACGCCAACCTCGTCCCGGGCATGGGCATGTTCGCCAAGATGGCCGGCGTGCCCATCATCCCCAGCATCGCCACGCGCACGGGCTGGACGGCACACCGCATCCGCTTCTTCCCGCCCATCCACCCCGACCCCGCCCTCGACCGCGATGCCGATGTCGCGCGCATGACGCAGGAAGTCATGAAGATCTTCGACCAGGTCATCCTCGAAGCGCCCGACCAATACTTCTGGTTCAACAAGCGCTGGGTCCTCGACCCCCTCGACCCCGCCGACGCCCCGCCGACGCCCGGCGCCTGACCGGCCGCGCCCCCGAGGATCGAGGGACGAGGGAGGATGCAACATCCAGCACCCAACCTCCGACATCCAACACCGTGGCCCGCATCCATTCCTCGCCGCCTTTGTCGCGTCCTTCATCGACCGCAGAGTGCCCAAACGCCGTGGGGCACACACTTCTGCCCTTCCACGCTTCCGCGGCCGGCGCAGGCCAAGGATGAGACTCCGGCGAAGTCTGTCACCTGCCCCTGCCGGGCAGGCTGTGGCGGTTGGCCCAATCGAGGAGGGCCGGGGGGGCGAAGCGGGCGGCGAGGGCGCCGAGGTGGGCCAGAATCGTGACGCAGTAGCGGCGGCGGGGATGGGCGGATTCCAGGGCGTGGGCGATCGGCGCCGCCACGGCCTCGGGGCCGAGGGTGAAACCGTCGGGTTTCTTTTCCTGCCTCTTCCGCCGGTCGATTTCGCTGCGCAGGTGGTCCGCGTAGCGCGAACCGGCCACGTCGAGCACGGCCTCGGCCGTCGCCGCGGCGTTGCGGCGGAACTCGGAGACGATCGGGCCGGGTTCGACGATGCTGACGCCGATGCCGGAATCCCAGAGTTCCACGCGCAGGGCGTCCGACAGCGCCTCCATGGCGAACTTGCTCGCGCAGTACGCGCCGGTCATCGGCTGGACGATGCGGCCGAGCACGGAACTGACGTTGACGATCCGCCCCCACCCCTGCGTCCGCAGAACCGGGATGAACTGGTTGGTGAGATCCTGGGCGCCGAAGACATTGACCTCGAACTGGCGGCGCAGCGCGTCGCGCGGGATCTCCTCCAGCGCGCCGGGCACGCCGTACCCCGCGTTATTGACCACCCCGCCGATCACGCCGCCGAAGAGAGCCAGCGTTTCGCGGGCGCAGGCACGGACGGACTCCGCATCGGCGACGTCAAGGCGCACCGGGTGGAAGCCGTCGGCCCGCAGCATCGCGAGGTCCTCGTCCGACCGGGCCGTGGGCGCCACCTCCCACCCGCGCTGCCGCAGAACACGCGCGGTCGCCAGGCCGATGCCCGACGAGCATCCGGTGACGAGCACGGTCCGCCGCTGCACGAGGGGCCGCTTCACGTTCAGGCCTTCAGGATCAGCGACGCGGCGCCGATCACGCCCGCGCGGTTGCCGAGTTTCGCCGGAAGGATCTCGATGCGTTCCGCAAAGTACGGGCTCAGTCGGTCGTCCAGCCGCTTGCGCAGCGGCCCGAACAGGACGGGGCCGGCCGCCGACACGCCGCCGCCGATGATGAACGCCTCCGGCTGCAGCAGGTAGGTCACGCCCGCGAGCGCGGTCGCAAGGCAGTCGGCCACGTAATCGAACACCTCGCACGCGACGGCATCGCCCTTCTCCGCCGCCTCGGCAATGTGACGCGGTGTCAGCATGCGGAGATCGCCGTTCACCATGGCGGGCATCGACGACCGCCGGCCGCGGAGGAGCGCGCGCGCCCTGCGCACGATCTGCCGGTTGCCGACGTACTGCTCGAGGCCGCCGCGCCCGGTGGGCGTGCGCACGCCGTGCAGGTCGATCGGCACGTGCCCGATCTCGCCGGCCATCGAGTAGGCGCCGCGGAAGACGCGTCCGTCGATCAGGATCCCGCCGCCGACGCCCGTGCCGAGCGTGAGGAACACCGCATGGCGGTAGCCCTTGCCGACACCGTAGCGGCACTCGCCGAGAACCATCGCGTTGCAATCATTATCGACCACCGCCGGGACGCCGAACCGCTTGCGAAGAAGCCCGGCCAGGCTCACGGCCTTCCATCCCGGAACGTTGGTGAGGTTGTGGATGAAGCCGCGGTCGAAGTCGACGAAGCCCGGCACGCCGACACCGATGCCGGAGACGGATCGATCCATCGCCGCGGGATTGACGCCCATGCGCGACGCGGCATCCGCGACCGCCGCGATCCAACCGGGCACCCCCTCCAGGCCCGCCGTCGCGAACCCATCCTCGGCCACTATCCTTCCCCGTTCGTCGACGAGTGCGATCTTGACCGATGTTCCGCCGAAATCGATTCCCAGTGCTGGCTTCATGGATCGTTCCTCAAAAGGTGGGCCAGTATGCCCGCGCTTCCCGCGGAACTCAACCCGCACGACGGCACGATTCCCTTCCGGATTTCGTTCTTGCAAGGCTGCGAATCGGAGGGTAGTCTGCCCGCCCCTTTGCGGGGAGAAATAGAGCCCGGATCTGCCGGTCAAGGGCCGGCGTGGAGACAAAGCGATGACGACGAATGCAAAGCTGACGGCGTGGGTGGACGAGATTGCGGCGATGTGCACGCCCGACCGTGTGCACTGGTGCGATGGCTCCAAGAACGAGTATGATACCCTTCTGGCGGCCATGGTCGACGCGGGCGCCGCAGTCCGACTGAACGACCACCTCCGGCCAAACTCCCACCTGTTCCGGTCCGACCCCAGCGACGTTGCGCGCGTCGAGGACCGCACGTTCATCTGCTCCAAGAACCGCGCCGACGCCGGCCCGTCGAACTACTGGGCCGATCCGGAGGCGATGCGGGCCGAAATGAAGCGCGTCTATCGCGGCTGCATGCGCGGGCGCACGATGTACGTGATTCCCTACAGCATGGGGCCGATCGGCAGCCCGATCTCCAACATCGGGATCGAGCTCACCGACTCCGCCTACGTGGTGGTCAACATGCACATCATGACCCGCGTCGGGACCC
>CAYRFK010000101.1:0-16347 GCA_964423465.1 uncultured Verrucomicrobiota bacterium | reverse complement strand
CGCGAACTCGCCCGCAAGGTTCGCGAAACGCTCGACGGATGAAAACGAAGAACCGCCGCCGGTTGCCCGGCGGCGGTTCTCTCCCGTCTCTCGGAATGCGGTCAGTACCGCGAACCGCGGCCGCCGTATCCGCCGTCACGACCGCCACCGCCACCGCCACCGCCACCGAATCCGCCGTCACCGCCGAATCCGCCGTCGCGACCGCCGCCGCCGCCGAATCCGCCATCACGGCGGGGCGGGCGATCCTCGCGGGGACGCGCCTCGTTCACCTTGACCGGACGGCCCTTGAGCGGGCTGTCGTTGAGGGCCTGGAGGGCCTTCGTCGCCTCGTCGTTGTTCGGCATCTCCACGAAGCCGAACCCGCGAGACTTGCCGGTCATGCGGTCCATGATCACGCTTGCCGACGTGACCTGCCCGAACGCGGCAAACGCCGCGCGGAGATCCTCATCCGCCACCTGGTAGGAGAGGTTTCCCACGAATATGTTCATTCCGTCCTGCTTTCCTGCTGGCCGCACCGATCCCTTCCTGCCCATCTTCCTCACCTCGGAGCCCGCGGCCAAGACCCCTAGATGACCAATGAAAGATATTCTATACCGAATACGGAACGGGCGGATCAAGTGAAAACCCGACGTGGGCGCGACATCGCCGGCGTAGCACAAACCGGATGGCACGGTAGCCGCAGGGCTACGACCTGCGGCGCTGCGGCATCCGCCAACGCCCCGGCGCGCCACGTCGTAGCCGTGGCGCTACCCGGCCGAAAGCACGAAACCGAAATTCCGAAACACAAAACAAATGCGAAACCCCAAGCGGAAAGCACGGATGTGGCCCCGTTCTCGGCCCCATAACGCTTGACGGTAATACCGCCGCGCGTTATGTTCCGTCCGTGATCAAGTCATTCAAGAGCCCGGAGGCTGAGAAGATATTCCGGCGGGAGTATGTGCGGAAGCTACCCCATGACATCCAGCGGACAGCCTTGCGGAAACTATGGATGCTTGATGCCGCCCCCGACTTGATCTCTCTGCGGGTGCCCCCCGGAAACCGGCTGGAAACGCTCGCCGGGAACCGGGGGGGGCAACACAGCATCCGGATCAATGACCAGTGGCGCATTTGCTTTCGATGGAGAGAAGGCAACGCGCATGACGTGGAGATTGTGGATTATCACTAGGAGAAAAGTCATGAGAACCAGCAAGATCCCCCCCGTCCATCCCGGAGAGATTCTCATGGAGGAGTTTCTGACCCCCATGGGCATATCGCAGTACCGTCTGGCGCATGACATCAGTGTCCCGCCACGGCGGATCAATGAGATCGTCCACGGCACCCGTGGCGTCACGGCGGATACCGCCCTGCGCCTTGGGCGGTATTTCGGCATCTCGCCGCAGTTCTGGCTGAATCTTCAGGGGCACTTCGATCTGGAGCAGGAGCAAGACCGCTTGGGCGACCGCCTGGAACAAGAAGTGCAGGCCTTGGCTCTGGCCTAGATGGATTTGGCGAACCATCGGTTGCAGACCATCGGCGCCAAGGCGCCTCAGTCTGAACCGTGGCGTTGGGCAACGATTCGGGAGATATCATGAACAACACATCGCGGGTTCGAAACCTCGTCCTTCCCGTCCTGTTCGCCGCCGCCGGCCTCGCGCGAGGCGCAGGGCCGGTGATGATCGAGGCGGAGAGGTTCCACGAGCCGGGCGGGTGGACGATCGACGCGCAGTTCCGCCAGCAGATGGGCTCGACGTACCTGCTCGCCGCCGGCACGGGCGAGCCGGTGACCGACGCCGTCACGCGCGTCTCGCTGTCCGCCGCCGGCTCGTGGCGGCTGTGGGTGCGGTGCAAGGACTGGGACCCTGCCTCGCCGGGCCGGTTCCAGGTGCTGCTGAACGACAAGGCCTCCGCGACGACCTTCGGCGAGCAGAAGAAGGGCTGGGCGTGGGTCGACGGCGGCACGTTCGACCTCCCGGCCGGCGACGTGAAGGTGCGCCTGCACGACCTGACCGGCTACTACGGCCGTTGCGACGCGCTGATCCTCGCGCCCGATCCCGCGTTCCGTCCGCCGGACGCCCCCGCCGCCCTCGCGGCGCTGCGCGAGACGCTGACCGGGCCGTACCCGATCTCGACGCAGAGATTCGACTTCGTCGTGGTCGGCGGCGGCTACGGCGGCGTCGGCGCGGCCGTGCAGGCGGCGCGCCTCGGCGTGAAGACGGCGCTCATCCAGAACCGGCCCGTGCTCGGCGGCAACGCGAGCAAGGAGATCCGCGTCGGCCCCGGCGGCGCCGCGCCGCATGTGCTGCGCTACCGCGAGACGGGCATCAGCGAGGAGATCGCCGAGGGCTTCCCGCGGCCCGAGGGCGGCGACTGGAGCGCGGCGATCGACCTTGTCGTCGCGGGCGTCTCCAACCTCGCGGTCTTCCTCGACACCGAGGGGACGCGGGCGGTCATGAAGGACCGGCGCATCGTTGCGGTGGACGCCGAGGACGTCGTGACCGGGAAGCGCTACCGCTTCGAGGCGCCGCTCTTCGCCGATTGCACGGGCGACGGCACGATCGCCTTCAGCGCCGGCTGCGAGTTCCGCCACGGCGAGGAGGCACAGGCGGAGTACGGCGAGGCCCGCGCACCTGCAACCGCGACGACGAACACGATGGGCACGTCGATCATCCATCACTCCGTGCGTATGGCCACGCCGCAGCCCTACACCCCGCCGCCGTTCGCCGTGAAGTTCACCGCGGAGCATTTCACGACGCGGAAGCAGAACCTCGCGCAGGGGACGTGGTGGATCGAATACGGCGGCATGCGCGACACCATCGCCGACGCCGAGGAGATCCGCGACGAGCTGATCCGCGTCATCTTCGGCGCCTTTGACTGGGCCAAAAACCACGATCCCGAGTTCCGCGAGGCGAACGCGAACTACAAGCTGAACCCCGTGCCGACCGTCGGCGGCAAACGCGAGTCGCGCCGCTTCTTCGGCGACTACGTGCTCAGGCAGCAGGACGTCGAGGCCGGCACGATCTTCCCCGACGCGGTCGCCTACGGCGGCTGGCCGATCGACATCCATCCCTCGCCCGGCATCTACGGCAAGGACATCCCGCCGGCGATCTTCACGCGCCTCGAGAAGCCCTACACGATCCCGTACCGCTGCCTCTACGCCCGCGATGCGGAGAACCTCTTCATCGCGGGACGCCACTCGAGCGTCAGCCACGTCGCGCTCGGCTCGACGCGGCTCATCCAGACCATCGGCGTGATGGGCCAGGCGGTCGGCGTCGCCGCGCGCCTCTGTCTCGACCACGGCCGCGACCCGCGCGGACTGAACCCGGACTACATCCGCGACCTGCAGCAGGAACTCGTGAAGTGGGACGTCTGGCTGCCGGGCGTCGCGGACGAGTCCGCCGTCAATCTCTGCCGCGGCGCGAAGGCGACGGCCTCCAGTTCGCAGCCGGCGGACTGGGTCGACATCAAGGTGTCCGATTCCGGCGACTCGAAGCCCGCGCCGATGACGATGGCCCGCGCGCAGATCGTGGCGGTCGCGAGTGCCGGCGTCGACCGCGTGCACCTGCGCCTCGCCGCGACGGGCGACCGGCCGGTCGAGGCCGCGCTCCAGATCGGCCCCGAGGGCGGCACACCGTCCGTCGTGAAGGCGACGCTGAAGCCGGGCGGTTTCCGCTGGGTCGCGTTCAAGCTGCCCGAGCCGCTCGTGCCGAACCGGCCGTACTTCCTGATGCTGCCGAAGACGCCCGGCGTCGAGTGGAGCTACAGCGACCGGGGCGGTGGGAAGCGGCTCTATGGGACGCCCGGGAAATGGACGACGTCGGGCGGCTCGTATGTGATGAAGCCTGTCGGGACGCCCATCCCGGTTGGCGAGGCCGGGCCGGCCTGCGCGATCGACGGATGGGCCGTGCCGGGGCCTGACGGCCACCGCCAGTGGCGCAGCGATCCCGTGAAGGGTCTGCCGCAATGGATCGAGGTCGACTTCGGCAAGCCGACGCGCCTGAACGCCGTCCACGTCGTCTTCGACACGAACATCTACGGCCGATTCCCCAGCGGGAAGCCGGGCGGCGAGATCACGGCCGAGGACTACCGCATCCAGTGGAACGACAACGGTACGTGGAAGACCGCCTGCGAGGAGAAGGCCAACTGGCGCCGCTTCCGCCGCCACACCTTCCCCGCCGTCACCACCGACCGCATCCGCCTCGAAGTCCTCAAGTCCGCCAACGGAACCCAGGCACGCGTGTTCGAGATCCGGGCATACGCGGAGTAGGGAGGCGGGAGGATCGCCGCACGCGCGTGATGATCCTCCCTCCTGGCGATGGAGGGCCGAGCTATGCGAGGCCGGGGCGGGAGCGTCTTCGGCGGTCCCCGGAGGACTCTCAGGGCGCGTTGCTCCAGATCCGCTCCACAAGCCGGAAGGTCTCCGCCTCGCTCTCCTTGAGTTCCGCACGGTTGAACGGGAAGAAGTCGTTCATGCCGAAGAGGGACTCCGTCATCTCGGCAAAGAACTCCTTGCAGTCGGTCAGGGCGTAGTGACGGCAGCGGCGGCCCTCGATCTGGAGTGTGTTTTCGAACCGGCCGCTCTCGACGGTGCGCTTCCAGCCGGCGGCGATCTCCGGGTGGTCGAAGCCGAGCACCTGGTCGTGGTAGGCGTGGGCGAGTTCGTGGAGCACGGCCCACGGCTGGCGCCGCTGGTCGCGCGGGTTCGCGAAGTACGCGGCGTCGGGAATGTGGACGCACTTCGCGAGGTTGGTTGCGAAGCCGTGGTCGCGCAGCCACGCCGCGTTGGGATGGTACTGCATCGGCACGAGGCTGCCGTGCGTGCGGTCGAGCTGGATCGTCACCTGCCGCAGGCGCTCCACCTTCCCCGACGGCAGCGTGAAGGAGATCGCGTACAGCTGGTTCGCCAGCAGCCGCAGCGCGCGCTCGCCGAGGTCGCGGTCCGCCCCCGCGAGCAGCCGAGTGTCGATGCGGACCGTCCAGCCCTCGACCAGGCGCGTCTCGTGCGCCTCCGGCTTCGGCGCCGCCGGCGGCGCCGCCGCCCGCACCGCCCCCGCCAGTCCCACCGCCACCGCAAGGAGCTTGATCATGCCCCGCATCCTACCCGCTTCTCCTTCCCGCCGGCAAGGGGGCGGGCTGGCCGGATGGACGGAACCACGGATCCCACCGATGCCAGAGGGCTCGTTCTCGAGCGATCGGAAGAGGTAGCCGCAGGGCTATGACCTGCGGCGCTGTGGCATTCGCCAACGCCCCGACGCGCCACGTCGTAGCCGTGGCGCCACCCGGCCGGATAGCACGAGAGGGCGCCTTCTCCACGAAAAGTGACACGATCGTGGATTACGGAGGATGCGCCCACCCTGCGGGAATCGGCAGTCCGGTCTCTTCAGAGCGGCCATGCCGGGCTGGAAGAGCGACCTCGGGCGCCGGCTCGACGCGTTGATCGTGCGGAACGTGCCCGGCGTGTGCAAGGCCGTACGGTGGAACTCGCCCTTTTACGGCATCGCGGGCCGGGGCTGGTTCCTGGGGTTCCATTGCCTCACGAAGTACGTCAAGGTGGCCTTCTTCCGCGGCGCGTCCCTGTGCCCCGTTCCCCCCGGCGAGTCCAAGGATCCGAACGTGCGCTACCTCGACATCCACGAGGACGATCCCTTCGACGAGGATCTCGTGGCCCGTTGGATCCGGCAGGCCGCCGCCCTGCCCGGATGGGGCAAGGTCTGACAGGCGCCTTGGCTACCGCGCCAGCGGGAGACGCAGGACCGTCAGCGAGGCCGGCTTGAGGTCGACGGAGAACGACGGTGCGACGCCGGGGAGCGGCGACTCGACCGGGACGATCTTCGCCGGCTCGGCGAGGCTGTTCTCCTCCTCCAAGCGGCCGGCCATCTCGATGCGGCGGCCGGCGGCCTTCGGCGCGGCGCCGCGGATGGCGATCGAGGCGGCGACGGGGCGTTCCTCGCCGTTGACGATCTTCACGACGATCTCGTTCGCGGCGCGGTCGAGGCCGGCGATCGCCTGGAAGCGCTGCAGCGGTGCGCCCGTCTCCAGCACCTTCGCGCCGTCGAGCCACGCCTCGACCCGCGGGCCGTCGACGCGCACCTCGACGTCGTACCAGCGGCCGGTCTCGATCGATCCGTTCGCGCGCCCGCCCAGCGCGGACTGCTTCTTCGCAACAATCGTCTCGAAACCGTGGGCGGTGTTGCCCCAGCCGCCGAGGTTGAGCTGGCGGTAGGTGGCGCCGTCCTTCGCGCCGAACAACACGAGGAAGCCCTCGCGTCCGCCGTTCTTGCGCGCCTTCAGCCTCACGGTGTAGCGCTCCGGCGTCGCAGTCGGTGCGAAGAGCCCGCGCTTCCACGAGCCGGGTTCGTCGAGCCGCAGCGCGCCGCCCTCCGTCTTCCAGGCGCCGTCGACGGCGGCCCAGGCGGCCGTGTCGAGGGCGGTCGCCTTCCCGGCGGCGCTGACGAGCACGGCATCCTTGTATTCCACCGCGGTCTCCCACGCGCCGACGCCGGCGCGGCCGCCGTAGGGCGCGGAGGCCGCGGCGGCTTCCGGCTCGTAGCGGACGGCGGTCTGCAGGTTCACGTCCGGCCGGTTCGACGCGAAGAGCTTCTGTCCATGGTAGCTGGTGCGGCCGAACGACGTGGTGTTGTCGAAGCCGATCATGTTCACCGGCCACTTGATGTCGTTCACATGGAAGAAGAGCGGCGCGTAGCTGCAGAGCTTCACGAGGTCGCCGTTTCGCTCCATGCCGGCCATGAAGGCGGCCTCGGAGAGGGCGGCGCGCAGGTTGCCGGAGCCGACGCCGCGGTTGCAGGCGAACTCGCCGACGTAGAGGTCGTAGCCGCGGTCGCGCGGCACGGTGTCGTAGCGCCCCGCATTCGCGAAGAACCAGTCGGCGTCGCGGTAGTAGTGCTCGTCGAGCATCCGCACCTCGGTCACCTCGCGGCCGGGGCCGATATCGGAGGTGCCGCCGTTGAAGATCAGCACGAGCTTCGGCCACTTCGCCTTCAGCGCGGCGTGGAACTTGTTGTAGTAGCGGTTGTAGACGGGGCCGTGGTTCTCGTTGCCGATCTCGACCATCGTCAGCGGGAACGGGGCGGGGTGGCCGTTCTTCGCGCGCTCGGCGCCCCAGCGCGTGTCGGTGCCGCCCAGCGCGTACTCGACGGCGTCGAGCGTGTCCTGAAGCTGCTCGTCGAGCCGCTCCTCGGGCAGGAAGTCGCCGTTGCGGAATTCGCAGGCAAGGCCGACGTTGCAGACGTACATGCCCTCGGCGCCGAGGTCCTCGCTGAGTTGGAGGAACTCGTGGTAGCCGAGGCCGTCGATGTTGCGGTAGCCCCAGAGGCTCCAGTGTCCGGGCCGGCCCTCGACAGGGCCGATGGTCTCCTTCCAGCGGTAGCGGTTGGCGAAGGTCGCGCCCTCGACGACGCAGCCGCCGGGGAAGCGGACGAACGCGGGCTTCAGGTCGGCGAGCAACTGCGCGATGTCCGCGCGGCAGCCGCCGGGCCGGCCCTTGAAGGTTGCGCGCGGGAAGAGCGAGACGACGTCGAGGTCGAGGGTGGTGTCCGCGGGAAGGTCGAGGACGAACCGCGCCTTCGCGTCGCTTCCAAGGCCTGGAAACGAGAAGGTAAACTTCTTCCAATCCCTGGACGTCACGCCCGCGATGTCGGCCGAGGCGAGGCTCCGGCCGTCCGCACCGGCCACGCCGGCCTTCACGGAACCGCCCGCGCCCCCGGCGACGCGTGCGAAGAACGAGCCGTCATAGGCTTCGCCCTGCTTCACCGGGACACCCCAGTACCCGGCGTTCGCAAGACGCACCGCGCCGCCCGCCGGAACCGCGCCGGTCTTCACGCGGAGGAAGACGGGGTTGCGCGGGTGCACGGTGCCGTTCGTCTCGAGCGTCATCGTGGCGGTCGCGCCGCCGGAGGTCTCCAGCGTCCAGGCCGGCCACGGCGATTCGAAGCTCCACGCCTCCGACCACGGCTTCCCGTCGGGTCGGCGCTTCTTCGCGCCCGGGCCCTGGTAGTGGGGGAGGTCCGGCGCGACGCAGCGTCCGTCGGCCAGCGTGCAGCCCTCGATCGGCAGCGTCTCCTCGAACGAGCGGTTGCGGATCATCTCGGCGTAGAGGCCGCCGTCGCCCGCGTGGTTGATCTCCTCGTAGAAGATGCCGTACAGCGACGGCGCCACCGGCGCGCCGGGTTTCGCGGCGTCGATCTCGATCGCCGCCCGGTCGCCCGCCACCGCCACGGCCGCCGCCATCCCCGCCGCCAGTCCGAGAATCCGTTTCATGCACCCACCTCCGACGCCCGAGCCCGGGCGCCAGGTTAGTTATCACAGTTAAGGATGGGTTGTCGAGGGTCCGCCGCATGGAGATCGGTCTTGCCGTTGCGGGGGCTCAGTGACAGGATCGCCCCAACGGAGGATGGAGATATGAAGCGCTGGGGATTCATGCGGGTTCTGGCGGGGTGTGTGGCGGCGGGGTTCGTGGGGACGGGCGTGTCGGGATGCGACGATTCGGACGACGATCCCGCGCTCGATGCGGCGAAGGCGGATGCCGTGGCGCAGGTGCATGCCGCGGCCGTGGCGCTGGGGGACGGCCTCGCGCACCGCAGCAGCGAGGGCGACCGCATCCGGTACATACGCTCGTTCATCGATCCGGTCCGGTTCTACGAGGACGGATCCGGCTACTTCTACGTCTACGACATGAACTGCGTGAACATCGCACATGCGACGCAGAAGGATCTCGTCGGACGGAATCTCTACGACTACACCGATTCGCGCGAGAAGTTCGTGATCCGCGAACTGGCGGCCGCGGCGCAGGACGGCGGCGGATTCGTCGAGTACTACTGGATCAAGCCCGGCGAAACCGGCGAGAAGCTCAAGATCGGCTACGTCGAGCCGATCCCCGGCAGCAACTACTTCATCGGCTCCGGCGTGTACATCGAGTAGCCCGCGCCCTCACTCCCGTTTCGTCGGCATCCGCGCGTTCGTCTCGTCGCGCCAGGCCTTGAGGAGGTCGTGAAGTTCGCGGACCTTCGCCGGGTTTGCGGCGACAAGGTTGTGCCGCTCGCCGATGTCGTCGGCCAGATTGAACAGTTCGAGGGCGCCGTCCTCGTACCACTCGATCAGCTTCCAGTCGCCGAGGCGCACGGCGCCGCCGGGCGCGCCGCCCTGGTTGCCGTAGTGCGGGTAGTGCCAGTAGATCGCGCCGCGGTCGAGCGCGCCGCCCTTCAGCAGCGGAAGGAAGCTCATGCCGTCGACCGGGCCGGCGGGGCGGCGGCCGGCGAGGTCGAGGATGGTCGGCAGGAAGTCGACGCTCGACACGTACTGCGCGCAGGTTGCGCCGGGCTTCACGACGCCGGGCCATCTGACGATCATCGGCTCGCGGATGCCGCCCTCGTAGAGCCAGCCCTTGCCCGCGCGCAGCGGCAGGTTGCTCGTCGGATGGCCCTCGCTGGTGCTGAGCCCGCCGTTGTCGGACATGAAGAAGACCGCGGTGTTTGTCGCCAGGCCAAGCCGGTCCAGCGCGTCGAGAACGGTGCCGACCGCCTGGTCCATTGCCTCGACCATGCCTGCGTAGATCGCGTGTTCCTGCACCAGCCGTACCTCGCGTTCGCGCTCGCGGCCCCATTTCGCCTCGAGCCCGAGGCGCGCCTTCTTCTCCTTGTACTTCGCCACGAGATCCGGCCGCGCCATGAGGGGTGTGTGGACGGAGTAGAACGACAGGTAGGTGAGGAACGGCCCGCCGCGGTGCGCCTCGATGAACTTCACGGTCTCGCGCGCCAGCCGATCGGGCAGGTGCTCGCCCTCGGGGCCGTCCTCGAGCCGCGGGTTGCCGTAGGGCGAGAAGTACTTCTTCCCGCCGTAGGGTCCGCCGCGGTCGCATCCGCCCATGTTGACGTCGAAGCCCTGGTTCTCCGGCCAGAAGCCCTCGGGGCCGAGGTGCCATTTGCCGGCGAAGAATGTCGCATAGCCGGCGGCCTTCAGCGATTCGGCGAGCGTGGTCTCTTCAAGCGGAAGTTGTTCGATGTACGACGCGGGAAGCAGCTTCGTCGGCCGCTTCCACTGCTCCGGCTGCGCGGCGCCGAAGAAGTCGGTCGTCGCCAGCCGCGCCGGGTACCTGCCCGTCATGATGCTCGCGCGCGTGGGACTGCAGACCGGACAGGCGGCGTAGCCCGACGTGAAGCGCATCCCCTCGCGGGCGAGGCGATCGCAGCTCGGTGTCTCGTAAAACGAGCTGCCGAAGCAGCCGAGATCGGTCCATCCGAGGTCGTCGACCAGGAAGAATACGACGTTCGGGGGCGCGCCCGCCGACGCCGCCTGCCCGGCCGCCGCCATCACTGCCGCCATCCAGGTCCATCGCTTCATGGCATCGTCTCCCGTAGGTGCCGGAGTGTAGGCTCTGCGGCGCTCCGTGCCGAGCCTCCGCGATCCCCGGCCAATCAGGACAAGCGCGAAAGGGGCCGGCGTGAAGTGCGTCGCCGGGATCAAGCCCCGCAGAGCTGCCATGCGACCCCCGCAGCTGCCCTGGCGTTCCCATCTTCCCAGCAGTTCTCATTATGGCTGAGAAGCGGGCGTTTCACGTAGACGCGGCGCCCCCGCCGCGCGAAAATCTCCCCCAAAAGCGGCGCAGGCCGTTCTCCAACGGTCTCGCGCTTTGCGGCCTTCGTGCCTTTGCGTCGTCTTCCGCCGTGGCGCCCGAATCCGTCGGGCGCAACAGTTGACCCGACTTGAAACTTGAAACTTCCGACACATCCGTCGGCTTCCCGCCGCACAGGTTCAGGCCCGGGCGCGCCGCCCGCGGCTGCGGAAGGCGGTGATGAAGTCGGCGAGTTCGGGGGCCTTCAGGAGGCGGGCGGAGATGAAGTAGGTGGCGATCCCCGCGGCGAGGCCTGCAAGCACGCCGGCGATCTGGGCGAGTTTCGGAGCGAGGCCGGCCTGCAGGGCGAGGCGGTGCGCGCCGGATTCCGCGAAGACGGCCGCCACGGCGAGCGCGGCGCAGCCGGCGGTGATGCGGGCGAGGCTGCGGCCGATGACGGGCCAGTCCGGCGGACCAAGCCGCTTCTCGAGCATGCGCGTCAGGATGAGACAGTTGAGGGCCTCGGCGGCGACCACGGAGAACGCAAGGCCGGCGTGCTTGTACTCGAGCGGCCAGGTCCAGCGGAACGTCAGGCTCATCGCGAGGTTCGCGAGCACGGTGAGAACGCCGACGCGGACCGGCGTGCGGGTGTCCTGCATGCCGTAGAACGCGGGCACGACGACCTTGCCCAGGCCGAAGAAGATGAGGCCGGCGCAGTAGACGCGCAGCGACCGGGCCGTGAGCAGCGTCGATTCGGGGCCGAAGTTGCGCCACTCGAAGCTCATCCTCAGGATCGGCTCGGCCAGCACGAAAAGGCCGACCGCGGCGGGAAGCATGACGAACAGGATGATGCGCGTCGCGTGGTTGACCGCGTCGCGCAGGCCCTTGAGGTCGTGCCGGGCGCCGTGGCCGGAGAAGAGGGGCAGCAGCACCGTGCTCAGCGCCGTCGCGAAGATGCCCTGCGGCAGGTAGATCAGCCGCTCGCTGAAATAGAGCGCCGCAGCGGCCCACTCGCCGATGGAGGTGGCGAGCATCGTTGCGAAGAACACGTTGAACTGCGACACCGCCCGCCCGAGCGCGGCGGGTCCCATGAGCGCCAGCACGCGGCCGAGGCGCTCGTCTCGGACGTCGATCCCCGGGCGGAGGTCCGCGCCCTTCTTCACCAGCACGGGAACCTGGGCGGCCCACTGCAGCACGCCGGCCAGAAGGATGCCCCATGCGACGGGGTAGATCTGCTCCTCCGGCGTCGACCCGACGCGCGGGCAGACGAACAGCATCACGCCGATCTGGACGAGGTTGAGGATCCACGGCGTCGCCGCCGGCACCGCGAAATGATGGAACGCGTTCAGCGCGCCCATCGAGACGGCCGCGAGGCAGATGAAGAGGAGGTAGGGCAGCATGATCCGCAGCAGGGACCATGTCAGCCGGGCGGTCGATCCGAGCCCGTCGCCGGCGAGGACGAAGGACGCCGCGGCGATGCCGAGGACCACAAGAAGCAGCAGCGCGCCGCCGACCAGCGTGAAGACCGACCGCGCGAGCCGCCATGCCGCCGCGTCGCCTTCGTTCTGGCGGCTTTCGACGAAGACCGGGATGAAGGCCGCGGACAGAGCGCCCTCGCCGAACAGCGCCCGGAACAAGTTCGGGATGCGGTAGGCGACGGCGAAGGCCGACATTGCCGCGGACGTGCCGAAGAGGCCCGCGAGGAGGATGTCGCGGAAGAACCCGAGGAAGCGGCTGATCGTCGTGAGCCCGCTGACGACGCCGGCGGACCGCAGCACCCCGGAGCGGTCGGATGGTCCGGCGGGCGTCACGGCAGCGCCGCCGCCTCTCCCTCGCCGGCGAGCAGGCGCGTGCGGATCGCCAGCGCACGCTCGTCGGGATCGGCGGGCGCCGGGAAACACTCGAGGAAGACGGTCTGTTCGATGGCATCGCCCGTCCGCAACGGCCGCCCGGCCGCTGCGAGCTCGATCTCCGCATGCGCGGCGCCGCGATGGACGTAGGCCGCCGGGCGGGGAATCGTGTTCGTCGCGTTGGAGGCCGCCCGCAGCATCACCAGATGGCGCGGCAGCTCGGCAGCGACCCAGGGGCGAAGCGTGTTGGCTGCCAGCCGGTGCTCGCCGCCGAGGCCGACATGGTAAACGGCCGCCGAGGGCGCGCGGGACAGGGCGAAGACCGGCGGCGCATCAAACGCCACTGCGCGCACGAGCGGTTCGGCGTCCGGATCCGCCGGAAACACGAGACGCTGGGGCGCCACGATGCGTGCGTGGATGGATGGCCCGACGGGGATGTCCGAGGGCCCCGTGCGCTCGATCCGCTCGCGGATCTCCAGCGACGCCGCCAGCCGGCCGAGACGGAAGGACCGCAAGATCCGCAGGTTCAGCGGCCGGCCGAGTTCGAGGGTCATGGAGCATACGGCCGTTCCATCCGCCGTCTTCCACGCGCGGCCGTTCCATGTGCGGCCCTCAAACAGGTCGTCGGGGCTGGCGCCCTCGGCGCGGATGCGCGGCCACGAGTCCTCGTGCACCGGCCAGCCCCAAAGCCCGCCGAAATCCCGCCAGGATCCCGCACCGCTGCGCCGGCCGGCGTCGTGCGAGGCGAGGGCGGCGGCGAAGTGGAGAACGTTGGATCCGTCGGCCGGAGCGAACGCGCAGACGCGGCCCGTATCCGGCACGATGACCGCCTCGGCGGCGGCGGTGCGCAGGACGAAGGCATTGGACCAGACCCCGTGCACGGTCGGGGCGATCGGGGCGACCGGCACATCCCCGCCGGCCGCCGGCTCCGGCGCGGCGCGCGCAACGGGCCCTGCGGCCGCAAGCGCCGCCAGGACCGCAAGGGCCGTCCACCCCGCGATGGATTGTGATTCGCGCATTCCGGCCGTTTGTACACGGTTTGCGCGCGCGGTTCACGCACGGATCACGGCGCTTCAAAGAGGGCGAGAATCGAGCGGGCGGGGACGCAGTTCTTCACGACCATCTGGAGGTTGCGCTGCTCGCCGCTCTTCTCGTCGTAGTAGATCGACCGCGTTGAGGCCACCATGCCGACCACCGCGCCCGCGCTGTTGAAGACCGGTCCGCCGCTCGACCCCTTGGCGAAGTCGGCCGTGATGGCGAGGCGAGGGACGCCGGGGCCCTTGCGTCCGCCGCCGTCGACATAGTGGCGCGACACGATGCCGCGCGTGAGCGTGTAGAACATGCCGGCCGGATGGCTGACCACGAACACATCGGCCCCCGCCGGGGCGTCCGCGGACAGGGGCAGGGGGGGCAACGGTCCGCCGTCGATCCGGACCGCCGCCGCGTCATCCGTCGGCGAGGCGGCCAGGATCTCCCGAACCGGAAAGACGCGCCCGTCCGCCGTCGCCACCGCCATCGACTCGGTGATCCCGGCCGCGCGGTTCGTCGTGAAGGCATGGTGGTTCAGCACGACGATGTCCGGGGCGATGGCGAAGCAGGTTGAACAGGACACATGCCATTCGGAGCACTTGCCGCACTTGTAGAGCTCGCACATCACGAGCACCGACTCGCGGGCGCGTGCATACACGACGGCGGGATCCCGCGCGGCGGCCGGGGCGGGGAGGCGGGGCAGGGCGGCCCCCGCGGTCCGGCGGCTGAGCTGCCCGCGCAGCGTGTCGATCGGCGTCAGCTTGTGACTTTCCCGAAGGGCGATGACGGCGCGGGTGAGATCGCGCTGGAACGCCGCGTCATCGACCGGTGCCGGGTCGGGAGCCAGGCCCGCGGCCGGCGCCGGAACGCAGAGGGCTGCCAGGAGGGCCGCGCCGACGGCGGCGATCGCGAGGCGCATGGGGTCAGAACTCCCCGGCGATGCCGAACGAGACGAAGAAGCCCTCGTCGACCTCGGCCTTCGTGTCGTCCCCGTGCGTGAAGTCCAGCTCGCGGCCCAGCAGCATGCCCCCCCGCGCGGTCAGCGTCATCAGCCCGCCGAGGGTCAGGTCGAACCCGCCGTACAGCCGCTGGTCGCGGAGGATGAAGTCCTCGCCAGGATCGTCTTCGGACAGCGAGAAGATCCACATCCGGTTGACCTGGTAGCCGCCGAGCAGCGCGAAGACCGGATGGACGTGCCAGTAGAGGCGGCTCTCAGGATAGGCAAGATCCATGACGAGGTCGCGGTGGGGCACGAAGCGGAGTCCGAGGATCGGGTCGAACGCGTAGCCCGGGTGGATCGCGACGCCCCCCTGGACCGCGAACTGCTTGTTGAACGCCTGGATGCCCGACAGCGAGAACGGCAGGTTGAAGTCGCTCCACTCCAGGTGGGCCACCTCGGCGTAGTAGCCCGGCCGGGCCTCGGCGCGAAGCGTGAGCCCCTGCGTCGTCCGGATGTCCCAGCGGAGCCGGAGATAACCCTGGCCGAACGAGTCGGGAACATCGTAGTTATCGCCGTCCGTGGGCGTCCAGAGGTGCCCCGCGACCGACAGATCGAAGTCGCCCGCCGCGGTCCGGTAGTAGCCAAGCGAGACCTGCCCTGCGAAGTCGAAGAAGCCGAAGTCCTCCCCGGTATCCTCGATGGCCTTGGCCGGCGCCCAGCCCACGGAGGCCGAACCCAGGGGGTCGCGACCGCCGTCGACGATCGGACAATGGGGAATCATCGTGCTGCGCGTCCCCTGCGCGCCCGCCGCCGTCGCGGCCACCGCGAACCCCGCGGCCAGAATCCACTGCCTCATGATCCCTCCCGTGCCGCGAATCACCGGCCCGGCGCCCCCGGCGGGGCCGCCATCTCGACGATCGTCGGCGTCAGTTCAATGCTCACGGCATGATGGGCGCCGCCGCGCGCCATGCCAACCAGAAACCGCGAGTAGAATTCGCGGTCCTGCGCCGAGCCGCCGACCTGGAGCGTCTGGCCGGGCGCCACGACGACATCGGTGGCGGCGCGCTGGTAGCGGATCCGGTACGGGTTGCCGTCGACCAGCCCGCTCAGTTCCGGTGTCAGGCGCACGCGGATCAGGGCCTGCGGGCCCTCGCCGATCACGGTCGGTTCGACGGCAAGAAAGGCGCCGACCTTCTGCCACTGGACGACCTGCCGCACGAGCCCCCAGTCGAGCGCCTGTGTCACGAGCCAGCCGGCGTACGGCACATCCTCGCCGACATGCAGCGTGGCGGAACGCCCGCTGGCCACCGTCAGCGTCTGCGCCGTGTTGTCGCGGACCTCCGTCGAGGTGTGAGTCAGCGACGGGTTGAGCCGGATCGTCCCCGCCGTCCCGCCGGGCGAGACGACCACGCCGCCGGAGGCCCCGAGCGAGGCGCCGCTCTCCACGGACCGTCCGCCGCCGCTGTGCCGGACCTCGATGCGCACGACCTTCGGCGGCGCCGACAACTCGGCCGACATCTTCGCCAGTTGCGCATGCTCCGCCTCCGTTGCGAAAACCAACAGCCGGTTGTTCTTGCCATCGAGCACGACGCTCCCGCCGGGTGAGATGATCCCGCGGGCCATCTCTTCCGCCGCTGCCGTGTCCGTGAATCCGAGCGCGTGCGTCTTGAACACGCGGTTGCTGTCGCCTGCCGACGCCAGTCCGGACGCAAGAATGAGGACGGCAAGAATCGCTTTCATCGATGGTTACTCCCGCGCAGAGCATCCGCCCGACGCCGCGCCGGCGCAAGCCGCGCCCGCCGTTCCGGCCTTCGACCTCCGTGCTGCTGGAGGGGCGAGCTACCGCGAGCCCGAACCATGCGCCATTGTAGCCCATCCGCCGCCTCGCATAGGTCGGCCCTCCATGCCGGCCCCTCGCCACGGTCTTTCCTCTCAGCCGGAACGATTCAGTTGACCGTGAACTGCAGGGAGTCCATGGCACCGAT
>CAYRFK010000100.1:0-16399 GCA_964423465.1 uncultured Verrucomicrobiota bacterium | reverse complement strand
AATGATGCGGTCAATGATACGGGACAGTGTGGGACTGGGTGCGCCACGGCGAGACAATCCTTGGATTTTCGCTACTCTTGTGGTGTGTTACAGGTTCAAGTCCTGTAGCGCCCACCAGGCTTCGTCTGGCGCGTAAGCGGCGGATGAAGCTTGCCTTCGCGCAGTTGGGCCGCAGGCATCGGCGAAGCCGTGGTAGACTAGCGGGCAACGGAGCCCACGGCCTTGCTGAAGCGCCATGCGGGGGCGATTCCTCCAAGGGAGTGGGCGGCTATTTTGACGGCTCGTCGGTCCAGGATTCGTGAGAGTGGATGATCCGCCAGCCCGCCTTCTCCTTCTTCCACACCATACTGAAGACGTGAAGGTTACTGACGCCGGTGCCATCCTTCAACTGCATGTCGGCCTTCTCCCGGCTGGTCATGAGGGCCAGATCCGTCGCGAGGGGCGTGACGTGGACCTCGAGCGGCTCCAGACGCTGGCGCTGGCGTGTCGCGAAGTAGCCCGTGATGGCGTTCACCCATGCTCCACGTACGGTATGGCACTCCGTGCCGGCGATGGCCGACGCAAAATGGTCGGCGCTGTAGAACTCCTGCCACGCGGTGGCGTTCAGCTGGCTGATGGCGGGGGAGCCGGCCTCAGAAGCTGATCCGGCCGCGGGTTGTGTCGTAGCGGGGGGCATGGATCGCGCGGGGGGTGGGGGCGGTGTTGGTGCGGAGGGTGGTGCGGCCGGAGGCGGCGACGGACTTCTCCCATGCGGCCGTCACCCATTCCAGTTCGCGCGACGCGATGCGGCCGGCGCGAGTGTCCGGGTGTTGTGCGACAAGCCGCGCCAGGCCGTCGCGCACGGCCTTGAGGTCGTCAAGGCGTCGTACCTTGAGATCGGCGATCATCAGCCGGTCCAGTTCGTCCTCCGCGACACGCCCGGCCCTGACCTGCGGATCGGCCGAGAACAGCGGGATCATCCCCCGCATCTGCGTTTCGCCCGCGGTTCCAAGCAGGCGCAAGCGCGGGTCGTCCCATGCCGCGCGCCATGCGAGGTAGCGCCTCCTGACGTCGGGCTCCGCGGCGGCGGCGGCCATCCGTTCCTGCAGCCACGAGCGAAGCTCGTCGGCTGAGGCGGCGCCGGCGGAGACGATGCGGCCCTGCACGTCGAGCCACGTTTCCAAGCCCGGGTTCTCGCGGGGCGTTGCGTGCCCGATGCCGGCGTACTCCTCGAACGTCACGCGGGCGCCCAGCGACCGGTACAGCGCGGCGGCGCGGCGCGCGGCGGGCAGGTTGGCGTCGGTCTCGCCGGTGCCGATGTAGACCGGCTTTCCCTGAAACGGAACGGTTGGGAACGGCATCGTGCGCATGCGGCCGGCGAGGAGCACGATCAGGCCCGCAAGCCGCGGCATCTCGCGCTCGCCAAGCTGGGTCGTGGTCCAGCCGCCCATGCTGAGGCCGCCGAGGAAGACGCGGTCCGACCGGACACGGGCCAGCTTCGAGACCTGGTCGCGTGCGCGGCGGAAGGCGTCCAGTTCCTGCTTCAGATACGCCTCGTGCGCGTCCGGCGTCCGGCTCCTCGGCTCCGGGTCGATGTACGGCATGCCGACGAGGATGAACTCGCGCCCTTTCGTCAGACCGGCCAGCGGCTGGACGGTCGGGTGTCCGTTCATGCCGTGGTAGAAGAAGATGGCGGGCCACTCGCGGGAGGCGTCGTAGTTGTCGGGCAGCCGCACGATCGCGCGGTCTTTCACGCCCGGGAGTTCCAAGTTGAACTCCACCCCCGGCGCCGGGGTGTCGGCCGCCTTCGCTCCCGCAAAGGCAAGCACGACCGCGCATGCCGTGGCGATCGCTGTCCTGCCGCACATCATCGTCCGGCCTTTGTAGCACCGCTGATCCGCCTTCGCCAGCCTGCGGGCCTCGACGACGTTCCTGTTGTGAATGTGGCATGTCGACGTGCCGGGCTTCGACCTGCGCCTCGTCGGCCTCAACCTGGACGACACGTCCGACCAAGGGCCGATGTGGCAGGCATGCCATGCGCTCGGGTGCTCCGGCCCGTCCTTGCCGCATGCTCGTTGATTCACTAGGCTCCGGGTTGATCGGGAGGACACGCCATGACGGGACGCGAGTTGTTGCTGGATGCAGTGCGGGGCCGGGCCACGGCGCGGCCGGCATGGCTGCCGTTCGTCGGCTGCCACGGCGGCCGGCTCATCGGGCGGGGAGCGACGGAGTACCTGCAATCGGCCGACCGCGTTGTGCAGGGCCTCACCACGGCGGTGGGGCTCTATCGTCCCGACGGCCTCCCGGTGATGTTCGACCTCCAGATCGAGGCCGAGATCCTTGGCTGCCGCCTCCACTGGGCCGAGGAGGTTCCGCCCTCGGTGATCACGCATCCGTTGGAGGAGCCCGGTGCGGTCGCGCTGCCGAGGTTCGACGCGTCCGCCGGCCGCATGCCCGTGGCGCTCGAGGCGCTCCGGACGCTGCGCCGCCGCTTCGGCGACGAGACCGCCTTCTATGGCCTGCTCTGCGGCCCGTTCACGCTCGCCGCACACCTGCGGGGGAATTCGCTGTTCCTCGACATGTTCGACGACCCCGCGCGCGTCGACGACCTTCTCGCGACCTGCGCCGGCGTTGCCCGCGACACCGCCGCCGCCTACCTCGAGGCCGGCGCGGACGTGATCGCCGTCGTGGACCCGATGGTCAGCCAGATCTCGCCGGAGGATTTCACCCGTTTCGTCACTCCCGCGCTGGACAACGTCTTCGAGTTCATCCGCGGACGCGGCGGCCTGTCGTCGCTGTTCGTCTGCGGCGACGTCTCGCGCAACCTCGAGGCCATGAGCCGCACGCGGGCCGACAACCTCTCCGTCGACGAGCAGATCCCGATCCCGCGCCTGCGCTCGCTCTGCGAGGCCGCCGGGAAGTCGTTTGGCGGAAACCTGCGCCTCACCGCCGTGCTGCTGCTCGGCGACGCGGACGACGCCCGCAAGGAGGCGATCGATGTCATCGACGCCGCCGGCCCGAAGGGGTTCGTCCTCGCGCCGGGCTGCGACTTGCCGTACGCGACGCCGCCGGCGAATCTCCAGGCCGTGTCGGACATGATCCACGATGTTTACGCGCGCGACGTTGCCCGCACCGCGCTCACCACGCGCGCGGCGGACACGTTCGAGGATGTCGCCGTCCCGGACTATGGCGCCGCCGACGGTGTCGTGATCGATGTCATCACGCTCGACTCCACCTCCTGCGCGCCCTGCCAGTACATGATGGAGGCCGTGCGCCGCGCGGCGACGGCCAGCGGGTGCCGCTGCTACATCAACGAGCACAAGATCAAGGTCCGGCAGGGGCTCGGCATGATGATGAAGCTCGGCGTGAAGAACCTGCCGACGATCTGCGTCGACGGCGAGGTCCGGTTCGCCTCGATCATCCCGGATCCGAACACGCTGGCAGGCGCGTTGCGGGAGGCCTCGGCGCGCCGCGGCCGCACATGACCCCGCTCTGTCTGGTCGCCGGGTTCCTCGGCAGCGGCAAGACGACGCTGCTGCGCCGGATCGCCGCCGCGAACCGCGGCCGCCGGCTTCTCTTTCTCGTGAACGAATTCTCGCCGGCCGACGTTGACGGCCGGACGCTGGCGGCGGACGGCCTCGACGTGCTCGTCCTGCCCGGCGGCAGCATCTTCTGCCGCTGCCTCGTCACGCAGTTTATCGGCCAGCTTCAGGCGGTCGCCCGGCGAGCGGAGATCAGGCCGATCGACGGGGTCGTCATCGAGGCGAGCGGCATGGCTGACCCGCGCGTGATCGCACGGCTGCTGGTGGAGACGCGGCTCGACGCCCGGTTCTCGCTGGCGCGCGTGATCGCGGTCGCGGACCCCGTCCGCCTGCTGAAGCTGATCCGCACGCTGCCCGCCATCCGCGCGCAGCTCGAAGCGGCAGACGTTGTGGTGCTGAACAAGTGCGACCTGGCGCCGGCCTCCGTCTGCGACGAAGCCGAGGCGCTTGCGCGCGGCTTGCGTCCCGGCGCCACGGTCATGCGGACCGTCCGCGCGGAGGTCGATCTCGATCCCTTTCCGTCCGCACCGCCGCGCGAGCCGGCGGGCGAGTATGCCGCCTGCCGCGATCCCGCCTTCGACACGTTCCGGGTGGAGTGCGCCGGCCCGGTGGACGAGGCCCGGCTTGCGGCGGCGGTCGCCGCGGCCGGCGAGGATCTCTACCGCCTCAAGGGATTCGTCCGCTCCGGCGGCCGCGTCGTGTCGGTTCAGGTCGCGGGCGGCGCGCCGGCCCTGGAGCCCGCCCCGGCCGCGGAAGGCGGTCCGCTCGAACTGGTCTGCATCGTACGCGGCGGCACGGCGGAGCGCATCCGTCCGCTCCTGGAAGCCGCCGTCCCCGCCCGTCCCCGCCCGGATTCGGAGTGTAACATTATCGAGTGCGATCGCACTCGATAATGTTACATATGAACGAACCTGGGTTTGGAACGACGGGGGAAGAAACGCGGGTTGCGGCGGCGGGCGGCGGAGTGGCATGCTCGTCGGCATAACGCAGGAGTCCACGCCATGAGCATGTCCGAGATCCGCCGGTCCGTTGTCGCCGCCGTCCTCTGTGCCGCCGCTGCCGCGGCGGCGGAGCCGCGGCCGAACGTCCTGATGATCGTCGCCGACGACCATGCGTGGACCGACTACTCGTTCATGGGCCATGGCTGCATCCGCACGCCGAACATCGACCGGCTGGCGTCGGAGGGGCTGACCTTCCGGCATGGCTATGTGCCCTCGAGTCTGTGCTGCCCGAGCCTCGCCTCCATGATCACCGGGCTCTACCCGCACCAGCACAAGGTGACGTCGAACGATCCGCCGGTTCCGAAGGGCGCGGGACGGAAGGCCGGTCCTGCATCGAAGCAGTTTCAGGAGGGCCGCGAGGTGATGAACCGGCACATGGAGGCCGTCGCCACGCTGCCGCGCGTGCTGAAGGAGCAGGGCTATCTCAGCCTTCAGACGGGCAAGTGGTGGCAGGGCCACTACAGCCGCGGCGGGTTCACGCACGGCATGACGAAGGGGCAGCGGCACGGCGATGAGGGGCTGGACATCGGGCGGAAGACGATGCAGCCGATCCATGACTTCGTCGCCGACGCGAAGAAGCAGGGCAAGCCGTTTTTCGTCTGGTACGCGCCGCTGATGCCGCACGACCCGCACACGCCGCCGGAGCGGCTGCTGGCGAAGTACACGAACACGACGGACTCGATCCACGTCGCGCGCTACCGGGCGATGGTCGAATGGTTCGACGAGACCGTCGGCGACCTGCTCGGCCTTCTCGATCGCGAGGGCCTGGCGACGAACACGATCGTGCTCTACGTCGCGGACAACGGCTGGATCCAGTCCTCCGACTCGCAGCGCTACGCGCCGAAGTCGAAGCAGTCGCAATACGACGGCGGGTTGCGGACGCCCATCATGGTCCGGTGGCCGGGGCACGTGGCGCCGCGCGAGGCGGCGGAGAAGGCGATGTCAATCGACTTCATGCCCACGATCCTCGCCGCGCTCGGTCTGCCGAAGGACGCGTCGATGCAGGGCGTCAACCTGCTCGACGAGGCCGCGGTGAAGGGTCGCGAAGCCGTCTTTGGCGAGTGCTTCACGCACAATGCCGTGGATCTGGACCGGCCCGCGGCGAATCTGCGCTGGCGTTGGGCGATCGAGGGGGACTGGAAGCTCATCGTTCCGGCGCCGCAGAACGAGCCGGACGGCGTCATCGAGCTCTACAACCTTGCGAAGGACCCGCACGAGACCGAGAACCTCGCGGCGGCCGAGCCGGACCGGGTGAAGGCGCTGCGCGCGAAACTGGATGCGTGGTGGAAGGGGGAGTGAGGGGAACACCGAACTCCGAACGCCCAACATCGAACGCCGAACATCGAACGGCGGGTATTCAATATCCAACAACCAACATCGAACAACCAACATCCAACAGGGATGGCTGTAGCCGGGGGCGGCTTGTCCCGGCGTAGCCGGGCGAAGCCGGATGACCCCGGCCACCTTGTGCTTCGGCGCGGCTGGCGTGCCGGCCCCGTCCGGTCGTTTACCATTCCTTCGCACGTCGTGGGTGATCCATGAGGGGATGGATGATTCGGGTGGCAATCGTGGCCGGGGTGGGTGGTGCGGCGGGTTTCGACGACCCCGCGTCGCCTCGGGCGGTGGATCCGCCGGACCGTTCGCCGACGGCGGCCGCGGCCAATCCGGACGCGACATTCCATGAAGCCCCGCGGGGATCGCCCGCCGGTGCGGTGGCGGGGGACTGGCCGGCGTTTCTCGGCCCCGGCGGGATGCCGGTCTCGGCCGAGACAAAGCTGCTGCGCGAGTTCCCGCCCGGCGGACCGCGGCTCGTCTGGGAGATGGCGAAGGGCGAGGGCTATGCGGCACCGGTGGTCGCGGGAGGGCGGCTCGTCCTGTTCCACCGCGTCGGGGATGAGGCGGTGGTCGAATGTCTGCAGGCGGAGGACGGGCGCCGATTCTGGCGGCATGCGAGCCCCACGGACTATACCGACCGCTACGGCTACAACGGGGGCCCGCGGTGCAGCCCGGCGATCGCCGACGGCCGCGTCTTCACGCTGGGTGCCGACGGCCATCTCCACGCGCTCGACCTGGCGACGGGCGTGGTGCTCTGGCGGCGCGACCTTCTGAAGGAATTCGGCCTGAAGCAGAACTTCTTCGGCGTCGGCGCCACGCCGCTCGTCGAGGGGAGCAACCTGGTGGTCAACGTCG
The DNA here is from genome assembly GCA_964423465.1 of uncultured Verrucomicrobiota bacterium. Classification (GTDB taxonomy): domain Bacteria; phylum Verrucomicrobiota; class Kiritimatiellia; order PWTM01; family PWTM01; genus VGWF01. The sequence goes on along the minus strand of CAYRFK010000100.1, from coordinate 9,687 downwards.
GGGCGCCCGGCGGGCCCTGCGTCGCGGCGTTCGATGTACGCACGGGGCGGATGGTCTGGGGCGCCGGAACGGAGTGGGGGCCGGGCTATTCGACGCCCGTCGCGGCAACGATCCACGGGCGGCGGTTGATCCTCGTGTTCGCCGGTGGTGAAAGCTCGCCGCCCGTCGGCGGGTTGCTGGCGGTGGATGCGGTGGACGGCCGCGTCGCCTTCACGTTTCCGTGGCGCGGGAAGCGTCGCGAGTCCGTCAATGCCGCGCCGCCGGCGGTGCTGGGCGACCGCATCGTTCTCTCCGAGTGCTACGGTGCCGGCGGCGTGATGCTGCGGGTCGAACCGGATGGCGGCTGCCGCCCCGTCTGGACCAATGCGAACTTCGGGTTGCACTTCATGGCGCCCGTCGCGAAGGACGGCCACCTCTACGGCGTCGACGGGCACGGGCCGGGCGATGCGTTCATGGTCTGCCTCGAGGCCTCGACCGGGCGCGAGGTGTGGCGCGAGAAACCGCGCTGGAAGGAAACCGTGACGACGGCCGACGGTCCGCGCGAGATCACGGCCGGGACGATCCGCTGCTCGATGCTCGCCGTCGACGGCCGGGCGCTGTGTCTCGGCGAGATCGGTCACCTTCTGTGGCTCGACCTGGCTCCGTCCGGCTACCGCGAACTGTCCCGCGCGTGGCTGTTTGCGGCGCAGCAAACCTGGACGCCGCCCGTGGTGAGCCGAGGCCTGCTGTACGTCTGCCAGAACGAGCGCGATCCCTTCCGCGGCACCGGCCCGCGACTTCTCTGCTACGACCTCCGCGCCGCCGAGTGAGGGCGGCGGAATCGGCTTTGGATCGCGGGCGCGGTTCTGGTATCTTGTCGGGCATCTGCGCTTGATCCCCCCGGGGAGTGTTTCTGACACGAAAGGATTGCTGGGTTCATGAAGGTCTTGATCATCAATACGGGCAGTTCGTCGGTGAAGTTCAACCTGTACGAAAGCAACGGCGAGAAGCTGCTGGCAAAGGGCCTCATCGAGCGCATCAAGTCGCCCGAGGCGCGGCTGAAGTACTCGAACGACCGCGGATCGAAATTCGAGAAGAGCATCCGGGCGAACTCCTACGAGGCGGCCATTTCCGAGGCGTGCCTGGCGCTGATGGACAAGACGCACGGCGTGATCGAGTCGCTCGCCGAAATCGCCGCGATCGGCCACCGCGTCGTCCACGGCGGCGCGGAGATCACCGGCACCGTCCGCATCACGGAGAAGATCAAGCAGATCATCCTCGACTGCTACCAGGTTGCCCCGCTGCACAACCCGCCGAACTACGAGGGCATCGAGGCCTGCGAGCACCTGTTCCCGAACGTGCCCAACGCGGCGGTGTTCGACACGGCGTTCCATCAGTCGATGGGGCCTTCCTCCTACACCTACGCGATTCCGATCGAGCTGGCGAAGAAGCACAAGATCCGCCGCTACGGCTTTCACGGCACGTCGCACAACTACGTCGCCCTCCGCACGGCCGAACTCCTGGGCCGCCCGATGAACCAGCTCAAGCTGATCACGATCCATCTCGGCAATGGGTGCAGCATCACGGCGATCGACCACGGGCGCGTCGAGGACACCAGCATGGGGCTCACGCCGCTTGAGGGGCTCGTGATGGGCTCGCGCTGCGGCGACATCGATCCGGCGGTCGTCATGCACCTTTCCCATCTGGGCTACTCGCTGGAGGAGGTCGACAAGATCCTCAACAAGCAGAGCGGCCTGCTCGGCCTCGCCGGGATCGGCAGCATGGACATGCGCGACATCCTCAAGGCGGTCGATGAGAACAACACGCAGGCGGCCCTGGCGCTCGACGTCTACAACCACCGCATCGTGAAGTACGTCGGCGCCTACACGGCCGAGCTGAACGGCGTCGACGCAATCGTCTTCACCGGCGGCATCGGCGAGAACGTCCCGCGGATCCGTGCCGCGGTCTGCGAGCACCTCACCTACATGGGCGTGCACCTCGACGCCATGCGCAACCGGGGCAACGAGACGGTGATCACGCGCGAAGGAACGACCCCGCTGGCGATGGTCGTGCCGACGAACGAGGAGTTGATGATCGCGCGGGAGACGGTGCGCGTCCTCTTCTCGTAGGGTCTACTCCGTCCACTCCGTGACGGCGGCGACGGCGGAGCAGTCGACGATGTCGTCGACCGAGCATCCGCGCGAGACGTCGTTGAACGGGCGGCGGAGCCCCTGCAGCAGCGGGCCGATGGCGGCCGCGCCGGCGAGGCGCTCGGTGGCCTTGTACATCGTGTTGCCGCAATTCAGGTCCGGGAAGACCAGCACGTTGCAGCGGCCGGCGATCTTCGACCCCGGGGCCTTCTTAGCGCCGATATCGGGGATCACAGCCGCGTCGAACTGGAACTCGCCGTCGATGAGCAGGTCCGGCGCCATCGCCTGGGCCTTGCGCGTGGCCTCGATGACCTTGTCCACCGTCGGATCCTTCGCCGATCCCTTGGTGGAGCACGAGATCATGCCCACGCGGGGCTCGTCGCCCGTGAAGGCGCGATAGGTGCGGCCGGTGGAGACGGCGATCTCGGCGAGCTGGTCGGCGGTCGGGTTAATGTTGAGGCCGCAGTCCGCATAGAAGAGCGCGCCGCGGAATCCCCATTTCGGGTCGGGCATCTGCATGATGAAGTAGGCGGAGGCGGTCTTGATGCCCGGCGCCGTGCGGAAGAGTTGGAGGGCGGGCTTGGTCTTCTGGCCGGTGTTGTGGTTGTAGCCGTTGGGGTTTCCGCCTCCGGACACGTAGCCGTGGGCGTCGCCGGCGCAGACCATGGCGGCCGCGAACACGCAGGTGTCCTTGATCCATTCGCGGGCCTGCTCGGGCGTGAGGCCCTTGGAGCGGCGGAGCTCGGCGATGGTGTCGATGTAATGGTCGAGGCGCGGGGAGGTGAGGACGTCGGCGATCTCGACGCCGGCGAGGTCCACGCCGGATTCCGCCGCGAGCTTCCGGATCGCCGTCTCGTCGCCCGCAAGCACGGGCTTCGCATAGCCGGTCTGCGCCAGCTTTGCGGCGGCCTTCAAGTTGCGGACATCGTCGCTCTCGGTCAGCACGATCCTGCGGCCGAGCTTGCGGGCGTTTTCGCGGATGGTCTCAAGAACATTGGCAGCCATGGCGTCGGTTACTCCTCATCCAACAGGGGCGCGGACCGGCGGAATTGCAGGCGCGCATGGCCGGGATGGATAGCCGCCGGGCGGCGGCAAGTCAAGGCGCGGGCAGCTTCCTGGATGCCGGCTTGGAGGACGGCGCGGCGGGCGCCGCCTTCGCGGTGGGTGTCGATTTTGTCGTCGCGGCCTTCGATGCGGCCGACGCCGATGCGTCCTTCCGGCGGAACCACGGCTCCGTCTTCTTTGCCGCGATCTCCTTCTCAACCTTGCTGCGCTCGGCCTCCGCGGTCCGCTGGGCGTCTGCGACCTTCTGGGCCGACTTGGTCGCGCGCACGATCCGGCTGTTGACCGAGCGGCCCCAACCGAGAAGGCTCTTCACGCTTCGGTTGCGCTTCTTGGGCTTCTTCGGGGGCTCCTTCTCGTCGACCAGTTCCGGCGACTGCGAATGCGCGTGTTCGATGTCGCTGACGGCATGGTCGCGATTGGCGTCCATCTTCTCGAAGGCCTTGCGGAGGGCCATCAGGTCGCGGGGCGGAAGGGCGGCGGCGCCGGCGGTGCCGACGGTCTCATTGGTGGCGGCGAGCCCCTCGAGAAACTCCTGCCACGAAAGACGGTTGTCGCCGTCGCGATCCATCGACGAGAACGCCACGGGCTCGACGTCGTTGGCCTCCGCCATGCTTCCGGCGGATGCGTCGGCGCGGGCCGGTGTGGATGCTCCCAACAAGGCGAGCGCCGCGAGCCCCGTCAACAGGATGGATCGTGTCCGGGCCATGCCGCTACTTTCCTCCGGCCCCGGGCAGCTTCATCCGCTTGGCGATCTGTTCCGCCTTGCGGCGGAGGCTCTTGGTGTTTCCCTTGCCACCGTCTTTCTTCTGTGCGGCCTTTGGGTCCGACTTCACCTTCGGAGCATGTGCCGCGTCGTACTCGGCCGCGCTGACCTTGCGGTCGCGGTCCTCGTCGATCTTCTGGAATTCCTTCCGGCGCTCCTGCTGCTTCACGGGGGGGAGGGCCGCGACGTTCGTGTTCCCGCCGCCGATGAACTCGGCTTCGGTCAGGAATCCGTCCGCGTCCAGATCGAAGCGGGCGAACTCGGTGGGGGCGGGGAGGACGGCCGGTTCCCCGGCGTCCGCCTTTCCCGCGCCGCCCTTCTTTGCGTTGCCGGCATTCGCGGCGGCCACCGCGAGCACGCACAAGCCGAGGATCCATGCCTTCTTCATGGCGGGTCTCCCGGTCAGCGGGGCTGCATGTTCCGCATCATCTGTTTGACCTGTTCACGCTGCACGCGCTTCCTCATGTCGTCGATATCGGAGTCCAGACCGCGCTCGTTTCCATTCGGGCCGGCGGGGTCGCTGCGGGGCGCCTTGGCCGCCAGTTGCGCCTGGCCGTACTCGGTCCATTCCTGCTCGGTGAGGATAGTGCTGCGGTCGAGATCGGCCTCCTTGAACATCTTCTTGATCCGGGTCTGGTCCTTGGCCGGGAGGAGGGCCGTCTTGCCAAGGGAGGCGGCTTGGGCGGGCAGGAACTCGTTCCACGTCACCCCACCGTCCTTGTCGGCATCCATGGCCCCGAAGGAGGGGCCCTCGGGTTCGGCGCGAGGCGCGGGGGCGTCCTTGCCGGCCGGCGGCGCCTTGTCGGCGGGCGCCGGGATCGCGGCCCCCGGGTCATCCTTCTTCTCGTCGCGCGGGGCGGCCAGGGCCGCGCTGGCGGCACAGACAAAAACCGTTGCGATCCAGACCGCTCGTCTCATGGCACGATTCCGGCGCTCACGCGCCGCTCCTGACGCCAGCATGCCCCCCTCCCGCCCCCATGGCAAGCCCCGGGATGGACCTGGGCACCCGCTCATGCCCGGTCGGCACGGCGTTCCATCGCCGTGCCGACCGCGGTCAGAAGGGCGGCTCGTGAGATCGGCTTGTGAATGACCTGCTCGACGGCCGGGTCGATGCCGAGTTCGCGCAGCCGCGGTTCGGGATAGCCGGTGAGGAAGACGATTTCGGCCCGGGGGCAGGCCGTCCGGACCGCCACGGCAAGGCGAGCCCCGTTCATGCCGGGCATGCCGACATCCGCCAACAAAAGGTCCAGCGATGCGCCCAGGCTCTCTGCGCGCCGCGCCGCGATGCGCGGATCGGTGCAGGCCTCGACCGTGTACCCGTGGTCCGTCAGGATTCGTTGGAGCACGGACAGAACGGCGGGCTCGTCTTCGGCCACCAGGACGGTTCCGCGGGCGGCCGGACCGGCTTCGACGGCGGCGCCGGGCTGGGGCTGCACGGAAGCCGGCCCCGTTTCAGGCAGGAAGATATGGAAGGCGGAACCGCGGCCGGGTTCGCTGTCCACCGTGACGTGGCCGCCATGCTGTTTCACGATGCCGTACACGATCGAGAGGCCCAGTCCCGTACCCTGGCCGATGTCCTTGGTCGTGAAGTACGGCTCGAAGAGGTGGGCAACGATCGCCTCCGACATCCCGAGGCCCGTGTCGCGCACCGTCAACCGCACGCAGGCGACCTCGCCCCTCGCAGCGCCGTCGGGAGACGGTGGGCCGAGGTGCTTGCCGTCGATCCGGCCGCGGCCGGTCTCGATCAGCAGGTGGCCTCCCTGCGGCATGGCATCGCGCGCGTTGACGGCGAGGTTCATGAGGACCTGCTCCATCTGTGCGACATCGGCCACCGTCCAGAGCGGATCCTGCGTCGTGCGGATATCCAGGCGGATCTCATCGCCGACCAAACGCCCAAGCAGGGTCCGCATGGTCGTCGCCAGGACGTTCAGATCGAGCACGCCGGGGGTCAGGCTCTGCCGACGCGAGAAGGCCAGCAGTTGGCGCGTCAGCTCCGTGGCCCGGCTTGCGGCATCCTGGATCTCCTGGACGTCGCGCCGCACGGCGCTGTCGGGCGGCAGGCCCGCCCGGGCGAACTCCAGGTTGCCGTGCATGACCATCAGGAGGTTGTTGAAATCGTGCGCGATGCCGCCCGCGAGCCGGCCGACCGCCTCCATCTTCTGCGCCTGGCGCAGCTGCTCCTCGAGGCGGCGTTGCGCGCTCATGTCGACGTCGATGCAGTACATCTCCGGTTCGCCGCGCGCGTTGCGGATCATCACGTGGCTGGAGTAGACGGGTACGGGGGCGCCACTCTTGTTTATCAGCACGATCTCCCCTGCGGGGATTGCGGGGCCGCCGGCGATCCAGTCGTCCATCAGGCGGACCGCGATTTCCCGGAACCCGTCCGGCATGATCAGGTCCTCGATCCGGCGGCCCATCGCCTCGTCGCGGGTGTAGCCGTAGACCCGCTCGCTGGCGGCATTCCAGTAGATCACCCGGCGGCAGTGGTCGTAGCCTTGCACCGGGATGTTGGCCACCTGTTCGAAGATCTCGCGAAACCGGGTCTCGCTCTCCGGGCCTTCGAAGAGCGGGCGGGATCCGTCGCCTCCGCCCGTCCGTCCGCCCGCCACATCATCGGTCGTCGCCTCATCCATCGCGGTCGCCTCCATCCCCTCTCCGCGCGGCGGCATCCTAGCGAAGCGGTGGCCCGGGGGCAATCCCGCCGTCGTTCCGCATTGAAATCGCGCCGCAAAAGAATGAGGGTGGCGCGCATGACGAACCTCTTCGACGCCCACGCCCACCTGCAGGATCCCGCGTTTGCCGCGGATTCCGACGGCATGCTGCGCCGCGCGGCAGCGGCCGGCGTGTGCCGGGTCGTCGTCAACGGGACCTCGCCGCGCGACTGGAACGATGTCGCCGCGCTGGCCGCGCACACGCCGCTCGTCGCCCCGGCCTACGGCCTGCATCCGTGGTTCCTCGACGGGCTCCCCGCGGACTGGGAGGACGATCTGGCCCGCCGCCTCGCCGCCGATCCAACCGCGTCGGTCGGGGAGATCGGCCTCGATCTCGCGATCGAGCCGCGCGACGATGCCTTCCAACGCGACGTGTTTCTGACCCAGCTGCGCCTCTCCCGCGATCTCGTCCGCCCGGCCTCGATCCATTGCCGCCGCGCGTGGGGCGTGATGCTCGACCTGCTCCGCGCCCAAGGCCCGCATCCGGCGGGGCTGGTTCTCCATTCGTACGGCGGCGGTCCGGAACTCGTCCCTCAGCTCGCCGCGCTGAACGCGTTCTTCTCCTTCTCCGGGACCCTCACCCACGCGCGCAACAAGCGCTCGCCCGCGGCGGCGGCCGCCGTCCCGGCGGACCGCCTGCTGATCGAGACCGATGCGCCCGATCTGCCGCCGGAGGGGATCCCGCGCCCGCCCGCCGGAGGCGCACCGGCGAACGAGCCGGCCAACCTCCCGCTCATCGTGGCCGCACTCGCCCGTGCCCGTGGAGCGGACGCGGACACCGTCGCAGAGTTGACCCGTGCAAACGGCGTCCGTCTCTTCGGTCCGCCGCGGACGTAAGCCGGAGCCTCATCGGATTCGGCTTCATCCCGGGCTTGCACCCGTCCGCCGATCTGGCATCATGCTCTCGGCGGTGCGCGTTATCTCATGGGTTCCTCACCCTGACCTCCTTGGCGCGCACCGCCTTTTTTCGTTTCGATTGGAGGCCCGGCCGCGATTCGCTACAGTGCGCGACATGGATGAGTCATTCAGGGCGTTTCAAGAGGAACTCGGCAGTCTCGTTGCGCGGTTCGAGAAGAATATCGTAGGCTTCAAGAGCGCGGCCTACGACGAGGCCAGCCTGCGACAGGAGTTTCTCAATCCGCTCTTCCGCGCCCTCGGCTGGGACGACACGAACCGGGCCGGCCTGATCCCGCAGCACCGCGAGGTCGAGGTCGAGAGCCGTGCCGATATCGACGGGCGCCAGAAGCGCGCCGACTATCTCTTCCGTACCGATCGCGTCGACCGGTTCGTCTGCGAGGCCAAGAAGCCTGCGGAGAGCCTGCATGCCCGCTACGCCTTTCAGGCCAAGCGCTATGCGTGGAACAAGGGCGTCTACCTCGCCGTCCTCACCGACTTCGAAGAGATGCAGATCTTCGTCGTCGGCAGCCGGCCGCGCATGGATGAGCCCACCGTCGGCCTCTGGAAGACATGGCACTTCAAACAGTACCCGCTCATCGCCCAAGAAATGTGGGACCTCCTGTCCCGCGCCGCCGTGGGCGCCGGCAGCATCGACAAGCTCGTCGACAGCCTGCCGCGCAAGCCCACCGGCAAGGGCAAGGCGCGCCAGCAGTGGCTTATCAAGCCGGACCGGTCCCGAGCCCTCGACACGGAGTTCCTGAACTTCCTCGACGAGGCCCGCCGCGAGCTGGCCTCCGACCTGATCCGCCACAACGACCGGAAGGACCTGCTCGAAGACAACCGCCTGAACGAGGCGGTGCAGCGCATCCTCGACCGGCTTCTCTTCCTCCGCATCTGCGAGGACCGCGACATCGACACCGGCAAGCTTCTCGCGCACATCCTGCGGGACTGGCGCGCACGCACGGCGGACGCCCCGCCGCGCCGCGTGCGCGAGCCGGAACTCATCGCCCGCGAGGACGGCGTCCCGTACGAGACCGCCCGTGAGGCCCGGGAGCGGCGGCCACTATGGAAGGAAGTCGTCGCGCACTTCCGCGCGCTCGACCGCCGGCCGCCATCGCACATTCCATTCTTCAACGGGAATCTCTTCAAAGCGCACTTCAGCGAAGAGCTTGAAGTCAGCGACGAATGGATCGCAGGTTTTCTCGACGACGTGGGCGACGAGGAATCCCCGTACCTGTTCAACGTCATCCCCGTCGAGATTCTCGGAACCGTCTACGAGCGGTTCCTCGGCAAGGTGGTCCGTCCCCACGGCCGCGGCGTCGTCATCGAGGAGAAGCCGGAGGTCCGGAAGGCCGGCGGCGTCTACTACACGCCGCGCTACATCGTCGACTACATCGTCGAGCAGACCGTCGGCAAGCTCCTGGCCGAGCGGACGCCGGAGGCGAGCCTGGACCTGCGCGTCCTCGACCCCGCCTGCGGCTCCGGGAGCTTCCTCATCCGCGCCTTCGAGCGTATCTGCGAGCACTGGCAGGCCGCGCTCATGAAGGCCGACAAGAAGCGTCGCAAGCGCGAGGACTGTTGGACCGACCCCGAGACCGGCGACGTCCACCTGACCACCCATCTCAAGCGCCGCATCCTCACGGCCAACATCTACGGCGTCGACCTGGACGCCGGCGCCGTCGAGGTCACGCAGCTATCCCTCTACCTTAAAATGCTGGAAGGTGAGAACCGGACGACGCTCGCCGCCGAGCGCGACCTGTTCGGCGGCGAGATCGCCCTGCTTCCGCCGTTGCAGGACAACATCAAATGCGGGAACTCGCTGATAGCCTCAGACTACTCAGTGCTGCCTGACGAGCTTGTTGCTCGGAAGACATTGCCGATTGGCGGCTAGTAGTTTCCGAAGAAACAACCAATTCCAATGCGTCAATTTCAGTTTGGAGAGATTGATCGCCTGCTTCACGTGAAGATTGCTCTGCACTTACTGCTGCTTGACGATCTGAAATCTCTTGATCAACTTTATCATCTACTGCGCCGATATTACCAGCAATCGTAGAAGCAAAGTTTTCGTCGCCGCCGAGAGCATCACTAAGTTCCTTTAGTGTGTCTAGAACAGCAGGAGCCG
>CAYRFK010000099.1:0-16540 GCA_964423465.1 uncultured Verrucomicrobiota bacterium | reverse complement strand
GTGGTAGGGCCGGGCCGCCGGCCCGGCCGTTCGTGCGATCCCCGTGGCAACGCAATCTCGGAGATGCGCCCCGGCGTCAGCGGCGGGACACCGGCGCGTACAGCCCGGGGTCGGCACGGACGAACCGGAGGATCGCCCTTCGGGCCGGATCGGCTGGATCGGTGATCTTCGAGGCAATCGTCCCGTGCGTGCGGTTGGACACCACGAGGAGTTCGACGTTCCGGTTCCCGGCCACCTTCTGGAGCGCCGCGAAGTACCGGTTCTCCTCGAGCCGCGCCGGCCAGTCGCGGTCGCCCATGACCAGCAGCATCCGCGGCCCGTCGCGACGCGTGTGGAAGATCGGCCCCGCCGCGTCGGCCAGGATCGCATTCGTCCCCAACTGCCGCTCGGCCCGCACCGTGAAGTGCGTCATCATCTGGCCGCTGACCGGCACGTAGCCCGCGATCGCAGACGGCTCGAGTCCGTGACGGCGCAGGTACGAGGCGTCCATGCCGACCATCGAGGCCAGGTAGGCCCCCGCCGAGTGGCCGCCGACAAAGACCCGGTTCGAATCGCCCCCGCGGCTCCCGATGTTCTCCCGCACCCACGCCGCGGCCGCCGCCGCATCGTCGACGTAGGCCGGGAACTTCACCTTCGGACTGAGCCGGTAGTTGGCCGCCGCCACCGCGATCCCATCCCCCGCCAGCGCGTGGGAAATGGCCCGCGTGTCGACGCCGGTCTTGCTCCCCGCCGTCAGCCCGCCGCCATGGAACCACACGATCGTCGGGAACCCCGTGCCCGCGGGCATGTAGAGATCCAGCCGGCAGCGCTCGCGCTGGTAATCGTCCGCGGCGGCTCCGTGGTACGGCATGTTGGTGACAACCGTCACTCCGCCCCCAGCGGCCGAAGCGGCGAGCGCAAGACCGGCAAGGACGGCCAGAGGCAGCAACGTACGCATGTTCATGTCCGCTTCTCCGCACCCGTTGTGACACATCCGCCGAGTCGGTGTCACGAAAGGAATCGAACCGGGCGACGGCTGGCGCACCAGATGAAATCCGAACCACCCCCCGTGCGGACCGTGAGGCAGACACTCCTGTCTGCCTCCCGCCGATCACTCCCGCAGGCCGGCAGCCCGATCATGCCAGAATAGCCCCCGCAGCGGCGCGGCGCCGGACTCGACGCCCGTGACATTCGCCGGGTCAACATCAAGCGACGGCCACACGTTCTCGCCACGGAGCTGGGCCGCCGCGTTCTCGTAGGCCCCGAGCCGGTTCGAATTGCAGTCGAGCCACAGGATCACTTGATGCCGCTCATCCTCGGACACGGCGGCGAGGTGGCGCGGCGTCAGCAGCGCCTGCCCGATGCGCGACGCGCGGGCACCGAAGCGGCCGGGGATCGTCCGCGAACCGCCGTGGATGCCGCTGTAGTCCGTCGTCATGTTCCACGCCATCGCGCCGGAGAACCAGAAGGTCCAGCCCTCCTTCAGCGCCTCGTAGCTCATGTCGCGCGGGCCTTTCCCCTCCTTCGCGTGACACGGCACGCAGGTGCGCTCGAAGATCGGACGGATCTGCCGGTGGTAGCTGACGGGCTCGACCGGTCCGCACTCGGGCGCGAGCCGGGACGGCGCCCGGCGCATCGCCAGCGGCGGCGCGGACGGCGGCGCGGCGCGGTGCGGATCCTCGTGGCATCCGAGACAGGAGAGCTGCTCGCCGGGATGGACGAAGGCGACGGACCGCATCGACTGGATCGCCATGAACCGTTCGTCCAGCACCTGGAAGATCAACTGCTTCGCCACCGGCGCCTGAAAATGTGCGCTGCCGTCGTCCTCGACCGGCACAATGCCGAGCGGGATGCGCGGCGTGTTCTCGCGCTCGTAGCCGATCATCGGATCGCCCATCGCATGGTTGGTCTTCGGCACAGCCTGCACAACGCGCAGCCACTTCGGCTTCACGCCTGGAGGGAACGGCAGGTCGGAATCGGAGACGTTCATCACCGCGATCGTCGCGGGCGGCGCGTCGGGCCGTTCCGCACATCGCACGGCGGACGGAATCACGGCCGGGCGCGCCCGCGGGCGCAGCGGAACCGGATCGACCAGCCGCAGTCGCTCGTCCTGCGGCCCGGGCAACTCGCGCAGCGCGACGAGAAGCTCCTGGTTGCCGAAGCGGTCGACGAGAATCACATCCTCCCAACGGTTGCAGAGGATGAAGTCCTCGTCGAGCGCCCACGGCATCCCGTACTTGTAATGCCGCCGCCCCGGTATCTCGGTCTCGGGAAACGGCTCGTCCGGCGTGAAACGGCGGACCTGCGACATGTGGCGGTCGTCCGGCACGCGCAGGTCGAGCAGGCAGATCGACCCGAACACCTCGCCGTGGTGCGGCGCGGCGGTGAATGCGAAGAGCGGCGACCCAGGCACGGCGCGGATGCCCATCTCGACCAGCGGCGTGCCGCGGCGGCTGTCGATCTCGCGCCCGCCCTCGACCGCCCACGGCTCGTGGTCCGGAAACGTGTGATAGGGATGCGGGTAGTTGCCGTGCGGCGCGCGCGGGTTGGTGCCGTCGGGGTTGCAGACCCAGTGCCGCGTGCCAAGGCAGTTCTCGCGATCGACATAGTCCCAGCGCGTGAAGGCAAGGCGGCCGTCGTTGTCGACGGTCGGGTTCCACTCGGCGGTCTCGAAGTAGCTCAGCGCGCGGAGGTCGGTCCCGTCGGCGGCGATCGACATCATCGTGTAGTTGCGCACCTTCAGGTACGCCGCGAAGCAGCGGATGTAGCCGCCGCGCCGCTCGGACACGAACGCGATGCGGCCGTCGGGCAGCCAGCACGGGTCGAAATCGTTCCACGCGCCGTCGGTGAGCTGCCGGAGGTCGGACCCGTCGGCGTTGACACGGAAAAGGTGGAAGCACGTGTTGGTCTCGTAGGCCCAGCGGTGCTCGCGATTGGCGGTCCAGGCGAAGACGATCGACCGCCCGTCCGGGGCGAGATCCGGCGTCGCCACCGCGCCGCGGTCGAGCCGCCGTCCCTTGAGCCGGCCGTTCTGGACGATCGCCCCAGCCAGGACGTCGACGACCTCCGGCCGGTCCTTCAGGTTGCGAACGACGTAGAGCCCGCCGCCGGGCAGCGCGTTGAATCCGAAGTACTGCGTCACGAAATGCCCGCCCTGGATGTCGGCGTTGGCCGGGTTGGACCTCGCCGAGCCGGCGAACGTGCCGCGGGCGGCACAGAGTAGCGCGTCGAAGTCGAACCGTGGATTCGCCAGGGCAATCTGCCGACGCACCGCACAGGCGGCGAGATGAAAGCCGCGGTCGCCCGGTGCTCCCGCGACGGCGGCACGAAGCCGATCGAGGTCGGCGCGGGTTGCGGCCCACGGCGCGGCCCCGTGGGCGGATTCGAGATGGTCGAGCAGGGCGACAGTGCGGCGGAGTGTCGTGCCCGCCGGGCCGCCATCGGATTCCCAGACGAGCGAGTGTCGGTCGACCACCTCGCGTTCAAGCTTGGCGCGGTCAGGACCGCCGCCGCGGCCTTCCGCGTAGTCGCGACGGTTCCACCCGTCAAACTCGCGGCTCCACGCACGTAACACCTCGTCTCGCACCTCGTCCGGATGCACCGACGCCAACCCCATGCGGCGCGCCGTCTCCGCCAGCGTGGCCCGCAGCGGGATGGCGTCTTCGGCTGGCGGCAGCGGTTGGAGCGCGGTCGACATCCCGCCGGCCATGCCCTCGCCCGCCGGACTGTGCACGATATGCGCCCGCAGCGTTGCGACACGTCGGGCCGGCGACGAGTCGGCGAGCGGCGCGCCGGGCTCGAATCGCCAGTCGGCGAGGACAGCCTCCAACGGCGCGGGCGCGGCCCCGGGCGGCCATGCCCCGCGCAGGATCCGCACGTCATCGAGGAATCCATCGCACCCGGTGCCGCCCTCCGAGAGGCCGCCGATCGCCAACGGCCCCGGAGCCGGCGCCCCGCCGCGGGACGCGATCGCCACAACACCGGCCTCGGCGCCGTCGACGAAAAGGCGCACGCGGCTCTCTTCCAGCACCATCGCGACGGCGTGCCACCGGCCGGTGGATAGAACGGTCCCGGTGCGGAGGTGGTCAGGCGCCCGGCCCGGAATGTAGGCGTGGAGCCGGCCGTCCTTCGGCGTCGTAAAAATCTCCCAGTGGGTCGCGGAGGACTTCGGCTCGTTCGCGACGAGGATGTTGTAGCCGCCCCACGAAGTCAGCCGCACGCGGCATTCGACTGTCAGCGGCAGCGTGCGGAACGCGGGGTCGGCCGGCACGACCAGCGCCCCCCTGGCCGCATCCCACGCACCCTCCGCCACGGCACCCGACGCCGCGGAACAGATCGCCCCGGCAACAGCTCCCAGCCAGCGGTTCCGATTCACGCGATACTCCCCGGCCCGTCGCTTCGCGAGACCGATGCGGGCCTGCGGACGGAGACTACCATTCCAGCCCCGAGGTTCAACGGGGATTCCCGATGTGCGTCTTTTGGATTCCGGATCAATTGTTGATCGGCTTCCGCATTGAGGCTACCATGGAAGCATGAAAACAACGATCGATATTCCCGAGGAAACCCTCTCAGAACTCCTCCGGCAGACCGGAGCCCGGACAAAGCGGGAGGCCGTCTTGAAGGCGGTGGAGGCGTTCAACCGGCAGCATGCCGTCGACTCGCTCGTCGCCACGTTCGGCACCTGGAAGGTCGATTCAAACGACGAGATCGAGGCCGCAGACATGCGAGAAGCGGAGCGGTCCCGGTGAGCGCGATGAGCAACGGTCTCGTGCTGGTCGACACCTCGGTGTGGGTACGGGTTCTTCGGGGGGATCTCGCGGACCCCGGAGTGACAGGCGAGGTGGCGAAGGCATTGCAGGACAGCCGCGCGGCCCTCTGCGATCCCGTGTGGGTCGAGTTGTACCGTGGGGTGCGCGGACGAAAGGATCTTGCCCGACTGGAGGGCATGCGGCGCCTGTGCCAGTGGCTTGAGTTCGATGCCGATTGCTGGCGGCTGGCCGCAGAAACAGCCCGCGCATGCCGCGAGCACGGACGTCCGGTTCCCCTCGGCGACATCCTCGTCTTCGCCTGCGCCCGGCGGCATGGGGCCGCACTGCTGGAGCGCGACCGTCACTTCGCGGAAATTGCCGCCGTCGCCGACTCGCGCGCGTGAGGTACTTCCTCCCGCCGCGTGTCATCGGCATCACGATATCCGTCGAGGACTGGTCCGCCCCGGCGCCGGGCTAGTCGATCCCGAGCCGCTTCTGGATCTGCTCGAGAGAAACACCCTTGGTCTCTGGCATCATCTTCAGCACCCAGATCAGCTGGCCGACGCAGCAGATCGTGTAGAAGGCGAACGTGTGGCCGCCGGACTTCGCGGCGATCATCGGGAAGGTCCACGAGATCACCGCGGCCATGATCCAGTGCGTGAAGCTGCCCAGCGCCTGCCCGCGCGCGCGGACGCGGTTCGGGAAGATCTCGCTGATGAACACCCAGATCACCGCGCCCTGGCCGAAGGCGTGGGCGGCGATGAAGACGACGAAGCTTGCGAGCAGCAGCGTGCCGCCCGTACCGGTGTAGAACGAATACGCAACGGCACCGAGACTCACGATGTAGCCGACCGAGCCGACGAGCATCAGATTGCGGCGTCCGAAACGGTCGATGACCGTCAGCGCCGCCATCGTGAAACCGAGGTTCACAAGGCCGATGATCACCGACTGCAGCAGCGCCGACTGCTCCCCCGCGCCGCCCATCTTGAAGATGTGCGCCGTGTAGTAGATCAGCGCGTTGATGCCCGAGAGCTGGTTGAACGCGGCGATCGCGACCGCGAGCAGGATCGGCTTCCTGTACTTCGCCTGGAAGAACGGCTCCCGCAGTGAGTGGTGCTCGACGTCGATCGACGCCTGGATCTCGGCCAACTCCGCATCGACCGTGCCCGCGCCGGGGGCCAGCCGCTCCATGATCCTGCGGGCGTCTCCGCTCCGCCGCTGCGCGACGAGCCACCGCGGGCTCTCGGGCGTCAGGAAGAGCAGGAAGAAGAACGCAGCGGCCGGCACGGCTTCGACGCCGAACATCCAGCGCCATTCCGTATCGCCGAGGGCGAACCCGGCAATGATGTAGTTCGACAGGTAGGCCAGCAGGATGCCGAGCACGATGTTGAACTGCGTCACCGCAACGAGCCGGCCGCGCGCCGCTGCGGGCGAGATCTCGGCGATGTACATCGGCGAGACGACCGAGGCCGCCCCCACCCCGATGCCGCCGATGAAGCGGAAGAAGAGGAACGAGGCCCAGTCCCACGGGAACGCGCTGCCGACCGCCGACACGAAGTAGAGGACCGCGATCGCGAACAGCACCGGCCGCCGCCCGAAGCGGTCCGCCGGACGGCCCGCGATCAACGCGCCGAGGATCGTACCGATCAGCGCACTCGACACCGTGAAGCCGAGCTGGCCGCTCGTCAGGGCGAAGACCTTCGTCAGCGCCTCGGTCGTGCCGGAGATGACCGCCGTGTCGAACCCGAACAGCAGCCCCCCCAGCGCCGCAATCACCGTGTTGCCCAGGATGTACGGGTTCAGTTTCATGCCCGCAGAGTAGACACAACCCCCCCGCGAGTCACGCCGCTCTTGCACCACGGGGGGGGACAACACAAAGACGCAAAGAGCGCAAAGGAGGAGGGCGCCGGACGTGGATACGCTCTTCTCTCTTCGCGCCCTTTGCGTCTTTGTGTTGCCCTTCCGGCCCCTCGCCCCTCGTCCCCCGCCCCTTTTTAATACGAATTCACCGGCGAGATGCGCCAGGCCTTGGCGTCGCGGACGCGGACGGGGGCGCCGACGGCGAAGAGCGACACGCCGAGGCTGTCGGGGCGCGTCGGGTAGATGCGCTGGGTAAGGCACTGGCGGCCGTTGGCAAAGACCTCGAGCACGGACCGGTCGAGAAACACACGCAGCCGGAGCGGCTCGCCCGGCGCAAGGTCGAAGGGTGCGACCTGCTCCGTCGTGAAGCGCGCGGACTCCGGCAGCCCCTTCTCGTCCGCGATCTGTCCGGACATGGCCGGGTAGCGGATGGAAGGATTGAGCGTCGACTTTGCCAGCCCGGTCTTCAGCGTCCGCTTCCCGGGCACGCACACAACGGCCGTCTCCTCCGCGCCGTCGGGCGAGCGGCGGATCTTCAGGCCGAATTCCACCGCCGAGCCGGGCTCGAAGGTGAGATCGAGTTCCAGGCAGTCTCCGCGTACACCCTCCAGCACCACCTCGCCCCCGTCGGGCACGTCGACCGCGGCGCGCGACCACGGCTCGCACCGCAGGGCCTCCAACTCCGGCACCGGCTCGATCCGCAGCGTGCCGTCCTTCGCCAGCGACAGGACGCGCGGCAGGCTCGCGACCGAGGCCCAACCGTTCGTCCGGGGTCCGGCCTCTGTGATCCAACCCCAGAAGATCCGTCGCCCCTTGTCGTCAAGCAGCGTCTCGGGCGCGCACATCTGTCCGCCCGGCCAGGTCATGCGGCCGTGGACCTCGGGCATGAAGCGCTCATTCGCGTAGCGGCCGAGGTAGTACTGGCACTGGCCGTACGGCCGGTGCGTATGCATCAGCAGCATGTGCCGGTCACCGAGCGGGAAGAAGTCGGGGCAGGCGCAGTCCTCGATCTCCTCGGTCCACTTTCGGTCGGATTTGTAGAACGGCCCGACGTAGTCCCGAGGCAAGGTCGCCGAAATGCCAGACCGCAACCGCGTCCGCAAAGGGCGCCGGCGCGGCGGCGACCGCGGAGGGCTGCGCCGGGGAGGCGGCGATGAACAGCATGGCGGGGACGACAAGTGAACGGTTCATGGCGGCTCTTCCTTCCTGTTGTTCATCCCGCGCGACCGCCCCTCGCGGGCATCGGCAGCGTCCGGTGGCCCGCCTTTGATGTGCGAGGCTTCGCGGCGGATGGCCGGCCCCTGACCGCGCAGAAGTCCGGCTCCACGTGGTCGTGTAAGTGCCAGAACGGGCAACCAAAGGCAAGACGGCCACAGGCGGCCACACGCGGGAATCGATCTCTAGGGCGAGACCGCGCGGTAAAAGACCCGTGTGGCCGCGCCCGTCTGCGGGTCCATTATCTCGCTGGCGTCCGGCCCGGCGACCCAGGAGGGCCCGGACGTCCACGCCGCGAGATCGCCCGACGACTCGACATCGTAGCGGTACCCGGCCACGCCGCCCGCTGCGTGAAGCCGGATGCCCCCGGAGTCCGGCCTGATCGCGACAAACTTCGGGGCACCCACGGCCAGTCCGGCGCGCATCGCGTCGTCGTCGATCGCGCCACGCTTGTAGAGCGACACGCCCGCGGGATAGACGACGGCATGGGTCGGCTGTCCGTCGATCGTCTCGCGCAGCGTCGCCGACGGCGCATTGGTCCCCTCGTCGGCCTGAATCAGGACGTTGGCAAACAGAATCCCGCTGCAGGCTCCCGTGATGTCGAACATGGCCCGGTCCGCCGCAAGCGCCTCGCGCATCGCGCCGGCCGCGTAGAGCGCGAAGTTCGTCGCGTTCTCCAGCCGGAGCATGGAACAGGCCCCTTCGCGCTTCCACCCGACCCAGCGGACGTTGGCCGCGTCGCGGATCTCGGCGTCGTAGTCGCGCCGGTCCCTCTTGCCGCCCTCGAGGTTGTAGCCGTAGAGCCAGAGCGGTTGCGTCGTGCCCTCGATGCGCAGCATCCGGTATTGGTTGCCGTTGTTGGACACGTAGAACGACGTCGCGTTGGCGACCTTGTCCAGCTCACCCTCCGGATAGAAGTAGTGGCGCCCGCCCGCGCTGCCGCTGAACCGGACGCCGGTGTAGTGGTTCGAGTTGGCCGGCGGGTTGAATTCGTAGGGGACCTCCATGCGGAGGTCGAACGTCTCCGACGCCGCGCCCGCGCGCCAATGGACGAACGTGAACGGATGGCGGTAGAGCGTGATGTCCGTCGCGATCGCGAGGTCGCCGAGATACGGCGCGCCCGTCACGTCATTCTCCGTCCGCACGATGTCCGCGGCGACGGCCGGCCGCCACGAGGCATGCGTGCGCAGTTCGCTGACATAGTTCTTCGAGGCGCCGAAGAGCACGGTATTGGAACGGAGCACCAGCGTCCCGGACAGCAGGAACGCGCCGGAGGACGACCCGTCCGCCGACGATTTCGGAATGAACACCCGCCCGTGGCCCGCCGCGCTCGCGTCGTCGACCGCCCGCTGGATCACGGCGAGATCGTCCTCCGCATCGCCCGGCACCGCGCCATAGGGCAGGTCGGTCACGACGATCGTCGGGAGGTTGCCCGCCCCCTCGTAGGCGGGAAGGCCGCGCGACGGCAGGTGGCGCGTGAGGAGGCCGGCGGGCGGCGGACCGCAGTCGGGCGACGCGAGCTTGACCCGTTCGGCGGCGCGGTTCGTAACCCCGTCGAGCATGCTGTAGGTCGCCAACTGGCTCGTCGTCCCCGCAGCGGCGGCCCGCTGGTCGGTGTGAACGTACTCGTCGATCCGGCTCCACGTCCCGGTCCCCCGGAGCGGCGCGAGCGCGGAGCTCTGCACGAGATTCGTCGCGCCGCGCACGTACACGTTGCGGAGATAGAGGTTCTTGCCGCCGGGGTTCGCGATTGCAGCATTCGTCGCAACACCGCCGGTGATGTCGAGGACGCCGTCGAGCAGCGTCATCGTGTTCCACGCCGTGCTGTTGCCCGAGTTCGAGTTCTTCACCGCGAGCAGCGGTCCGGCCGCTTTCGAAATCCGGAACCCCGCCATGACCAGCGGCACGAAATCGTCGTACTCGAGCGGCGCCACGGTCTGGCCCTCGAGCCGCACCCCGAGCAGTGTCGAGCCCGCGCACAGGCTGCCGGACGCCGTGATGCCGGTGCGTATCCCGTAGCGCCCCCCGAAAACCCCGACATTCACCGCGCCCCAGTTGCGGCCGGGCAGGCCCTGAAAGCCGGCGGTGGCGTTCGTCGCGTTGACGCTCACGTTGGCGATGAGCGAGCCCTGGGCCGCCGGGAAGACCACGCCCACCGCGCCCGCATGGCCGCCGCAATCGAGGTCGAGGTTCCGAAGTTCCCAGTCGAAAAGATACGACGAGTCGATCTTGTAGCCCTCCGCCGAGGCGAGGACGTTGGTCGAAGGCGGCGGCTCCATCGGCGCGTTCGGAAAGTTTGTCGACTGGTACAGCCGGAACAGCAGCAGCGGCCGGACCGCGTTCGTGTTGTCGAAGTCCGCCGCCGACGCGGCGGCGAGCTTCAGGATCGGGCGAGGCCCCAGGCCGGAGCCTTGGAGGACGTAGGACATCGACGTGCAGGGGTTGACGGCCAGCACGAGACTGCCGGAGGCGTTCGTGCCGCTGGCGAGGTGAAAGGCCCGGCAGTGGAGGGTGTCCGAGATCTGGTAGGTCCCCGCGGGAAACAACGTGACGAGGTTGTTCGTATAGGCATCGTTCACGGCCTCCTGCAACCCCGGCAGCGAGTCGCCCACGCCGTTCGTGTCGACACCCGCGTAGTGCGTGACGACCAGGTAGCCGAGTTTGAAGCGCGGATCATCGATCGCCGCCTGCGGAATCGCCGCCGATGCCGCCTGCGCCCACACGGTCAGCGCCGCAACCGCGCCAATCCGCAGCCCCGCCCGCCATGAAATCCCACCATCCATGCGGCAAATCCTACCCGATCCCGTGCGCATCGCCAGCCCCGACCGCCGCCCTCACCGCGGCCAGATGCTGCGCAACTCGTGCACATCGAGCGACGTCAGCCGCGCCGTTCCGCCCTTGGCCGCCACCGCGAGCGCCCGGTCGTCCACCTTCGGCAGGAAGGGCATCGGGACGAAGACCAGACCGTCGCATGCGTAGACCTCCGAACCGTTGCGGTCGACGTAGACGGCCAGCGTCAGCCTGCCGTCCTTCAGCGGTGCCGGGGCGCGGTGGCCGTTGACGACCAACTCCTGCTTCGCCGCCTCGTAGACGACCGTCAGCCCGCGAAGCGTGAATGTGATCTCCGACGCATCGCCCGGCTCGATCTCCGCGCGCAACTCGACCAGCTCCGCCGCGATGCCGGCCAGCGGATTGGCGGCGCCGTCCTTGAGCGCCACCGGGCCGATACGGTGGGTCTTCGAGCGCAGCGCCTCCAGCTCACGGACCGGCGTCCACGTCATCCGCAGGCCCCCGGCCGTTTCGACGAGTCGCAGTTCGTTCGGCAGGCTCATGGACTGGTTGAACGGCATCCCCGGCGTCGCCGTCTGGAACCAGCCGATCTGCACGATCCGGCCCTTCGGTTCGTGCGAGAACGTCTGCGCCGCGTAGTAGCCGCGGCCGAGATGCCCCTTCAGCTTCGGCGTCTCCGGCGTAAAGGTCGCGCCGTCGAACCGGCCGACCATGTACTCGCTGCTCGCCGCGGTGAGCACCCATTTCCCGCCCAGTTCGAAGAGATCCGGACACTCGTAGAAGCCTTCGATCCGGCTGCGGAAGGTCCAGGCCTTCAGGTCCGGCGACGTGTGGAAGGCGATCCAGCGCTTTCCGTCAGCCTCGGTGTAGACCGCCATGACCCACTGCTTCGACGCCTCGTGCCACAGCAACCGCGGGTCGCGCCCCTTGTGCACGACCACCGGGTTGCCCTCGAACTCGCGGAACGTCCGCCCACGGTCGCTGGAGTAGACGATGCACTCGCCGCGTCCGGTGCTGGTGAAGGCGGCGACGACGAGCTGGTTGGTGCCGGTGCGCCACCCGCTGGTGTTGTCGCGGTCGACCACCGCGCTGCCGCTGAAGACCCAGTCGCCGTGGCGGACGGGGAAGATCGCGATCTGCTCCTCGCGCCAGTGGACCATGTCCGCGCTGACCGCGTGCCCCCAGTGCATGTTGCCCCACGGCCAGCCGTACGGGTTGTGCTGGTAGTAGAGGTGATACTCGCCGTCCGCGAAGACCATCCCGTTCGGATCGTTGTTCCAGCCGCGCTTCGACGAGAAGTGGAACTGCCCGCGCAACGGCTCGCGGTAGACCTCGTCCGCCTTCCAGATCGCATCCGACGTGGCGACGAGGTCGAGGGCCTTCGAACCCTCATCGATCTTCTCGGCGCGCAGGACGGCTGTCTTCCCCCGCCATGCGCGGACGTCGAGATGCGCAAACCACTCGGGCTCGTCGGCGAGATCGATGTCGAATTCGCGGGCGACCACGCCGTCGACCACGAGCACCCCCTTCGCCTTCGGCCCCTTCTTGGCGCCGTTGCGCACGGGAAGCAGCAGGTACGCCTTCTCGAGGACAACCGTCCGCTCCAGCGTGACCGGCTTCGTCGCAGGCGGCGCCGCTCGCTCGCTCTGCACGATGTGATCGATATTGATGTGGCCCCAGCCGCCGGTCGCGGCGTCGACGATCTCGATCCGCGCCGTGCGGCCTGTGAACTCGCGCACGTCCCAGCCGGCCGGCGCCAGATTCTCGCTGCCGCCCGGCACGACGTTGGGGCCGGCGGCGGTGCGAACGACCTTCCCGTCGACGACAAGATTCATGCAGGTCCGGTTCGACCACCCCCCGCCGCCGATCAGGAAGTTCAGGTACGGCCGCTCGAGGGTGAACTCGGCCGAGGTCAGCGTGCCGGTCGTCCGGTCGCCATGGAAGAACGAGTTGACGAGGCCGTTGCCCCGGAACCCGGAGACCTCCATCTGGTGCGGCAGCGTACCCTTCGCCGGCCCCGGCCCGAAGGCCTCGCCGTTCGCGGTCCACGCGCCATAGTCCTTCCCCTCGAAGTCCGCGACGAGGATGTCCTCCGCCGCCCCCGCCAGCCCCGCCACCGCCAGGTAGCTGCACATCAGGATCGATTTCATGCGTTCTCCGTCGTCCAACCGCCCGACATGGCCCCGTCGCTTCGCGCGCCGGTCCGGCACGGTGGCAGGGAGAGGATAACAGGACGAACGCGTCCCCGCACTCCAGGCTTCGGCCTCATCGAACCGGGGCGGGCCGGGGTCCGCGGTGTTGCCTCTTCTCCTCCCCCACGCCGGGACGGATTCTGCTTGATAACGACCGCATCCATGGGGGTATATGGAAAGCGTGACTGCAACTGCATCGGAAACGGAACTCATCCGCGCGATGAAGGAGGTTGTGGCCCGGTGTCCGCGCCTCGCGAGGACGTGCTACTGGGCCGGAACGGCGGCGATCGCGGTGGAGGAACTGCACCATCGGCGGTCGTTCGATCTGGATCTGCACACACACCGCGCCCTGATCGACGTCCGCCCTCTGCTGGCCGAGGTTGAGCGGGCGTTCGGATCCTCGTGCAGCGTCCTTCGCGCGCCGGACGAGTTCGGCGACGGATTCGCGGTGGTTGTCGAGTACAGGCCGCGGAAGAAGATCGTTCTTGAGGTTCTTTCGAACTACCGGGACGTGGAGCCAAGACAACTGACGCCATCCAAGGCCGTGCCCGGCCTGATGCGGGTGTCGCTCCGGCGGTACCTTGACGACAAGGTCCAGTGCCTCATTGACCGGACGGAGGCACGCGACTTGGTGGATATTCATGCGGCGTTGGCCGCGCAGCCGCAGCTCCGATCGGCGCTCCGGATGGCCCTGCGCGCCCAGGACGGCATCCTTCTCCTTCAACGAATGGAAGGGTGGACGCCCACCTCGTTGAAGGCCGACCTGGCCGCCTATCGGGACATCGACCCGTCCGTGGCTCTGAACATGCGGAACGAAATCGTCCGGTTGATGGGGAGAGGCGGGCGATGAAGCGCACGGTGCAATTCGCGCGGCCGGAGGGGTTCGTGCGCTGCCCGTACGCCCCGGGGCGGTCGGTCCGTCTGCCGCTGTTCACCGGGCTTCTCAAGCATCCGGCGCCGGACCAACTGAAGCGTCTACTAAAGAAGCCCGAGGTCTCGGCCAAGTACACGCAGACCGCCCTTCAGCAGGCACCTTGGCCAGTCTTGAAGGAGTTCCCGCATTCCTGGCTGCGACGCCTCCTTCCGACGACCGACATGGACGCCTCCCGCCGAAGGGCCATCGAGTTCCTGCTCCGCCCGTCATGAACTTCACGACCCTGATGATCGCCTCGGCGGCTGCACTCACCTGCGTCACGGCATGGGCCGGACCGACGAACGACACGGCGCTGCCGCCGCAGCCCGCGGCAGACCGCACGCTGGAGGAGCGCTTCGCGGAGCCGGCGGCATCGTCGCGCATCCTGCGGATCCTGCACGGCCAGGCGGACGACCCGGCCGCGCAGGACCGGCAGCTCCGGCAGCTTGCCGCGCAGGGATTCGGCGGCTTCGCGGGCAACGTGTCGTTCACCGGTTACGTCGACGACGAGTCGAAGTGGCCCGCATTTCTCCGCGGCGTCCGCATGGCAAAGGCGGCGGGCATGTCGCTGTGGCTTTACGACGAGTGCGGTTATCCCTCCGGCAGCGCGCGCGACCTGACCCTCGCCGGCCATCCCGAGTGGGCCGCCCGCGGACTGCTCGTCGCCCTAACGAACACCTCCGGCGGGGAGATCGCGCTGGATCTGCCGCCGGGCGCACTGGTCTCGGCCGTCGCCCTGCCCATGCGCAACGGCGTCGCGCAACTCGACCAGGCCCGCGACCTCGCCGCCTCCGTCGCCGACCGCCGCCTGCGCTGGCAGGCCCCTGCGGGCGAGTGGGCCGTGGTTGCGATGACCGACGACCTGATCTACGAAGGCACCCACGCCGCCGTCAGCCTCGCGTTCAAGAAGCCCTGCATCAATCTGCTGATGCCCGAGACGACCGCACGGTTCCTCGAGGTCACGCACGACCGCTACGCCGCCCGCCTCGGCGCGGATCTCGGGAAATGGTTTGTCTCGACGTTCACCGACGAGCCGTCCCTCATGAATCTCTGGTTCCGGCCGATGCCCTACCGCGTGCTGCCGTGGTCCGCCAACCTGCCGGGCGAGTTCCGGAAGCGCCGCGGAACGAACTTGGCACCACTGCTGCCCGCGCTCGTCGTCGAGGCCGGCCCGCGGGGCGCAAAGGCCCGCTACGACTTCTGGGACACCATCGCGGATCTCGTTTCCGAGAACTACTTCGGCCAGATCCAGACGTGGTGCCGCGCCCACGGCTTCGCGTCCGGCGGCCACTTGCTGATGGAGGAGAGCCTCGCCGGTCACGTGCCGCTTTACGGCGATTTCTTCCGCTGCGCGCGCCGCCTCGATGCGCCGAGCATGGACTGCCTCACGAGCCTCCCGTCGGAGGTGCCGTGGTATGTCGCGCGGATGATCGACAGCATCGCCTGTCTCGAAGGCCGCACCGTGACGATGAGCGAGGCCTCGGACCACTCCCAGCGTTACCGCGGCGAGGGCGACAAGCGGCCGGTGCGGATCGTCACGGCGGACGAGATCCGCGGCTCCCTGAACCGCCAGCTCTGGGGCGGCATCGGTGTCTTCACCAGCTACTACCGGTTCCAGGACCTGACCGACGACCAACTCCGCGACCTCAACCGTTGGGTCGGCCGTTGCTCGACGCTGCTGGCCGGCGGGCACCAGGTCGCGGACATCGCGGTGCTCTATCCGACGGAAACCCTGTGGCCGCGATTCGTCCCCGCGCTGCGCGGCGCGACCGACGTGCCGGAGATCCGCCGCATCGAGGCCGTGCTGCGCGAGGTGCGAAGCACGCTCTACGCCGCCGGCCGCGACTTCGCCTTCGTCGACGCGCGCGCCCTCGCGGAGGCGAAGGTGGAGGGCGACTCGCTCGTCCACGGCAAGCTGCGCTGGCGCGTCGTCGTCCTTCCAGGCGCCGACACGCTGCCGATGGCGGCATGGGAGAACCTGGCCGCGTTCCAGCGCGAGGGCGGTGTCGTGATCTCCGTCGGCGCGCGGCCCGCGAACAGCGACTTCGCCCTCCCCGACTCGCGCGTGCAGGCGCTCGCCGCCGCGATGTTCGGCGCGGGCGAAGGCCCGGCCATGACCGGAACCGAATCAGGCGGCGCGGGCGTGTTCCTGCCGGAGGGACTCCTTTCCCTGCTGCCGCGCACCCTCGATTCCCTGCTCGAACCCGACGCCTTCACCGGCGGGACCGGATCCCCCGTCCGCACCACGCACCGCCGGGTCGCCGATCACGACGTCTACTTCGCGATCAACGACGGCGCCGAGCCCTGGGAGGGCACGCTGCGCTTCCCCGGCCGCGGCGTGAGCGAGATGTGGGATCCTGCCGCGGGTTCGATGACCGCCCTGACGACCGGTGCCAGTGTGCCGCTGAAACTCGGTCCCTACGGCGGCATGCTGTTCCGGGCGCCCACGATCGACGCACCGCGGCGTCTGCGCGGCGCCGCCGGGGCCTCGCCCGCGCTCGTGCGCTCGCCGCTGCCGGCCGCGACGCCCACGCTCGGACACGGCGCCGGCACGCGGACCGCAATAACGGGCGATGCCACCTCCGGCTGGTGCGCGACGTCGACCGCGACGACCAACCTGCCCGACACGCATCTCTTCGTATCGTTCGATTACCCGAAGGGCCTCGACCTCGGCGCGGCGGAAGGACTGGTCGTGGAATCCTCCGTGCCCGCCGGCGCACGCGCCGGCGTCGAGTTGCTTGTGATTCTTCGCACCACAGATGGCGCCGACTACATTACGGGCACGGGCCGTTTGCTCGGCGCGCCCGGAAAGGCCACGTCGCACATCGCCTTCACCGGCTTCG
>CAYRFK010000098.1:0-16822 GCA_964423465.1 uncultured Verrucomicrobiota bacterium | reverse complement strand
CCCGCAGCATCCCTATACGCAACTGCTTCTGCGGTCGATGCCGTCCCGCTCCGTGCGGGGCCGGCGGCTGGCGACGATCGAGGGCATGGTGCCCCCGGCCACCGAGTTTCCTCCGGGCTGCCGCTTTGCGAACCGGTGTCCGCGCGTCATGGACCGCTGCCGCGCGGCGATGCCGCCGGATGTCGACCTGGGTGGCGGGCGACGGGCCGCGTGCTTTCTGCTCGAGCAGGCGATGCTGGAGCCGCTGGCGGCCGAGCTGGCCCCGGCCCCGGCTTCGTCCCGCGATACCGGCGCCGTGCGGTTGGAGATCCGCGATCTGAAGGTCCATTTTCCGATCCGCCGCGGTCTACTGCAGCGCGTGACCGGCCGGGTGCACGCGGTGGACGGCATCTCGCTGAGCCTTGCGCGCGGGGAGACGCTGGCGCTGGTCGGCGAGTCGGGGTGCGGCAAGACGACGGCCGGGCGGGCGGTGGTGGGCCTTGCGCCGGTCACGTCCGGATCGGTGCGGATCCAGGGGACCGAGCTGGCGGGGTTGTCGCGCGCGGCGCTCAAGCCGTTCCGCCGTCGCGCGCAGGTGATCTTTCAGGATCCGCAGTCCAGTCTGAACCCGCGCATGACCGTCGGCGAGGCGATCGTCGAGGGCATGGAGGTGCACGGCGTGGGGTGCGATGCTGCCGACCGCCAGGCCAGGTTGTCAGCGCTGCTCGCCCGGGTCGGACTGCGTCCGGAGATGGCCGCGCGCTATCCGCACGAGTTCTCCGGGGGCCAGCGGCAGCGGATCGCCCTGGCGCGGGCGCTGGCGGTGGAGCCCGAGTTGATCGTCTGCGACGAGGCGACCTCGTCCCTCGACGTCAGCGTGCAGGCCCA
The DNA here is from genome assembly GCA_964423465.1 of uncultured Verrucomicrobiota bacterium. Classification (GTDB taxonomy): domain Bacteria; phylum Verrucomicrobiota; class Kiritimatiellia; order PWTM01; family PWTM01; genus VGWF01. The sequence continues at coordinate 15,955 of CAYRFK010000098.1, read as the reverse complement.
GGTGTTGAATCTGTTCAAGGATCTGCAGGCCGAACTCGGCCTGTCCTACCTCTTCATCACGCACGACATGGGCGTTGTGCAGTATCTGGCCGACCGCGTCGCGGTGATGTACCTCGGCCGGATCGTGGAGGAGGGAGAGACCGCGGAGATCATCGGCCACGCCCGGCACCCGTACACGATTGCGCTGCTGTCCGCCGTGCCCCGGATTGGCGCCTACGGGGCGAAGCGCATCGTGCTCGAAGGGGATGTGCCGTCGCCGATCCGCCCCCCGTCCGGCTGCCCATTCCATCCGCGCTGTCCCCAGGCGATGCCCGTCTGTCGCGAGCGATATCCGGCCGACATGGCCCACAGCCCGACCCATGTGTCGCGCTGCTGGCTGCATGGTGTGATCCCCCGATCGGGCTCGCGGTAGCTCGCCCCTCCATCGGAAGGGATGGAGGGCCGAGCTATGCGAGGCCGGACGGCTATCGGCGGGCGGGGATGTCGTCGCGGAACGCGAGGATCTGTGTCACGGCGCCGCGGCCGGTGTGGAAGCGGCCTTCGACAATGTCCCGCTCGGTCTCGTGTGCGATCTCGAAGCGGAGGCCGTCGAGTTCGCGCTTCACATCATCCAACTCCATGAGCAGCTCCCGCACGGGCGGTCCGCCGGTGCGGAACTCCAGTTGCCGCGGCGCGTAGGCCTCCAGTACGAACGCGCCGCCGGGACGAAGGCCCGCGATGCAGCGGCGATGGACGTCTGCCCGCAAGGCCGGCGGCAGGTGGCAGAAGATCGAAACGATCGCGTCCCACTCGCTGTTCCCGATCCGGAAGTCGGCCAGGTCGCAGGCGACCGTGCGCAGCAGGGCACCGTGAGATGCTGCGAGTTCGCGGGCCTTGGCGAGCCCAATGGGCGAGAGGTCCACCGAGGTCACATCGAAGCCGAGCGTTGCGAGAAAGACCCCGTTTCGTCCCTCGCCGTCGGCCAGGCACAGCGCCCGTCCGCGCGGCAATCGCGGTGCGCATGCCGCGAGAAAATCGTTCGGTTCGGTTCCATAGGCCCATCCGGACTCGGCGTAGCGCTGGTTCCACATGGCGGCGGGCGGGGCGGGAGGATCGTTGTTCATGGCAGGTTCGAGGCGGGGCGGGTCATCGCGGGCGTGGGTTGGACGGCAGAAGCCGGCGCGCGACGCGATCGAGCCGGGCGTCGGCGGTTAGGAGGGGCGCGGCCATCCGGACAGCCGCGGCCAGGTACAGGCCGTCGAAGACGGTCAGCGACTCCCGGCGGGCGAGGGTGCGGGCCGACTCGATCAACGTTTCCACGGCGATCATTTCGACCGGTGTCCGCCGCATGTCCCTCCAGATCGCGTCGCACTCGGTGGCCGACAGCGCCCCGCGCCGCTCGATCCGGTTCAGCGCCCCGGCAACCTCCGGAAGGATCGCGTCGGGCGCGGCGAACACATCCTGCCGGGCCTCCACGGCCGTGGCGGCATCGGCCAGGCCGTCGGGCCACGGGCCGTCGTCCAGAAACAGCCGCAGCCACGCCGAGGCATCGAGGACGAACACGCTCATGGATGCTCCCGCGCGCTGCGGACCGCCTCCACGCAGTCCCCCAGATCGCGGCCATTCAGCCGGCGGTTCCATCGCCGCGCCGCGGAGAGAAATCCGCCCCGCGGAAGCCGTGCGTCCTTTTCCAGCACCCATCGGACCTGCTCCTGGATGCTGCGCCGGCTGGCCTTCGCATCCGCCCGGATCACCTCGTAGACCGTGTCCGGCACCTCCCGAACCGTGAGAGCCTTCATGCGGAAAACGATACGCTTGGTGCGTGCGCGCGTCAATCAATTGAATGCACAATGCATTCAGACCTTGTCCAAGGTCCTGCGGAACGCGCGGCGCAGCGCGTCGACGGGGCGGTCGACCAGCGTTCGGCCGCGTGCGCCGGTGATGCGCAGGCGCGGGTCCTCGACGACGATGCCGACGCGCTGGAACGGGAGTCCGGCGAAGATCGCTTCCGCCTCCGCGGCGCGCGCCGGGTCGACGGTGACCACGAACCGGCTGTTGGACTCGCTGAAAAGGAGCGCGTCGTCCGGGAGCTTTCCATCCGCCGGGGCCGCCGCAAGGTCGATCTCGGCACCCACGTCGCCGCCGGTTGCGGCGAGTGCGAAGGCGGCGGCGAGGCCACCGAGCGTCGGTGTGTGCGACGAGCGCAGCAGGCCGGTCGCGATCGCCTTCTCCATGGCGGCGTAGAGCGCCATCGCGGCGGGGACGTCGAGCGACGGGACGGCGCCGCCGAAGGACTCGGGACGGCCCTGTTCGCGGGCGAGCCAGCGGTGAAACTCGGAGGCGCCGCGCTCGTCGCGCGTGAGGCCGGCGACATAGACGAGATCGCCCGGGCGCTTGAAGTCCATCGTGACCAGCTTCGAGACGTCTGCCATGCGGCCGATGACCGAGAAGAGCACCGTCGGCGGGATCGAGATGCGCCGTCCGCCGCGGACGGAGTCGTTCTTCATGCTGTCCTTGCCGGACACGCAGGGCACGCCGAAGGCCGTGGTGATGTCGAAGAGGGCCTGGTTGGCGCGGACGAGCTGGGCCATCTTGTACTCGCCGTCCGGGTTGCCGGCGGACGGCACGGGATCGGGCCAGCAGAAGTTGTCGAGCCCGGCGAGGTGCGAGAGGCTGCCGCCGGTGCCGATCGCGCGGCGGACGGCCTCGTCGATGACGGAGGCCATCATCAAGTAGGTGTCGAGGTCGGAATAGAACGGGTTGATGCCCTCGGCCAGCACGATGCCGTCGGCGGCGCCGGGCTCGATGCGCATGACGGTGGCGTCCGCCGGGACGTCCGACCGCACGCCGACGAAGGGCTTGCCGACGCTGAGGCCCTTGACCTCGCCGTCGTAGGATCGCGACTTCCACTCCTTCGAGCAGACGTTCAGTCCGCCGAGGACGGCCTCCAGCGCCTTGTTCCGCGATCCGCCCCGGAGCGGGGCAGGGGCGGGGACGGCGGGGGGCGCCCAGCGCGCGGTCAGGTCGAGGCGTGGGCAGCCGTCGTGGAGGAAGTCGAGGCCGATGCGGGCGACGACACGGCCGCCGTGGCGGACGATCAGCGCACCGGAGTCCGTGAAGCGCCCGAGATCGGTCGCCTCGACTTCTCGACGGCGGGCGAGGGCGAGGAAGGCGTCAACGTTCTCCGGCTGCACGGCCAGGCTCATGCGCTCCTGCGCCTCGCTCAGCAGGATTTCCCATGGGTCTAGGCCGGCGTACTTGAGCGGCGCCTTCGTGAGGTCGAGGTCGACGCCGCCGCTGAAGGTGCACATCTCGCCGATGGACGAGCTGAGGCCGCCGGCGCCGTTGTCGGTGAGGGCGCGGTAGAGGCCCAGGTCGCGCGCCTCGATGAGGAACTCGTAGAGCTTGCGCTGCGTGAAGGCGTCGCCGATCTGGACGGCCTGGGCGGGGGACTCGTGGCGGAGTTCCTCGGATGAGAACGTCGCGCCGTGGATGCCGTCCTTGCCGATGCGTCCGCCGATCATGACGACGGCGTCGCCGGGCAGGATCTCCTTGCGCTCCGAGGGGCGGCCGCCGACGAGGCGCGGGATGCGGCCGACGGTGCCGCAGTAGACGAGCGGTTTGCCGAGGTAGCGGTCGTCGAAGCGCTCGAAGCCGCGGGTCCACGGGATGCCGCTCTGGTTGCCGCCGTCGATGACGCCGTGGTGGACGCCGTCACGGATGCGGCGCGGGTGCATGAGGCCGGCCGGCAAGTCGCCGTCGTAGAAGGGCGAGCCGAGGCAGTAGCCCCACGTGTTGCAGACCAGCTCGCAGCCCATGCCGGTGCCCATCGGGTCGCGGTTGACGCCGACGATGCCCGTGATGGCGCCGCCGTAGGGATCGAGGGCGGAGGGGCTGTTGTGCGTCTCGCACTTGTAGGCGACGTTCCACCGGTCGTTGAACCGGATGATGCCGGCGTTGTCGGTGAAGACGGAGACGAGCCAGTCGATGCGCTTCGCGATCTCCATCGTCGCGCCGCGGATGAACGTCTTGAAGAGTCCGTCCACGGTCTGCGACTGCCCGTGTTCGTCCGTGTAGGTCACCGCGGCGGCGAAGATCTTGTGCTTGCAGTGTTCGGACCAGGTCTGGGCGATGCACTCGAGTTCGACATCGGTCGGCGACGCCGGGAGCCCCGCCGCATCGCGCGCCGCGCGCACGGCCGGCTGCCGGTAGTAGTCGCGGATCGCGTGCATCTCGGCGAGACTGAGCGACAGGATGCCGTCGCGGCTGATCTTCAGCAGGGCTTCGTCGGCCACCTCGAGATCGTAGACCTTCACCTGGGGCGTGTGGGGGTCGCGGACGACCGGCAGTTCGGCGTCCGGCGTGGAGGCGGTCCATTCGGCGGGGCTGAAGATGCGGATCGTCTGGATCAGTTCGTTCGCGAGGGCGCCGCGCGCCAGGCGGTCCGCGGCCTCGCGGGGGAGGCCGGCGCCGCGGACGAAGTACTGGACGGAGCTGAACACACCGCCGGCGGCGGGGCGGTCGAGTACGTCGGCGAGCACGGAGCGGGCGGTCTGTCCGACGTTGTCGGTGACGCCGGGCTTGAAGCCGACCTCGATCAGCCAATCGAAGGGCGGGGGGCGCAGCCGGCCGAGGGCGGCGGTCGTGATGACGGGGTCGGCGAAGGCGTCTCGGACGCGGCGCTGCAGGCGCGTGGGGAGGTCATCCTCGACCCTGTACACGTCGCGTGTGCGAATGGAGCGGACCGGCAGGTGAAGGAACGTGCGCGCCCGGGCCGCGGCCCCCTCGCCGCGAGGATCCCGCACTCCGCGTTTCAGTCCGATTTCGATCCGAAAGCTCATCGTTGTCCCCGTCGTGAAAACCGCCTTTATACTCTCCGGCGGCGGTCGGAACAACCCGCCATTTCCGAACCGGCCGCACTGCTGCGTTGCGGGAAGCGGCGGAATGGCGTTTACTGGGCGCGGGAGCATACCATGACAGCCGAACCGACCCGTGCCGCCGTGCCGAGGACCGCCGTCGAGATGGCGGCGCTCATCGATCACACCATCCTCAAGCCGCAGGCGACCCCGTCGGATATCGCCCGGTTGTGCGACGAGGCCTCGCTGCACCGGTTCGCCTCGGTGTGCGTCAATCCGGTCTATGTCGCCGAATCGGCCCGCAGGCTGGAGCGGTCCCGGATCCCGGTCTGCACGGTCGTCGGGTTCCCGCTGGGCGCCAGTTCCCCGGCCGCGAAGGCCGCGGAGGCGGCGCGGGCGATCGGCGAGGGCGCCCGAGAGATCGACATGGTGATGTTCGTCGGCGGGGTGAAATCGGGCGAGGATGCGCGGGTGATGGACGATGTCGCGGGGGTTGTAGCGGTCTGCCGCGCGGCCGGTGCATTGATCAAGGTCATTCTCGAGACGTGCCTGTTGACGAATCCCGAAAAGGAGCGCGCCTGTCGACTGTGCGTGTCGGCCGGGGCCGATTTCGTGAAGACCTCGACCGGGTTCAGCACGGGCGGCGCGACGGCGGAGGATGTCGCCCTCATGTATGCGACCGTCGCCCCCTCCGGCCTCAAGGTGAAGGCCTCGGGCGGTGTGCGTTCGCTGGAGGATGCCCGCCGGATGATCGCCGCCGGGGCCTCCCGCATCGGAACCAGCGGCGGCATCGAGATCCTGCGCGCGATGAACGGAAGGCCGCCCGAGTGAGAGCCGTCCTGATCGTCCTCGATTCCTGCGGCATCGGCGCGGCGCCGGATGCCGCGGACTACGGCGACGAGGGCGCGGCCACGATTCCCCACATTGCGGAGGCCGTCGGCGGTCTGCGCCTCCCCGTGCTTCAGTCCCTCGGCCTCGGCAACATCCCGGCGCTGCGCGGCGCTCGGCCGATCGCCGGCGTGCCGCCAGTCGCGGCCCCGCTGGCCTCGTACGGTGCGATGCAGGAGCGTTCGGAGGGCAAGGACACCGTCACCGGGCACTGGGAGATCGGCGGTCTCGTGATGCATCCGGGCTTCGCGCTGTTTCCCCCCGGACCGCCCTCGTTTCCACCGGCCCTGATCGGCGAGTTTGAACGCCGGACGGGGCGCGCCGTGCTCGGGAACTGCGCCGCGAACGGCGTGGCCATCATGAACGATCTCGGTGCGGAACACCTGCGTACGGGGGCGTGGATCCTCTACACGAGCGCCGATTCCGTCTTCCAGTTGTGCGCTCACGAGGAGGTCATTCCGTTGCCCGAGTTCTACCGCGGGTGCGAGATCGCCCGGGAACTGTGCGATCCGTACCGGGTCGGCCGCGTCATCGCCCGCCCGTTCGTCGGTGTGCCGGGCGCCTTCCACCGCACCGAGAACCGCCGCGACTTCGCCTTCCGGCCGTCGGAGCCGACCATCCTGGAACAGTTGAAGACGGGGGGCGTGGAGGTGTGCGCCGTGGGCAAGATCGAGGACATCTTCGCCCACCGCGGCATCACGCGGTCGAACCACACCGGAAACAACAGGGACTCGCAGCGGGCCGTCGGGACGTTCCTCGACGGGCTGGAGCGCGGACTGGTCTTCGCGAACTTCATCGACTTCGACATGCTCTACGGTCACATGCGCGACGCCCGCGGCTACGCGGCCGCGCTGGAGCAGGCGGATGCATGGCTCGGGGAGTTCCTGCCCACCCTGCGCCCCGGAGATCTGCTCCTCCTGACCGCCGACCACGGCAACGATCCGACCTTCAAGGGCAGCGACCACACGCGCGAGCATGTGCCGTTGCTGGCGTACCGTCCGGGACACCCGGGCAGCGCGTTGGGCATCCGCGACGGCTTCATGGATGTCGCCGCATCCCTCGCCGCCTTCTTCGGCATCCCGCCGCCGCCGCGCGGCGTTTCGTTTCTGTAGCGCCACGGCCGTTCGATCGCGCGTTCGCCGTCGCATCCCGTATGCCCTGCCGACGGTTCCCGACGTGCCGGTGCGCGAGAGCGTGCACAACCGGGGGGCGGGCGGGTATAGTCCGGCGGCGGTCGGCACGACGGCGGCCGCCATGAGGAGATTCCGGGCATGCGGTGGGGGATCGTGGGAACGGGGCGGGTGGCGCGGTTGTTCGCGGCCGACCTCCGGTACGCGGCGGGCGCGACGCTGACGGCGGTGTCGTCGCGCGTCGTCGATCGCGCCCGCGCGTTCGCCGTGGAGGCCGGCGTGACGGATGCACATGCGCACCAGGGTGCGGCGTCGCTGGCGGCGGATGCGGACGTCGACATCGTCTACATCGCCTCGATCAACACCGCCCACCTCGCCGATGCTCTCGCCTGCCTCGAGCCCGGCAAGGCGGTCCTGTGCGAGAAGCCGCTCGCTCTCAATGCGCGCGAGGCCGGGATCCTCGTCGACGCCGCGCGCCGGCGGGGCGTCTTCCTGATGGAAGGCATCTGGACCCGGTTCTTTCCTGTTGTCCGCACGGCCATGGACGTCCTCCGCTCCGGCGGGCTCGGCGAGCCGCGCGCGGTGGTCGCGGATCTCTGCTACCCGGCGCCCTACGATCCGTCCGGCCGCCTCTTCGACCCCGCGCAGGGCGGCGGCGCGCTGCTCGACGTCGGCATCTACCCGCTTGCGCTCGCGTTCGATGTCCTTGGCGATCGGCCCGCGCAGGTCGAGTCGGTCGTCCATGTCGCCACGACCGGCGTCGATCTCTCGTGCTCGGTTGCGATGCGGTATGCGAACGGGGCGACGGCGGCCTTCACGGCGGGCTTCGAGGCGCAGGGACGGCGCGAGGCGGCGGTGTTCGGCACGCGCGGCCGTCTCGTGATCCACGAGCCGATGTGGCGCCCCGTGCGCCTGACGGTCGAGGCCGCGGGCACGGCGCCGCGCGTCCACGAGGCCCCGCAGCCGGGGCGCGGCTACCAGCACGAGGCGGCCGAGGTCATGCGGCTCGTCGCGGCCGGTGCGACGGAGTGCCCGCTCGTGCCGCACGGCGAGACGCTGCGGCGGATGGAATTCATGGACGCCCTCCGCGCGCGGTGGGGCGTGCGGTATCCGGGGGAGTGACGCGACGTGTTCCGCGTGACGGTCAGCGACGATCTGGGACGCCTCGCGGAGGCGTTGGCGGATGCGCTCCGCGCAGCGCCGCCGGCCGATCCGTTTGCAAAGGAGACGATCGTCGTCCAGAACCGGGGCATGGAGCGCTGGCTCTCCCTGCGTCTCGCCCAACGGCTCGGCATCTGGTCGCTCGGATCGTTCCCGTTCCCGAAGAAGCTGCTGTGGGATCTCGCCGGGTCCATCGGCCTGGTTCCGGAGCCCGACCCGTACGGGATCGGCGCGCTCGCGTGGACGCTGATGCATCTCCTGCCCGGGGCCTCGGGAGAGCCGGCCCGCTACCTGCGTGAGGATCCCGACGGCCGTCGCCGGGTCCAGCTCGCGCGCAGCCTGGCCGACCGGTTCGACCAGTATGCCGTGTACCGCGGGGATCTTCTGGCTGCGTGGGAGGAGCGTCGTGCCGTGCCGCGGGGGCTGACGTTGCCCCGGTCCGATGCGGCATGGCAGGCCGACCTGTGGCGGCGCGTCGTCAAGCGCCTCGGCCCGCGCCATCCGGCCCGCGTGCTGGAGGATCTCGTTCAGGCTCTCAACTCCGCCGCGGGCCCGGTGCCCGGCGCTCCACGCCGCGTGTCGGTCTTCGGGCTTTCGGCCCTGCCGCCGGGCTACCTCGCGGCCTTCGCCGCGCTCGGCCGGCATGCCGACGTGACGGTGTACGCGCTCAACCCCTGCCGCGAGATGTGGTTCGAGACGACGAGTCCACGCGCCGCGGAGCGCGAGCGGTTGCGGGAGCGTCGGCGCGGACTCGAGCCCGGGGCGCTGCACGTCGGCGAGGCGCCGTCGCTGCTCGCGCTGGACGGTGCCGTCGGCCGGGACTTCCTCGCTGCGCTCTACGAGGCGGCGGAGTGGAATGCGGACGAACTGTGGACCGCCGAAACCGCGACGTCCGGCCGCGCCCTTCACGAGGTCCGCCGCCGCATCGCCGCGTACGAATCCGAGCCGGCGCCCGGCGCTTCCCGGATCGCGCCCGAGCCGGGGGACGATTCGATTCGCGTCCATGTGTGCCACAGTCCGCAGCGCGAGGTCGAGGTGCTCCATGACCAGCTGCTCGACCGTTTGGATCGCATGCCGGGCCTCACGCCGCGCGATGTCATTGTCATGGCGCCGGACATCGAGGTCTATGCGCCGGCCGTCGAGGCCGTCTTCAGCGCCGGCGATCCGCGCATTCCATTCACCGTCGCCGACCGCAGTCCGATGCGCTTCGGCCGCGTCGCGGACGCGGTTCGCCGGATACTGCGGCTCGCCGACGGCGACTTCGGCGCCGCGGAACTGCTCGACCTTCTCGGCGGGGCGCCGGTGCAGCGACGCTTCGGTCTTGATGAGGCGGACGCCGGCCGGATCCGCGAATGGGTCGTGGCCGCCGCAGTGCGCCGCGGCCGGGGCGAAGGCGACGGGGAGGTTCCGAATTCCTGGCGGTTCGGACTCGACCGCCTCGTGATGGGCGACGCCGTCGGAGGGGGCGGACTTGATCTCCATGCCGGGGTGCTTCCGGTGGATGCTCCGGACCCCGGGGTCCTGGCCGCGCTCTGCGAATTCCACGAGGCCGCCTGTGCGGCGGCGGACGCGCTGGCCGGACCGCATCCGCCGGCGGCCTGGGCCGCGGCCCTTCGCTCGGCCGCGGGCCTTCTGATCGCCCCGGCTCCGGAGGAACACGAGGAACTGGGCGAGATCCTGAAGGCGGTCGACGAATGGGCCGGGGCCGCTGCGTTGAGCCGCTTCGACGAACCGCTCCCGCTGCCCGCCGTGCGTGATTCCATCGAGGGATGCCTGGAGCAGTCGTCGTTGGCCTCGCCCTTTCTGGGCGGCGGAGTGACGTTCTGCAATCTCGTGCCGATGCGCAGCATCCCGTTCCGCGTCGTCTGCCTGCTGGGCATGAACGACGACGCCTTCCCGCGGCAGGATATGTCGCCCGGGTTCGACCTGCTGCGCGCCGCGCCCCGGCCCGGCGACCGCAGCCGCCGTCTGGACGACCGCTACCTGTTCCTCGAGTGCCTCTTCGCCGCGCGCGATGTGCTGCACATCAGCCATGTCGGCCGCGACATCCGGTCCGACGAGGCCCGCCCACCGTCTGTCTGTGTCAGCGAACTGCTCGACGCGGTCGGCCGCATCTTCGAGGGACCCGGCGGCCGCCCGGCTCGCGAGCCATTCGTGGTCCGCCATCCGCTGCAGCCGTTCAGTGCACAGTACTTCAGCGGCGTTGAGGCGAACCTCTTCAGCTACTCGGCGCGCCATGGCCGGGGCATGGGGGCGCTGGCGGCGGCGTCCGCCCCGGCGGGTCTTCCGCCGCCGCTCGCGGGCCCTCTGCCGGAGCCGCTCCGCACGGTGACCCTGCCGGAACTGATCCGGTTCATGCGGGATCCGGCCGGAGGCTTCGCGCGTCGCCGGCTGGACGTGCGGTACGAGTCGCTGGCGGAGTCGCCGCAGGACGCGGAGCCGTTGCTGCCCGGCGAACTGGAGCGGCGTCCGTGGGATCGTCTCCTCCTCGAATCGCGCCTCGCCGGGGACGGCGCCCCGGTGCCGGATTCCGGGGTCGTCCTGCGTGCCGCGGGGGCGCTGCCGCACGGGTCGGGGGCCGAGCCGGCCCTGCGCGCGTTTGAACACGAGCTTCGCGCGATGGAGGTGCGCATCGCACCGTGGTACCGGCAGGCGCCGGGGCCGCCCGTGACGTGGACGCAGCGCGCCGGGGACGTCGAACTGCGGGCGCGGCTGGAGGATGTGCGCGGGGGCGGTCTGCTCTTCTGGAAGTCCGGCGACTACTACGCGTCCGATCTCGTCGAGCCCTGGCTTTCGCACCTCGTCCTGTGCGCGGCCGGGGCCGGCTCGCCCCGGACGACGCTCGTCTGCGCCGACCGCACGCTCGAGTTCGGGCCGGTCGCCGATGCCGAGGCTCGGATGCGCGACTGGCTGGAGGCGTACGACGCCGGCCTGCGCACCCTCCTGCCGTTCTGGCCGGCCGGCGCGGCGGTCTGGGCGAAGGCGGATCCCGCGCGACGGTCCGCGTTCAGGGTCCGCGAAACGTGGATCAACGGACGCGGCACGGGCGTATACGAGCGAAGCGCATTCCTGCGATCCGTTCTGCCGGAGAACCATGACCCCGTCACGCCCGCGATGACGGCATGGGCGGAGCGCCTCTTCGGCCCGCTTTTCGCGGTGGTGGAGGACGGCGGCGCATGAAGGCCTTCGATCCATCCGCCGTGCCGCTCGAGGGCGTGCAACTGCTTCAGGCGAGCGCCGGGACGGGCAAGACGCATTCGCTGGCCGACCTCCATCTCCGCCTGCTTCTCGAGCGGGAAGGCCTCGACGTCGCGAAGATCCTCGTCGTGACCTACACGAACGCCGCCGCCTCGGAGCTTCGCGACCGGTTGCGCTCGCGGATTGCGAAGGCGCGCGATGCTCTCGCCTGCGGAGCGGCCGGGACGGACCGCGTGCTGGCGCCGCTGGTGAAGAAGGGGGATACGGCGGGACTGGCCCTGAAACTGGACGCGGCGATGGCGGATTACGACCGCGCGCCGATCGGGACGATCCACTCCTTCTGCCAGCGCGTGCTGCGGGAACGCGTCTTCGAGTGCGATGCGCTGGCCAACGCCGAGGTGACGCCGCCGTCGCCGGATCTCGAGGACCGCATCGCGCGCGCGTTTCTTCGTCGCAGCGTCCTCGGGTCGTCCGGCCCCGCCGTGGAGCTTGCCCTCGGGAATCTTGCGGCTGCGACCCTTCGGAGGGTGGTGAGCCTCGCCTCCGACGCCGGGGCGTTCCGCATCGCGCCCGACCCGGCCGCTGGCGAGCCGTCCGCCGCGAAGGCGGAGAAGGATTACGCGGCCGCCGTTGCCGCGCTGGCCCGCGTGTGGCCGGCGGAGCGCGCCGCCGCGCAGGGAATCCTGTGCGACACGTCCGTGATGAACCAGACGAAGTATCGGGCCTCCCGCATCCCCGCGATGCTGGACCTGGTCGAGGCGTGGCTCGCGGATCCCGATCCGGGGGCCGCGGTGGCGGATGCGCTCGCCCGGCTGTCCGCCAGCGCGGTGCGTGCGGGGGCCAAGGGTGGCCGGCGGCCTGCGGACTCCCCGCTCTTTACCGCCGTGGAGGCGGTCTCCGCCGCGTTGACGGCGCTCACCGGCGTGGCGGAGGGGCTGCGCGCCGCGTGGCTGGCCCGCCTCGCGGGCGAGGCTCCGGCACTGCGGCGCGACCTGCACGCGCGTCTCAACCTCCGCAGCTACGACGAGCTCGTCGGGCTCGTCCGCGACGCGCTTGCCGGGCCGGGCGGGGCGGGGTTGGCCTCGGCGCTTGCCCGCGACTACCCCGTGGCCATGGTCGACGAGTTCCAGGACACCGACCCCTCCCAGTACGCGATCCTGCGGGCGATGCACGATCCGGGCGGGGCCGCGCTGTTCCTGATCGGGGACCCCAAGCAGTCCATCTACGCCTTTCGCGGGGCGGACATCTTCTCCTACGGCGCCGCGCGGGAGGGTGCGACGACACACACGCTGACCGAGAACTGGCGCTCGACACCGCGGCTCGTGCACGCCGTCAACGCCATGTTCGCGCGCAAGCGGGCATTCGTGCTCCCGTTCATCGATGACACCGCCGTCGAGCCCGCGAAGCGGGACGACGTGGAATCGCTGCGGTTCGGCGACGCGGAGCCTCCGCCGATGACGGTCTGGATGACGGAGCCGGGCGAGGGGGGCAAGGCCATGAATCGCGGCGAGGCCTCCGAGCGGTTCTGCGCTGCCGTGGCCGCCGAGGCGGTCCGTCTGCTGGATCCCGCCGCCGGTGCGCGCGTCGCGGGAGCGAAGGAGTCGCGTCCGCTCGCCGCGGGCGATATCGCGGTGCTCGTCTCCACCCATGCCCAGGGCGCGCAGATCCGTACTGCGCTCGATGGCGCGGGCGTGCCGTCGGTCGTCTCCAGTCCCGCAAGCGTGTTCGGATCGAGCGACGCGGAGCACCTGCGCATCGTGCTCCATTCGCTCGTCCGGCCGCGCGACGCGGCGCTCTTGCGCGGCGCCGCCCTGACGCCGATCCCGGGCTGGACGGTTGCGGCTCTGACGGATGCGGAGGCGTCGCCCGCCGCGTGGGACGCGTTCGTCGACCGCTGGCAGGGGCACCATGCACGGTGGATGCGCGAAGGCTTCGGCGCGATGTTTCAGCGCCTGCTGGCGGACGAGGGCACCCTGGAGCGGCTGCTCGCGCGCACCGACGGCGAGCGCCGCGTGACCAACCTCCGGCACCTGGCCGACCTGCTCGGCTCGGCCGAGGCGTCGCGCCGCATGAGCCCCGCCGGTCTGGCCGCATGGCTCGACGCCCAGGTCGCAGGCGACGCCGAGGATGCGGCGGACGATGCGGAGATGCGGCTCGAAAGCGACGCCTCGCGCGTCCGCATCGTCACGATCCACAAGAGCAAGGGCCTCCAGTATCCCGTCGTCTTCTGCCCGTTCCTCTGGTCGCTGCCGCGCGCCGACCGCGACAAGATCCCCGTTGTGTGCCATGAGCGCGAGGACGGCGGGGCGCGCGTGCTCGACACCGGCGGGCCGGACCTCGATGCGCACACCGAGCGGAGGAAGGCGGAGGCCTTCCAGGAGAGCCTGCGCCTCGCCTACGTCGCCCTCACGCGCGCCCGCGTGGCCTGTTACGCGGGGTGGGGGCCGATCCGCGACTCGGGTGACTCGCCGCTTGCATGGCTGCTGCACGCGCCGGCGGGAGCGGTGCCGGGCGAGCCCGTCGGGCACGTGGAGGCGTGGGACGGTGCGGCCATCCGGGCCGATCTGGCAAGGCTCGAGGCAAAGTCCCTCGGTGGAATCGCGATCGGTCCGCTGCCCGTCCGCGGTGCGCCGCGGGCGGTGGCGGCGCCCGCAGCCGGGGCCGGTGTGTCCGTCCGCGTCTTCGGCGGCCGGCTCGACGACGGGTGGCGCATCGCCAGTTTCTCCTCGCTCAAGGCCTCCACCGAGGCGGCCGGCGAGCGGCCCGATCATGACGAGACCGCGCCCCCGCCCGCGCCTGCGGCGGTGGAGGGGGCATCGGACGAGCGGTTCCGGTTCCCGGCGGGCCCCGGGCCCGGACGGCTGCTGCACGCGCTCATGGAGACCGTGGACTTTGCGGCCGCGGACGAATCCGCGGCGGCGGCGAAGGCCGCGGCACTCATGCCCCAGTACGGCATCCACGCGCGGTGGAGTGATGCCTTCGGCAGGGCCGTGTGCGCGACGCTCGACACGCCGCTCGATGCCTCGGGTCTGCGTCTCCGCGATCTCGATCCGGCTCGCTGCCTGCGGGAACTTCCGTTCCTGCATCCGATCGCCCGCATCTCGCCCGCGGAACTCAACCGCGTGCTCGGCCGTTCCTCCGGTCCCGCGGCGGACCGCGACGGCCCCGCGCGGCTTGTCTTCGACCCGATGCACGGCTTTCTCAAGGGCTACATCGACCTGGTGTTCGAGGCCGGCGGCCGGATCTACATCCTCGACTACAAGTCCAACCTGCTCGGTCCGTCGCCGGATGACTATCTCCCCGAGCGGCTCACCCGTGAGATGGCCGCGGCTGACTACGATCTGCAGGTCGATCTCTACAGCGTGGCGGTCCGCCGCCTGATGCTCTCGCGCGGCTGGACGCCCGGGGACTTCGCCCGCCGCTTCGGCGGCGCGTTCTACCTCTTCGTCCGCGGCCTCAGCCCGGCGGATGGCCCCGCCCGCGGCGTGCACTTCACGCGTCCCGATCCGGCGCGGATCGCGGCGGTCTCGGCGCTCTTCGAGGGCTCGGCCGTGTGATCGACCCGGATGTTCCGACTACGGTTCCGGCCCGAAATCTCCCACGCTCCCGCGCGATACGCGTCGGGTTGCCCTTCGCTCGGTCATGACCATGGGAGCGGTGAATAGCCGGCGGAACTTTGCGGACCCGCACACCGGGCACTTCGCCGGATGGGCTTGCGTCACGGGCTTGGCAATGTCGTACGTCTTCCGGCATTTCGCGCATTCGTAGACGTAGATCGGCATGGTACCTCCTGCGACGCCGCGGTGGCGAAGCAGTTCGGTCCGGAATTCTACATGCACGGCGCAAGAACTGCAAACGTAGGGCCGATGTTTGTCGTCCGCGCTTGCGGCAACGAGGGGGACATGGCTAGGATGCGGCATCCGATGGAGGACGAGCGATGAGCAACGGCGTGCGGTGGTCGCGGCGGCAGATGATTCAGGCGATGGCGGCGGCGGGCTTCGGCACGGCGTTCGCGGTGCGGCGCGTGGCTGCGGAGGCGCCCGTCAAGGCGGTGCCCGGCGCGGCGAAGGAGCGGCAGTTGATGCCGCGCCGCGAGATCGCACTGCACCCGGCGATCCTGTCCGATGGCCGCGTCACGCAGCCGGAGCGCGGGCTGCCCGTCATGCACGAGACGGACGTGCTCGTGGTCGGCGGCGGCGCGGCGGGCTTCGCCGCGGCGGTATCCGCAGCCCGGGCGGGGGCCAAGACGACGATCGTCGAGCGCTACGGCTTCTTCGGCGGGCAGTGGACCGGCGGTATGGTGCTGCTCGTGATGGGCACGCATTCGAAGAAGGACGGCCAGCTCAAGAAGACGCTTCGCGGCATCGGCGATGAGTTGTTGGAGCGACTGAACAAGGTGCCCGGCGGGATCATCAACCAGGTCGAGGGGAAGTTCAATCCGACGGTCGATCCCGAGGCGACGAAGTTCGTCATGGACGAGATGATCGCCGAGTCCGGCGTCCAGGTGCTGCTGCATAGTTGGGCTGTCGAGATCGTCACCGAGAACGGCCGTCCGCGCGGCGTCGTCGTCGAGGGCAAGGCCGGCCGGCAGGCGATCCTGGGCAAGGTCATCGTCGATGCAACGGGCGACGGCGACATCTTCGCCGCGGCGGGCGCGGAGCATGAGCAGCGGCTCCACGCGATCGGACTCGTCCACCGTCTCGGCAACGTCGACCGCACCGATCGTGCAAAACTCAAGGAGGC
>CAYRFK010000097.1:0-17296 GCA_964423465.1 uncultured Verrucomicrobiota bacterium | reverse complement strand
ACTTCCCTCCTTATCCCCTTTGGACTTCCAACTTCCTTGGAGTTTGGAGTTTCCCGCTTCCTTTCAGGTCTTCGGCGGCTTGGGCTTGGGACTCCGGGAGGCTTCGTTGACGAACCCGCGGAGCATGGTCGAGTAGCCCGCGCCCTGTTCCATCTCCTGGCCGACCTCCATCATGATCGTCTGGACGCCCTTGGCGTGGCGGTCGCGGACGACAAGGCGACAGGAACTCAGTTCGATGACGTCGCCGTCGCTCAGGAGACAGGACGGATTCTCCTGGCCGTTGACGATCGTCCCGTTTCGCGACTTCAAGTCCTCAATGCCATAGCCATCCTCGATCTCGACGATCCGGCAATGCAGCCGCGAGACGCCGCCGAACTCGTTCTCCAGTTGAAGATTCGCCTCCGGGCTTCGCCCAATGGTGAAGGGACAGCGGTCGATGTTGATGACGGCGTCGCTGCCGTCGGGCCGTGTGTAGATCAATTGCATGGTACGGATCTCCTTCTCAGTCAGTCGGGGGGCTGCCGCGGTCCGAAGAGGCGCGACCACAGAGATTCATCGTCGTCCGGGGGGACCACGTCCGTGGGTGAATCGGGGACGGGGTCCGTGGGCGGGGCGGGATCGATCACGGGCGCGAACGGCGGAGAGGCCTGGAACGCGTCGAATTCAGCCTCCAGGAAGTCCGCACGCAGCCCCACCTGGCCCGGACCGGTCAGGGCCGGCGAGCCGCCGACGCCGGGGTCGCGGGCCTCCAGCACGAGCCGCGAGCCTTGGTACATGCGGATCACGACGACACCCGCTGCCGCGGTTTCGGCCGTCACGCGCCATGCGTTCCACGCGCCAGGTGCGGGCGGCGGCCCCGATGTCTTGGCGAGCGTCGTGTACTGGCCGAAATACTCCTTCTTCACGACCGCCTGGCCGTCGCGCCGGAAGACGGAGGCCGTGTAGTTGTGATTCGTCGACCGGTACCGCAGGAAGACGTGCAGCCCGTGCCAGGTGTCTGCGGCACCGACGGGGGCCCATCCGAGATTCCGCCAGCGGAAGGCCACATCGACGTCCTCAAGGTCGGCGCGTCGCGTCACGGCGCGGAAGACGCTGGAGTTGGTGAAGGGTACGGAATCGGGGCCCGGCGCACCCTGGTCGGGCCGTCCGGTCCACAGCACGCCGTCGCGACGGAAAAGCGATCCGCTGGTGACGACCCATGTGTCCGACAGGTGGGCCTGCGGATGGCTCGGGTTCTTCGTCGCGAATTCGTTGGTGATCAGTTCGACCGCCATATTTTCACCGCCGGCCGATGCTAGCACACCGGTCCGCCGTGGGAAAGTCCGGAGCCTGAATGGGCGTCAGCGCGCGTCCGGCGCGCCGCCGCGGGCGGGGTCGGCTTGGAGGAACACGCCGGATTCGCCCAGGATGGACTCGATCTCGCGCACCAGGGGCTCGGCCGGGCGTACGCGGTGGGAGTCGCCCGCGGCGAGAAAGACCTTCCGTCCCCCAGGATCCTCGACCACGAAGACGACCGGCACCGGGCCGGGGTGGCGGGCGAGGACGGCCTTGAGGGCGTCCACCGGCGGATCGCCGGACAACGCGGGCGGGATGTGCAGGTGGACCTCGCGGACGGCCGTCTCGACGACCTGCTCGAGCGGACGGATCTGCGACGCGGCGACCCATGCCGTATCGCCCCGCTGCATGCCGCGCCCTTCGATGAACAGAAGCTTCTCCTCGCCCACGTAGGCACCGTCGCGCTGGAGCACCTCCGGCGGCAGGCTGACCGACACGGTGCCGTCGGGCGTGTCGAGCGTCAGTTCGGGGGCGCCGCCGCGCCCGGCGGGGCGCGGTGCGCGCAGCGCGAGCCCTGCGATGCGGACCAGGACCGGCGCCGCCACGTCTCGCAGTGACGCCAGCGCCGTGCATCGCGCCGACCGCGTGAACCACTCGAAGCGCGAGAGGGGGTGCGCGGTGACGGGATATCCCAGAAGTTCCCGCTCGTCCTCGATCCGTCGGGCGTCGGACCAGGGCGCGGCCGGCGGCAGGATCGAGTCGTCCACCGCGCCCAGCGCCGTTTCGTCGAAGAGGAGGCCCTGTCCGCGCTGTACGTCGCGCCGTCCGCCCGCCGAGGCCATGGCCAGGTCCAGCCCGCCGGCCATGCGGCTGCGCGGCATGCCGGTGAAGTCGAAGGCGCCGCACCGGACAAGGCACTCGATCGGAGTGCGCGCCCCGGGCCCCCCGGCCGCGCGACGGCAGAAGTCGACCAGTCCGCCGTAGGGTCCGTGCGCCGTCCGCTCGGCGGTCCATGCGCGCGCGGCCTCGGGGCCCACGCCTCGGATTCCCGTGAGGCCGAAGCGGATCGAGCGGCCCTCGGGGACGAATCCGGCCGCGCTGCGGTTGATGTCCGGCCCCAGCACGCGGATGCCCAGCGCGCGCGCCTCGGCCAGAAGCAGCGCCAACCGCGAGGGGTCGCCTGGATCGCCGCTCATCGCCGCCGCGAGGAACTCGGCCGGGTGGTGGGTCTTGAACCACGCGGCGCGGACGACCAGCTTCGCCGCCGCGACGCCGTGCGCCTTGCTGATGCCGTACCGGCCGCAGGCTTCGAGCCGGGCGAAGAGTCGCACCGCGTCGGGTTCCCGGATGTGGTGCGCCTTGCGGCAGCCTTCGACGAAGGCGGTGCGCAGACGGTGCACCGCATCCTCATCGCGGACGACCAGCGCGCGCCGCAGGAGGTCGCCCTTGTCCGGCGGCACGGCCGCCAGCACGGCGGCGGCGGCGGGGATGTGCTCCTGGTAAAGCAGCAGACCGTGGGTCGCCCCGAGGAGGCCGGACAGGAGCTTGTGCGGCGGGTCGGACGGCGTTTCGCCCCGCTTGCGCGCGATGTACTCGTCGAGCAGCGCCGCCGTCTCGGGCCGGTGCAGCGAGATCAGCGCCACGAGATCCTCGAAGCCGCCGATGCCCGTGCGCCGTGCGGCGTCGCGCGCGGACGCCGCATCGAGCAGGTACACCCCGGTCGTATCGCCCCGCGTGAGCAGCGCAAGCGTGGCGGAGTCGTCGTCCGGAATGCGCGCCGGGTCCGCATCGACGCCGCGCGCCCGCAGGCTTCGCGCGGCCTCGTCGAGCACCGTCAGCACCCGCAGTCCCGGGAGGTCGATTTTCAGGAGGCCGACCCGGGCCAGTTCGTGCATGTCGTACTGCGTCACCGTTTCGCCCGCGCCGCCGAGGGCCAGCGGCACGAGATCGGCCAGCGGCCGGTCGGCGACGACAATGCCGGTGGGATGGGTGCCGGGGTTTCGCGGCAGTCCCTCGAAAACCTGCGCCATCGGCAGGAGGTCCGGCGCGCAGGCGAGCTCGGCCTCGCGACGCAGGTCGGCGCGGGTGCGTATCGCGCGCGCAAGCGTCACGTCGGTCCCGTCGGGAACGCGCCGGGCGATCGCATCACACTGCGGGGGCGGCACGCCCAGCGCGCGTCCGGTGTCCCGGATCGCCATCCGCGCGCCGAACGTGCCGAACGTGATGATGTGGGCGACGCGGTCGCGTCCGAAACGCTCGCGCAGGTGGTCGAGGATCGCGGGACGGCACGACGGACAGATCTCGATGTCGATGTCCGGCACGGCCGGCCGCTCGGGGTTGAGAAACCGCTCGAACGGCAGCCCGTGGCGCAGGGGATCGATCTCCGTGATGCCGAGACACCACGCGGCCAGCGACCCGGCGACCGCGCCGCGTCCGGGGCCGACGGGAATGCCGCGGCCGCGGGCGAAGCGGACGATATCCGCGACGACCAGCATGTAGTTGACGAACCCCGCACGCCCGATCGCATCGAGTTCGTGGCCGAGCCGCGCCACGGCCGCCGCGGCGGCGGGCTCCGGATGCGCCGGATCCGTGACGCCGCACCGCTCGCGGAGACCTTCGAATGCGAGCGAGCGCAGCCATGCCGCCTCGCGTCCGCGCGGGAGGTCCGGCTGGAAGTCGGCCGGGGGTTCGAACCGCGGAAACCGCAGTTCCTGCGCCGGCCACAGCTCGACGGCGCATCGCGCGGCGATCTCGGCGCTGCGGGCCACGGCGTCCGCATCGGCCGGAAGTGCGGCGAGCATCTCCTCCGCGGTCCGCAGGTAGAACCGGTCCGAGTAGCCCGACCCGGCCCGGGCCGGTTCGCGGACCGCGTTGCGACGGACGAGCCGGAGCGTTTCGTGCGCCCGTGCGTCCGCGGGGCGGAGATAGTGCACGTTGTTCGTGGCCACCGTGCGAAGTCCGGTGCGCCGCGCCACCTCGCGGAGGCACCCGAGGGCCTCGTCCTGGCCTGGCAGGCCCTGGTGCTGCATTTCGAGGAAGAACCGGTCGGGGCCGAAGACTTCGCCAAGCCGGCCCGCCGCCTCGACGGCGGCGTCGAGACGGCCCGCGGCGCAATGGCGGTTCACCTCGCCGTTGCCGCCGGAGGAGAGGCCGATGAGCCCTCCCGCATGCCGCGCGAGTTCGGCCTCGCGCAGAACCGGCCGGCCCGGCTCCGGGGTCTGCAGGTGCGCGTCGCTGACCAGCCGCAGCAGGTTCGCCCAACCTTCGGAGGTCTCCGCCAGCAGGACGAGCCCCGGGCCCGACGCATCGAGCGGACGGAGAACGGCGGGCGGGTGGGGGGCCATCTCCATCTCGACGCCGAGCGCGGGGCGCAGCCCCTTGGCCTTCGCGCGACGGTGGAACTCCGGTGCGCCGTACAACACGCCCGAATCCGTCATCGCCACGCCCGGCATGTCGAGGTCCGCCACGGCGTCCATCAGCGGCCCGATCCGGACAAGGCTGTCCAGCAGGCTGTACTCGGTATGAACGTGCAAATGGACGAACGGCGCCATGCGAAGAATCCGGCCCAGCCTACCCGAGCCGCGCGGCGGAGGGAAGACGCGATCGGAGGAGGAAGGTGCCGAGTGGCCGGTGTCGAGTGACGGCCGGTCCTCGTTGGATGTTGGGTGTTGGATATTGGCTGTTGGATGTTGATGTCCCGTAGCGCCGGCGCCACCTTGCGCTCCGAAGCCAACTCCCGCGCCCGACGGATTCGGGGATAGTGATGAGCGATGAGTGATGAGCGATGAGTGACCGGAACGGGCCGACGTAGCGCCGGTATCCGACCGGCGCCACCTTGTGTTCCAAGTCGACCGATGCGCCCGACGGATTCGGGCGCCACGGCGGACGCTGTCTTCCAAGGCTTGGAAACAGACTCACTGACGCTTTCCAACCCTTGGACAACCCGGCGGCGGCACGGCTCGGCCTGCGGCAAAGAGCGAGAGGCATCCGCTACGGAGACCGGCGTGTCCGCCGGAGCCCAGACGAAGGCTGAGCGACCCTCCCGGATTGGAGGCGATGCCGCGTGGCTGCTTTATGGCGCGCAGCACCCTCGGTTGCGAGGAGCCGGAAATCCTGTTGCACAGTATTACGAATCCTGCAAGAGTGCTATCGCGTGCCGCGGGCGGGGTGCCGGCGGCGGCGGAACCAGAGGACATCGGGAGGACGGGGCATGAGGGACGGGGCGAGGTGGGCGGCGGCGGTTGCGGGGGCGATGGTGTTCGCGGGAGGCGCGCAGGCGCACCATGCGATGGAGTTCATCGAGATGGAAAGCTACTCGACCGCGATGCGCGGGGAGAAGGTGTTCCACCTGCATTACGACTACATGGTGGACGATGCCGACAATCCGCGGCTCGATCACTGGGAGTTCACGCCGGGCCTCTCCTACGGCATCACCGGGGATCTGATGGCGGACATCCACACGCACTTCGCGCAGTTCGGGGCGGACCATGTCGTCGAGGAGCGCCGGGCGGAGTTCGAGCCGGACGGTCCCTCGCCGTTCATGGAGGCCGTTGCGCTGGGGCTCCAGTACAAGCTGCCCGAGACGTGGCCGGTCAACGTGGCTCTGAGCGGCACGTGGGAGATCCCGTTCGGCCGGTCGGAGGATCTGCTGGGCAGCGAGGACGACGTCCTCATCGGCACCCTGATCCTCAGCCGCGGGTTCGGCGCGCACGGCTGCGTCGTTGCGAACTTCACGTACGAGGCCGAGGGCGACGAGGATGAATGGGGCTGGGCGCTGGGCGTGAAGAACCCGATCTCGGCCGACGCGCACGGCGTCGCGGCCGGCATCGAGGCCTTCGGCGATTTCGAGGGCACCCGGTGGAGCGTGCTGCCGGGCGTCTACGCGCCGCTGGGCGAGGGCATCATCATGCAGACCGGCATCGAGATCGGCCAGGAACAGGACGAAGAGGACCGGTGGGCCGACACGCTTCGCGCAAACGTCACACTGATGTATCGTTTCTGAGCGGCGCGATGCGCAAGTTCGAGGAGCATCCCATGAAACGTGACGTGATTCCACGGCGGCGGTGTCTGGCGGTGGCGGCGGCCTTGGCGTTCGCCGGATCGGCGTCCGCCCACGAGCACTGGATTCTGGCCGAACCGGCGTATCCGGCGGCCGGCGCACCCGTGTCGGTGGCCATCTGCAGCGGGCACGCCTTTCCGAAGAGCGAAATCCTGCTCGGGGCGAAGCTTCTGGCCGGGACCGTCCTGGCTGGCGCGCAGGGTCAGCCTGTCGCGTTCAAGCCGGAGGCGGATGGGTCGCGCTGGGTCGCGAAGGCCACGCCGGCGGGGGCCGGCGTCTGGCGCGCCGAGTTCGCGCTTCAGAAACCGTTGCAGGATTCCCCGATCCACCGCAGCCGGTGCCTGGTGGTCGCGGGCGGGAAGGACGATCCCTCCGCGTACGCGGACGGGAAGGGGATCGAGATCGTTCCCCGCGGGGCCGTGTCCGGGTTGAAGCCCGGCGACGTGATTCCGCTGGAGATCTGCATCGACGGAAAGCCTGCGGCGGGCAAGATCACGGTGATGCCGGAGAAGGGCGGCGTTTCGTTCCTGTCGACCGGGAGGGACCGTCCCGCCGAATTGAAAATCGCCGCGCCCGGGTGGTACGTTCTGGGCGTGTCGAATCAGGGCAGGACATTCTCGCTGACGTTCTTCGTGCCGGCCGCCGGAGCGGCGCCGTGACGTGCGGAAGCTTCATCCCCGCCGCGGTCGGCGCGGCGTGGCTCGCGGCGGTCGCGGCCGCGCCGGCGCACGGCCTGGCCACCGCGCCGGTGGATGGCGGGGCTGGCGTCCGGGCGGCGTATGACGACGATGCCCCGGTTTCGTTCGCCGACGTCCAGATCTTCGCGCCGGGCGGGTCGACTCAGGCGGTCCTCACCGGCGTCACCGACCGCAACGGCTGCTTCATGTTCCGGCCCGACACCGCCGGGGTCTGGAAGGTCTCGATCGACGACGGCATGGGCCACGCGTCCACGGTTGACGTCGCATCAGAGGGGACGGCGGCGCCGGTCGCGGGTTCGGCCCGCATCCCGCGCCGCTACGGTGTAGTGACGGGGCTGGCGGTGATCTTTGGCGTGTTCGGCTGGAGCGCCTACCTGCGGACCCGGGTGGCGCGGGGATAGCCATGCATGTCTCGGAAGGCATTCTGACGGGGCCCGTTCTGGCCGGCGCAGCGGTGATCGCGATCGCCGGTGTGGCGGTGGGGCTGCGGCGGATGTCGGTCGAGACCACGCCGCGGACCGCGATGCTGGCGGCGGTCTTCTTCGTTGCCTCCCTCATCCATGTGCCGGTCGGGCCCTCGAATGTGCACCTCATTCTCAACGGCCTTGCCGGCCTCCTGCTCGGCTGGAGCGTCGTCCCGGCCCTGGCGGTCGCGCTGCTGCTCCAGGCGATGCTGTTCCAGTTTGGCGGGCTGACGGTGCTCGGCGTGAACACCGTCATCATGGCGTTACCGGGCGTGCTGGTGTACTTCGTCCTCGGCCGCGCCTGCCGCCGCGCCCGCTCGACCGCCGCCGTGTTCGCCGCGGGCGCCGCCGCGGGCGCGCTTTCGGTGGCGCTGAGCGGCATGCTGCTGACGGCGTCGCTGGCGCTGGGGGGGCGCGGATTCCTCGGCGTTGCGGGCGCCATCCTGGCGGCGCATGTGCCGGTGATGGTCGCGGACGGACTCGTCACCGGCTTCAGCGTGCTGCTGCTCCACAAGGTCCGCCCCGCGGCCCTCGACCCTCGGGCGGGGGAGGTGCTGGCGTGAGCTGCCTCGGCTTCCTAGGGGGCGTATCGCCCGTCCACCGGCTCGATCCGCGGGTGCGCGTGGCGGCCGCAGCGCTGCTTTCGGTGCCGGTGGCGCTCTGCGACGGTCCTTCGGCCCCCGCGATCGCGCTGCTGGCCGGCCTCGGACTGGCGGCGGCGGCGCGGCTCCCGGAGGCCGCCCTGCTTCGGCGGCTGGGCCGCCTGAACATCTTCGTCCTCTTCCTGTGGTTCGTCCTGCCATGGTCGACGCCGGGAACGCCGGCGGGCGCCGTCGCGGGACTGGCCCTGACGGAGGAGGGGCTGGCCCTGGCGCTGGTCATTTCGCTCAAGGCCAATGCGATCGTCCTTCTTTTCACCGCGCTGATCGCGACGGTGCCCCCGGCGGAACTCGGCTACGCGCTCTGGCATCTCGGCCTGCCGGACAAGCTCGTCCACCTCTTCCTGTTCGCCATCCGCTACACGGACGTGATCCACGGCGAGTACGAGCGTCTTCGCGGGGCCATGCGGGCGCGCGCCTTCCGGCCGAAGTTCAACCTTCACACGCTGCGGACGTTCGGGTATCTGGTGGGGCTGCTGCTGGTCCGCAGCCTGGACCGCGCCGAGCGGGTGCTCGCCGCGATGAAGTGCCGCGGGTTCGACGGACGGTTCCGGGCGCTGGCGACGTTTGCGATGCGCCCGGCCGACTGGGCGTTCCTCGGCGCCGCGCTGTGTGCCGCCGGCGGCTGGACATGGATGGCCCTTGCGTGAATGACGGTCCGCTGCTTGCCCTCCGCGACGTGACGTTCGGCTACTCGCCGGACCATCCCGTGTTTTCAGGCGCATCCATGAGCCTCCGGGCCGGCGAGCGGGTCGTTCTCTGCGGAAAGAACGGCGCGGGCAAGACGACGCTGCTGCACCTGCTGGTGGGGCTTCTGCGGCCCCGGTCGGGCGAGGTCGAAGCCTTCGGCCGCGTCTGCCGGAGTGAGGAGGACTTCGTCGCCGTCCGCCGCCGCGCCGCGCTGCTGTTCCAGGATTCCGAGGACCAGCTCTTCTGCCCGACCGTGGTCGAGGATGTGGCCTTCGGACCCCTCAACCTCGGTCTGCTCCCTGCGGAGGCGCTGGTCCGCGCGCGGGAGGCCCTCGGCCTCGTCGGCATGGCGGCCTTCGAGGACCGCGTAACGCATCACCTGTCGGTCGGCGAGAAGAAGCGCATCGCGTTCGCCTCCATCCTGTCGATGAAGCCCGACGCGATGTTGCTCGACGAGCCGACCGCGGGGCTCGACGACGAGGCCGTCGAACTCATGGTCGGCCTCGTGCACCGCCTGCCGTGCGCCATGCTGATCGTCTCGCAGGACCGCGCCTTCCTCGACCGCATCGACAGCCGAACGCTGGTCCTGCAGGCCGACGGTCTCCGCGAGGCCGCGCCGTGCGGCGGGGGTCAGGCCGGTCCCGAGGCCCGCCGGGCCTCCGCCCGGCCCTCGACGGCCAGGTAGAGGACGGGCAGGACGACCAGCGTGAGGAGGGTCGACGTGGCCAGGCCTCCGATGACCACGGCGGCCAGCGGACGCTGAACCTCGGCCCCGGCGCCGGTCGCCAGAACCAGGGGCACCAGGCCGAGCAGGGTGGTCAGAGCGGTCATCAGCAGCGGGCGGAACCGGAGGTCGCAGGCCTGCCGGACAGCGTCGGCCAGCGGCACCCCGGCGGCGCGAAGCTGGTTCATGAACGTCACCAGGACCACGCCGTTGCCGACCGCGATGCCGAAGAGGGCGATGAATCCGATGGCCGCGGGGACGCTCAGATCGATGTCCGTGGCCACGAGCGTCAGTACGCCGCCGACCAGCGCAAACGGAAGCACCGCGAGCACCAGCATCGCGTGCCGCACGGTGCCGAGGGCCGCGCACAGCATGATGAAGATGAGTCCGAGCGCGACCGGGACCACGATCGAAAGCCGCCGCATGGCCGCGCGCTGGTTCTCGAACTGGCCGCCCAGGCGGGACCAGTAGCCGTCGGGAAGGCCGCCGACGACCGGCGCGATGGTGCGTTCGACCTCGGCGGCGAACCCGCCGGAATCGCGGCCGCGGACGTTGCATTCCACGACGACGCGCCGCATGCCGTCCTCGCGCCCGATCTGCGCCGGCGCCTCGGTTTCCATAATGCTCGCGACCTCGCCGAGCGGCACCACCGATCCGTCGGGCGACGGGAGCGGCAGCCGCCGCAGCGCGGCCGCGTCCCCGCGCCGGTCCGCGGCGAAGCGGACGACCGCGTCGAACCGCCGCTGGCCCTCCGCGATCCGGGTGACGGTGCGTCCGCCCAGCGCCGTCTCGACCAGGTCGTTCACATCGCCGGCGTTGAGGCCGCGCCGCGCAAGTTCCGCCCGGTCCGGGACGATCTCGATCTGTCCGAAGCCCGAGACCTGCTCGACCTTGACGTCCACCGCACCCGGGACCTCCCGCATCGAGGCAGCGACGCGGTTGGCCGTCTCGTGCAGCACCTCCAGGTCGGGACCGAAGAGTTTCACGGCGACATCGCTCTTGATGCCGGAGATCAGTTCGTTGACCCGGAGCGCGATCGGCTGGCTGAAGGACGGACGGATGCCCGGAATCCGCGCAAGCTCCTCCTGCATGGCCGCGATGAGGCTGGCCTTGGTGCGGCCGGGGGTCCACGTGCGCGGCGGCTTGAGCGCGATGACGACGTCGCTCTGCTCCGGCCCCATCGGGTCCTCGGAGATCTCCGCGCGCCCGGTCTTGGTCACGATCGACTCGATCTCTGGGAATGCCTCCAGGAACCGCCGCTCGACCAGCGATCCGACTTCGACGGATCCATCCAGCGAGGCGGTCGGCAGCCGTACGACATTGATGGCGATGGCGCCCTCGTCGAGCGGCGGCAGAAACTCCGTGCCGACCCGCGGCGCCAGCACGGCCGCCGCGACGAAGAGCAGCCCCGAGGCGGCCAGCGTGACGCGCGGCCGGCGCAGGGCGCTGTCGAGGGCGGGCCGGTAGATCCTCTTGAGCCAGCCGGTCACCCGCGGTTCGCGTGCGGTGGCCTGCGGGCGCAGGAAGCTGGAGGATAGCGCGGGAATGAGTGTGAATGCGGCCAGAAGCGAGGCCGCGAGCGCGATGCAGACCGTCGCCGCCAGCGGCCGGAACATCCGGCCCTCCATGCCCTGGAGCGTCAGGATCGGCAGGAAGACGACGATCACGGTGAGCCCCGCGAAGAGGATCGGTCGGGCGACCTCGGCGACGGCGCCGGATGTCACCGCCATGGGGTCGAAGCCGTCCCCGCGCCGCTCCGCCATGTGGCGCGCGACGTTCTCCGTGACGACGATCGATGCGTCGCCGAGCATGCCGACGGCGATCGCAAGGCCACCGAGGCTCATCAGGTTCGCCGCCATGCCCGCGGCGCCCATCGCCAGGAACGTGATCAGCGCCGAGACCGGCAGCGCCACGGCCGTGATCAGTGCCGCGCGGGCGTTGCCGAGAAGCAGGAACAGGATGACGATGACCAGCGCGCCGCCCTGCAGCAAGGCGTCGCCGACGGTGCGGATGCACGCGCGGATCAGCGTGATGCGGTCGTAGAAGACGTTGAGCCGGACGTCGTCCGGCAGGCTCGCCGCCACCGCGGGAAGGGCGGCCCGGATGCGGTCGACGACCGTGCGCGCATTGGCGCCCTTGAGTGCGATCGCCATCCCCGCGACCGCCTCGCCGTGCCCGTCGCGCGTCACCGCGCCCTGGCGCGCGGCGTGGCCGATCCCCACGCTCGCGACCTGGCCGAGACGCACGGGCACGCCGTCGACGGCCTTGAGCACGATCGTCTCGAGGTCGTTGGTTCCCGTCGCCTGGCCTGCGGAACGGACGTAGGACTGCTCCCAGCCTCTGACGAGATAGCCCCCGCCCGCGTTGGCGTTGTTCCGCTCCACGGCCTCCTCGACCTCGCACAATGTCACGCCGTACTGCCGCAGCAGGTCGGGGTCGACGAGGATCTGGTATTGCTTCAGGAATCCGCCGAACGTGTTCACCTCCGTGACTCCGGGCAGCGCGCGAAGTTGCGGCGCGACGACCCAGTCCTGCAGCGTGCGAAGGTCCATGAGCGACCGCGTCGGGCTTTCGAGGGTCCATTGGAACACCTCGCCCAGCCCCGTGCTCACCGGCCCCATCTCCGGTTCGGCCCATTCCGGGAGGTCGTCGCGAGCGGCCTGCAGGCGCTCGAAGACAAGCTGGCGGGCGAAGTAGATGTCGGTGCCGTCCTCGAACACGACGATGACCTGCGACAGGCCCGCCTTGGAGAGCGACCGCACCTGCGTGACGCGCGGCAGGCCCTGCAAGGAGAGTTCGAGCGGGAACGTCACCTGCTGCTCGACGTCGACCGGCGTCTGGCCCGGCGCCTCGGTGAGCACCATGACCTGCACATTCGTCACGTCGGGAAAGGCGTCGATCGGCAGCCTGAACCATGCGAACAGGCCGCCGGCGCAGAGCGCAAGGATGGCGAGCACCACGAACCAGCGGTGCCGCAGGAAGAAGGCGATCGGGGTGTGCATCCGTTTCTCCTCAGTCGGCGCAGCCGGCGCCCATCTTCTCGCGAAGGACGTCGCTCTTCAGCACGAAGCTCCCGCGAGCGGCGACGGTCGCGCCGTTCGTGAGACCCTCAAGGATCTCGACCTGCCCGCCGCCGGAGCGCCCCGTCACGACATGGCGGCGTAGCCAGTATGGGGCGGTCCACTTCTCGAACACGAAGGTGCGGCCGCCGTCCTCGAGCACCGCCTCCGCCGGGACGAGCGGCGTCTCGCCGTGCGTCGGCATCTCCACCGTGATGCGGGCGAACATGCCGGGCCGCAGCACGCCTCCGGCAGCGTCGAGGCGGACGCGCGCCTCGACCGTGCGCGTGGCCTCGATCATATCGCCGCCGGTCCAGTCGAGCCGGCCCGGGAACGCGCGGTCGCCGAGCCCGGCGACTCGGACGCCGGCCGCGAGCGGGCCGTGCTCGCGGAGCGCTTCGTCGATGGGTGCGATATCCCCGGCCTGCAGGTGGGCGATGGCCCACAGTTCGGTGTGGTCGCAGACGCGTCCGACGGCGGCCTGGTCGCCTACGAACAGGCCGGGCGATGCGGCGAGATCGGTCAGCACACCGTCGCGCGGCGCGCGAACGTCGAACTGTCCCGCGGCGGCCGCGGTGCGCGCGGCGGGATCGTCCGGCGCGACGCCGAAGAGCGCGAGCCGTCCGCGGGCCGCCTCCATTGCGGCCACGGCGGCCCCGGCCGCCAACTCCGCATCCTCGAGATCCGCCGCGGCGCCGATTTCCTTGGCGCGCAGCTCGCGCTCCCGCGCCAGCTTCCGGTCGGCGGCGACGCGACGGGCGGATGCCTCGAGCCATGCGGCGGCGGCCTCGGCGCAGGCGGGGGAGCGGACGGTGAGGATCACGTCGCCCGCGCGAACCCGGTCGCCCTGGATGCGGGCCGCATGGACGATTCGTCCCGCGGCGGGGACCAGCAACGGTGCGATGCGGGTCGGGTCCTCCCGGATCTCGCCCGTGAACTCCCGCCGCTCCGGGATCGCGCCCGGCGTTGCGACGGCCTCACCGACGAGGTTCGTTCCGACCGCCGGATCGAGGGCGGCGACCCCCGCCTCATAGCGGCATTCCGCGCATTGCGCGATCGGCACCTTGTGCTCGCACTGCGTCGCCTCGATCTCCGCCGGGGTCGGATCGCGCTCGGGCGTGTGCGACGCATGGTCGTGACCCGCGTGGTCATCGGGCTTCTCTTCCGCCCCCGCGCGGGCCGCCAGCGCCAGTGCGACCAGCGTCACGGCGATCCGCAATGGGCGCACCACGGATCCCGCGGATGAAACGAATGAATGGCAGGAAGCGCTGAATCCGAAGCCATGCGTGGGCTCGATGCGATCCGTGGTTCGTGCTGTTGGGTTCGATGTCGTACTCATGATGGGTCTGCCTTTCTCGAAATCGGTATGGATCAGTTGCGATCGTTGGGCTCGTGTCCGACGGGACTCCAGTACTCCAGATCCGCCAGGGCCTTCAGTGCCTCTTCGCGCGCCTCGACCGCCTCGACCTCGATGTCGGCGGCGGCGGTCTGCGCCTCGAGGACCGCGGCAAGACCGAACTTCCCGGCGCGATAGCCTTCGATCATGCCCTCGCCCATGCGCCGTGCCGCCGGGAGAGATTTCTGTTCCAGCACGAGCACGGCCTGCCGGGCCCGCGCGTAGGTCGAGAGCGCGGCGGCCGCCGCGGACTGGCCGTCCAGGACCGACGCGGCCTCCTCCTGCCGGGCTGCCTCCAGGTCGAGGGCGGCGGCTCCGGCGGTTGCGCCGGGACGGCTCCAGAGAGGCAGGACGACGGAAAGACCTGCCGTGAACCCGGTGTCGCCCGTTTCCTCGAATCGCTGAACGCCGCCCATCACGCCGTAGTCGCCCCAGCGCGCGGCGCGGGCTGCACGATGGGCGGCTGCTGCGCGCGCACGCCCTGCCGCGGCCTGCGCGAGCACCGGATGGCGGGCCAGGGCGTCGCGGAGATCCTTGGATTCAGGCGGTTCGGGCAGGGCCGCCGCGGGGCCGGATGCGACGCGGACGTCCTCCGTGCCGCCCCAGAGGGCCGCCAGTTCGCCTGCGGCGCGCTCGCGTTCGCCGGTCGCGCGCAGGACCGCCGCCTCGGCCAGTCCGGCGTCCGCCTCGGCGCGGAGCGCTTCCAGCGGCGAGGCGGCACCGGACGACGCACGGTCGCGGGCTATCGAATGAAGCCTGCGGGCGCGGTCCAGGCGGGCCTCGGCAAGGGCCAGAAGATCCTGCCTCGACGCCAGCGCGTGGAAAGCGACATGCGCGTCGCGTCGGGCCTCGCGGCGCACGATCTCCGCCGCGGCCATCGCGGCGTTTGCATCCTGCCGCGCGCCGTCAGCCTCGGCGTCCCGCGCGCCCGTCGGGCGGAGCGGTTGGGTGAGGCGGATCGCGGTCTCGGCGGCATCGAAGCCGGAAACCCCGCCGGAGCCGCCGAAGGACTCCGCCTCGAATTCCAGTTCGGGGTCCGCGGGTCGCCCCGCGATGCGTGCGCGATCGGCGGCGGCCCGGGCGGCGGCCTCGGCGGCCGCGATGCGGGGGTGGGCGGCGGCGATGCGCCGGTGTATGTCCTCCAGCCCCATCAACGTCGCCTCGGTGGCGGGGGAGGGTCGGGCGGTTGCGCAGACGGCGGCGAGAAGCATACAGGATACGTAGCGTGACATGGTCCAACTCCGGGACAGGCGGACGGCGACAGGATGCACGCGGGAGGGAGAACCGGGTTCCGTCAGGAAACGCTGTCCGCCTCGCCGCGCCCAATACGGGGCCGGTCAGGCGAGGGGAGGCCGGAAGATGTCCGTCGGGACGAGAACGCCCGCGGTCATCGGGGGAGCGGCGATGAAGACGGCAACAGCGGTCGGAGGTGCGATCTCAATGTCGGCCGCCGGCATGGCGAAGGCATGGCAGGTGCACACGCATACGCACGCATCGTGCCCGTGCGTATCCGCGCAATCGTCGTGCCCGCCCTCGAACACGCCGAGGCCTTCGAGCGCGAGGAAGGCCATGATCGCGAGGACCATGACCGCCGCCCACCGATGGATTCGTTTGCCGTACATGACCGCGGCATCCTACCTCAAGCCGGGCCGGCTGCAACCGAAACCTTCCGCCGCGTTACCGGCGGTGCCTGTGACCTGTGGCGAGGATGAAGAGGCTGCGGCCGAGGGCGGCGATGATGAGCAGGGCAACTGAGACCGCGCAGATGGTCTGGTTCGTGGGGAGGTCGTGGCGGTAGGATACGGTCAGGCCCGCGAGCGTGGAAAATACCGCGGAGCCCACTGCGATGGCCAGTACGACGGCGAGCCGGCGGCTCAGCAGGAGGGCCATGGAGGAGGGGACCACGAGGTGGCAGAAGACGAGCAGTGTGCCTGCGGTCTTCGACGCCGCGGCCTCGACGGCGCCGAGCAGCAGGAAGAAGAGGGCATCCCACAGGGCGGGTCGCACGCGAAGGACCGCCGCCGCGTCGCGGTCCAGGAACGAATAGAGAATCGGCCGTCCGAAGACCGCCAGCGCCGCGGCACTGGGGAGGAGCACGGCGGCCAGCAGGATCGTGTCGGCCCGGCCCGCGAGGATCAGGTCGCCGTAGAGCAGGGCGCGGATCTCTTGCAACCCGAATCCGCTGCCGGAGACCAGCAGCAGGGCGAGACTGGAGGCGGCAACGAAGACGATGCCGAGCATCGCGTCGCGCGGGATCCGCCGCGATTCAAACGGCCCCGCCAGCAGCAGCACCGCCGCCAGCGTCGCCGCCATCGCGCCGGCCATCGGCGGCCAGTGCAGCAACCACGCCACGGCGATGCCGCAGGCCGCGGTCTCGGAAAGGGCGATGCCGATGAAGACCACGCGCTTGAGGATCACGAAGACCCCCAGCGCCGCGCAGACCGCCGCGGTCAGCAAGCCGGCAAGGACCGGGTGGGGGAACGAGCGGACCAGTTCGGACAAGGCGTCGATCACGGCGCGCCTCCTTCCGCCCGCACGGATTCCGCGGCCGCGTCGGCCCGGGCCGTGGCGACATCGACGATCTCGGCGCGGCCGTGGGCGACGCGGCAGATGCGGTCGGACAGCCCGGCCGCATGGCCCAGTCCATGGTAGGCCAGAAGCACCGTGCGGCCCTCCTCGCGGCTCAGGCGCCGGAACTCGCCGAGCACCTCGGCTTCGGACCGCTCGTCCAGCTCCGAGGTGGGCTCGTCCATGATGAACACCTCGGCATCCGTCGCCAGTGCCCGGGCGAGCAGCACCTTCTGCCGCATGCCGCCCGAGAGTTCCGCAAAGGTCTTGCGCTGGTGCGCCGCGAGCCCGAGGCGCTCGAGGATGGCGTCCACGCGCCCCCGCTGCGCGCGGTCCGGCCTGCGCCACCACCCGTTGGATGGGAACAGCCCCATCTCGACGATCTGCCTCGCGGCGACGGGGTAGAATGGATCGATGACCCGCTGTTGCGGCACATAGCCGGGCGGTGCACGGTCGAATGGCGTCACAATGCGGCCGTGCCGCAGCGGCAGCAGGCCCAGGATCGCTCGCAACAGCGTCGTCTTGCCCGCGCCGTTCGGCCCGACGAACGGCAGCACGATTCCGCGCGGGATCGCCAGGTCGACCGCGTGCAGCACCTCCTGCCGCCCGTAGGCGACGCAGACGGACTCGCAGAGGATGATGGGGGTCATGGGAACACCGAACATCGAACACCGAACATCGAACGCCGAACGGACAGAAACCAA
>CAYRFK010000096.1:0-17410 GCA_964423465.1 uncultured Verrucomicrobiota bacterium | reverse complement strand
GCGCCGCGGAGACCGCATCCATGAACGAGCCTTGGATCGTCGACATGCACGCGCACGCCTTCCCGGACGCGATCGCCGCGCGGGCGGTTCCGGAGCTGGCGAAGGAGGGGAACGTGGTGCCGGCGTCGGACGGCACGCTGGCGGGGCTGCTCGCGTCGATGAACCGCGCGGGCATCGCCACGTCGGTCGTCTGCTCCATCGCCACGAAGCCGGCGCAGTTCGACCGGATCCTCGAGTGGTCGTGCGCGAACGAGTCGGAGCGGTTGGTCATGCTTCCGTCCGTCCATCCCGCGGACCCCGAGGCCGCCGCGCGCGTGCGTCGCGTCGCCGCGGCCGGGCTCAAGGGGATCAAGCTGCACCCGTACTACCAGGCGTTCGAGATCGACGAGCCGCGCCTGTTCCCGGTCTACGAGGCCGCGCAGGGGTCGGGCCTGCTCGTTGTCTGCCACGGCGGGTTCGACATTGCCTATCCGCACACCCGCATCGCCGATCCGGTCCGCACGCGGCGCGTCATCGACACATTCCCCGCGCTGAAGCTGGTCGTGGCACATTTCGGCGGGTGGGAGGACTGGGACGAGGTCGAGCGGCATCTGATCGGACGCCCCGTCTACCTCGACACGTCGTTCACCCTCGCCTACCTCCCCGCCGACCGCGTCCGGCGCCTGTTCACCGCACACCCGGCCGACCGGATCCTCTTCGGCACGGACTCGCCCTGGGCGGACCAGGCGGGCGAGATCGCGCGGCTTCGCGCCCTCGGACTGCCGGAGGATCTCGAGCGGCGCATCCTGAGCGGGAACGCGAGAGAACTCCTCGGCGGAAGCACGAAATCCTGATTGGTGCTTCCCGCGCCTCAGCGCGGGCTGTCGTGGATCTCGCCGAGGGCCTTCCAGTCCTTCTCGCCGGCGAGGCGGAACAGAAGGTGCGGGGCCGGGGTGCCGCGGTCCGGGATGAACACCTCCAGGTGCTTTCCGGGCAGTTCGGCGGCGACGGTTCCGCGGCGGCCGTCGACCTCCGCGCCGCGGACCGTGATCCGGAAGACCTTGAGGCGGCCCGCCGGGTCGAGTTCGGTCCACAGGTCCGGCCCCGACGTCCGCCAGATGCGCTTGCCGGCCGGCTCGAACTTGTAGTCGTACCCGAAGGCCCGCGACGCGGGATCGGCGACCTGGAAGTAGCCCCACAACTCCTCGCGCCGGCCGTCCGCCAGTTCGACGCGCACCCGCCAGGATACGGGCGTGGCCGACGAGAAGGCGCCGAGAGAGACGAAGGCCGGCGGGGTGCCCTCGGGCGGACGAAAGGCCGTCTCATGCCACGGGCCGAACAAGTCGGTCTGGATGGCGGTCGCGATGGAGGCGACGCGCGCGCCCTCGGGCCACGACAGGTCGAGGCGGACCGGATCGCCCGCAAGCGGCGTGGCGGGTTCGTGGCTGGCATGGAAGGCGCCGAAGAGCGTGTTCGAGGGCGGCGGTGGAACCGGCGGAGCCCATCCCATCTTCTGTTTCTGGTCCGCGTCGATCCAGGACCGGTGGATCGGCATGTGGTACTGCGCGGTGCTCATGACCGAGCGGTTCGCCGGTTCGGGGTGGGGCAGGCCGAGCGTGTGGCCGAGGCCCTCGTGGTAGGCGACGCAATCCGAACCCTCGTAGGGAACGCGCCAGCCGTCCGCGGTGACGAGCGCAATGCCGCCGCCCGACGACCGGTCCATGCGCGCGCGCGAGCCGCCGGACTTCGCGCCCGGATGGTGGCGGCCGTCCGGCCCGATGTGGCCCTCGTGCACCGCTGCGCCGTCCTCGATGCGGGTCCGCGTGAAGTCGTCGAGTTCGCGGTGGTTCTGGTCGGAGAACATCAGCAGGACCGGGAACGCCCCGTCGCGGTGTCCCGGCCAGCCGGCCCGGGTCCGCGCCTCGGCGGCCATCCGCTCGAACATCGCGGTGGCGTCGCCCTCGCGGACCTTGTCCGCGGTCAGTTCCGAGACCAGCGGTTCGCCGGGCATGCGGACATCAAGCACGGAGAGTCCCGAGAACTCGCGCTCATGAAACGCGGCGACGCGCCGCATGGCGAAGTCGATCCGGTCGCGCCAGTCCGGCACCGGCGGCCGGTCGCGCGGCAGAAAGTAGACGACCGTCACGGCGATCCGGCTGAGATCGTTGGTCCCCTTGCAGGTATGGATGGATCCAGATGCCGCCGTCCCCGCCGCCAGCAGCCCCGCCAGACACAGCACTCTCGGATTCATGCGGACTTCCTACACCGTGCCGTGCGACCGCGCAAGGCTCCGGAAACGAAAGAACCCCGGCCGCGGGGCCGGGGTTCCCTCGATCAACGCGTCGATTACTGCGCCGCAGGGGCCGCAGGCGCGGGGGCCGCGGGAGCTGCCGGTGCGGGCGCGGCCGGAGCCGCCTCCGCGGGAGCCGCGGGCGCGGGGGCCGGGGCCTGCTCCTGCTTCGCGCAACCAACCGACATGGACAGACCAGCTGCTGCAACCGCCATCATCAGGATCTTCGTCATGATTCCCTCTCCTCGTCGGGTTACCGGCGCGACGTCCGCGCCACGACCGACGCGGGCACTATACCACACGACTGCACCCTGGCCAATGGCCCCGCAAGGGGTCGCAGCGGGTGGCGCCACGGCTATGACGTGGCGCGCCAGGACGGTCGCGGGGGGCTCAGACGCCGCAGGTCGTCGTACTGCAGCCACCCGCAATGGGCCTGCCGACGCGACACTCGGCACCGGCCACTCATGACTCTGCGCAGGGCGACAAGGTGAACGACAAGGCGGAGCGAGGAAGGAACGCGCGGAGCGTGCAATCGAATCCGGGTGGATATTCGCCGGCATGGGGCGCAGTATCGGCCGACAGCCAAGCGGAGGATGCCATGATGCGGAAAGCGATTGCGGGGATTGCGGTGTCGTGTCTGGTGGCGGGCGGGGCGTGGGGGGCGTCGAAGCCGGACGTGCTCTTCATTGCGATCGACGACCTCAACGACTGGACCGGCTGCCTCGGCGGGCATCCGCAGGCTGCGACGCCGAATCTCGACAAACTCGCCGCGCGGGGGACGCTCTTCGCCAATGCCCAGTGCGCGGCGCCCGCATGCAACCCGTCGCGCGCCGCCCTGATGAGCGGTCTGCGGCCCTTCACGACCGGCGTCTACCTCAACGAGCAACCCTACGGGAAGCCGCTCAAGGACGTGCTCACGCTGAACCGTTTTCTCAAGCGCGAGGGCTACGCTGTCCTCGGCGGCGGCAAGATCTACCACGGCGGCGGTGGCCTTCCCGGCGAAGAGCAGGCGGACTGGGATCACTACTTCAGCCGCGGCGGCGACCCGCACCCGCCGGTGAAGTCGGCCAGCGGCCTGAACCGGGACCATTTCGACTGGGGTCCTGTTGATGCGAAAGATGAGGACATGGGCGACCACAGTCTGGTCACATGGGCCTCGGAGGAACTCCAGAAGAAACACGACAAGCCCCTTTTCCTCGCGGTCGGCTTCGTGAAGCCGCACCTGCCGTGGTACGCCCCGCAGAAGTACTTCGACCGGTTCCCGCTGGAGTCGATCCAACTGCCCGTCGTGAAGACCAACGATCTCGACGACATCCCCGCGGCGGGGCGCGCGATGGCCAAGCCCGAAGGCGACCACGCGGCCGTCGTGAAGGCCGGGCAGTGGAAGCAGGCCGTCCAGGCCTACCTGGCGACCATCGCGTTCGTCGACGGGCAGATCGGACGGCTCGTCGAGGCGGTCGACCGCTCGCCGCGCGCGAAGGACCTGATCATCGTGCTGTGGTCCGACCACGGCTGGCAGCTCGGCGAGAAGGAACACTGGCGCAAGTTCGCCCTGTGGGAGGAGGCCACGCGGCCCCCGTTCCTGATCGTGGCTCCCGGCGTGACGAAGCCGGGCGCGCGTTGCGAGGCGCCGGTGGACTACATGAGCATCTACCCGACGATCGTCGATCTCATCGGCATGCCGGTTCCGAAGCATGTCGAGGGACCGTCGCTGCGGCCGCTGCTCGAGAACCCCGTGGCCCCGTGGAGTTCCGTCAGCATCTGCACGCACGGCCGCGGCAACCACGGCGTTCGCGACCGCGACTGGCGCTACATCCGCTACAAGGACGGATCCGAGGAACTGTACGATCACCGCAACGATCCCTACGAGTGGACCAACCTGGCCGGTGACCCGAAGCACGCCGACGTGAAGAAGCAACTCGCCGCCCGCCTGCCCGCGACCGAGGCGCCCGACGCGCCGCGCGGCGGAGGAAGAGAAGGCGGCGAAGGCGGAGGGAAGGGCGGCGGAAAGAAGGGCGGGAAGAAGAAGTAGGACAACAGCCAACAGCCAACACCGAACATCGAACACCGAACATCGAACCCGGAAGTCGGGACCTTCGAACCTTGGAACCTATGGGCCTGTGAACCTCCGAACCTTGGAAGCCTTGTGATTCGGCGGAATGGCGTGAGATGCGGAAGCCGGCGAGGAGCCGGCAGGAGGATGCGATGAGTGGAGCGCGGATCGGTCCCGGTTGTTCCCGCCGTCAGTTCATCTCCCGGTGCGCGGCCTGTGCGGGCTGTGCGGCGGGTGGGATGCTGGCCGGCGTGCGCGGTGTGCGGGCGGAGGCCCCGTCGGCGAAGGCGAAGGTCCGGTTGGTGTTCTGCGAGACGAAGAACGACCACCCGATCTGGCCGAACATCGGTTACGACTTCGACGCGCGGCGCAACCGGATCCTCGACGTGCTCGCGAAGGGCTGTCCCGGCGTCGAGTTCGTCCAGGCGCGGCTCATGGATGACCCTAAGGAGGCGGACGAGGTCCTCAAGGGCGACGCCGAGGTCGGCGGCTACATGATCTGTCTCCAGGGCCTCGGGTGGCGCAACGACGTGGTCAAGCTGTGCGGCACGGGGAAGCCGACGCTGGTTGTGGACAACCTCTTCGGCGGATCCGGCCTGTTCCTGACGCGCATGCCCCAGTTCATGGGGGCGGGCCGGCCGGTTGACTGGGTCAGCTCTTCGCGCGACGAGGATATCGCGGCGTCGGCGCGGCACTTCGCGATGCTCGGGGACGGGAAGAGCCCGTCCGAGATCGTCGCTGCGTTCCGCGCGGCCCGGCGCGGAGCCACGCCCGCGGTGGCCGACTGGACCTGCGCCCCCGACAAGGTCCCGGAACCGGACCTCGGCAAGGTGCTGGCGGAACTGAAGAAGACCAAGCTCCTCATCGTCGGCGGGCGCAAGGCGGGCGATGCGTTCTGCAAGGCCGCGACCGGGGTGACCGGCGTCGAGTTGATCGCGGTGTCGTTCCAGGAGATGTCCGCAGCCTGCGCCGCGGCCGCCCCGGGCGCAGCCCAAGCGTTTGCCGACCACTGGGCCGGCAGGGCGAAGCAGGTCGTCGAACCGACGCGAGCGGATCTCGAAGGTGCGGGCACGATGTACGTGGCGATGAAGGCCCTGCTCGACAAGTACGGCGCGCGCGGCATCAGCGTGAACTGCCTCGGCGGCTTCTACGGCGGCCACCTGAAGGCCTATCCCTGCCTCGGGTTCAGCCAGCTTAACGACGATGGCATGGTGGGTGGTTGCGAGGCGGACGCGATGTCGGCACTGACGATGGCCGTCATGGGCGTCATGACGGGCCGTCCGGGCTACATTTCGGATCCCGTCATCGACACGGCGAAGAACGCGATCGTCTACGCGCATTGCGTCGCGATGACCAAGCCGTTCGGCCCCGGCGGCGCGGCGAGCCCGTACCTGATCCGGTCGCACTCCGAGGACCGCAAGGGCGCATGCGTGCAGTCCCTGCTGCCGGCGGGCCATCTGACGACGACGCTCGAGATCAATCCCGCGACGAAGCAGGTGCTGGTCCACCAGGCGAAGACCATCGGCAACAACGACAGCGACCTGGCGTGCCGCACGAAGATCGAGGCACAGGTCAAGGGCAGTCTCGAGAAGTTGACCGAGGAATGGCGTCCCGGCTGGCACCGCGTGACGTTCTACGGCGACCTCTCGCCCCACGTGGCGGCCCTGTGCGATCACTGGAAGCTCCAGCGCATCGACGAGGCGTAGTCCGCTTCGGGCTTGGCCCGCCGTCCGCTTCGCCGCACAATGCAGCCTTCACCTTCGGAGGACGCATGAAGCAATGGATCGCGGCGGTGGGCCTGGCATGGACGGCGGGGATCGCGGGGGCGGCGGACCTGGTTCCGTTCGCTCCGCCGTGGGATGACGGGGCGGCGGGGCCGGTGGACCTGCGGCCCGTGCTGGGGCAGGGGGCGGGATCGATCGCCCCGGTGCGCGTCCGCGACGGGCACCTCGTCGCGGGCGATCGCCGGCTGCGGCTCTTCGGCGCCAATCTCACGGCGGGCGCATGCTTCCCCGACCACGCCACCGCCGAGGGCGTGGCGGGTCGCATGGCCAAGTTCGGTCTCAACGGCGTGCGCTTTCACTTCCTCGACTCGACGTGGGGCGAGCAGAAGCTCGTCAATTACGCATCGGGCAGCTGGACGAACTGGAGCCCCGATGTGCAGGACCGGCTCGACTACTTCATGGCGCGGCTGAAGGACCAGGGCGTCTACTGGAACGTGAACCTGCTCGTCGGCCGCCGCTTCGGCGTGGGGGATGGCGTTGATCCGGCAATCAACAAGCTGGACTGGAAGGCCGCCCACGCCGTCGGCTTCTTCCACGCGCCGCACCTTGAGGCGCAGAAGGCCTATGCCCGGCGGTTGCTGGGCCACGTCAACCCCTACACGAAACTCGCCGTCGTGCACGACCCGGCGCTTGCGATGGTCGAGATCAACAACGAGAACGGCCTGATCCACACGTGGATGTCGCGCGACTTCGACGATCTGCCCGAGCCCTTCGCCGGCGACCTGCAGCGGCAGTGGAACGCATGGCTGGCAAAGCGGCACACGGACACCAAGGCGCTGGCCGCCGCGTGGGGCGCGCGAAACGAGGCGCCGGGTGCGGAGATGCTGCGCAATGCGGGCTTTGCAGATGGCATGAAGGAGTGGGCACTCGAGCAGCACAACGGTTCGCGCGCCACGGTCGCACCGGCGGACGGCGCGGCCATGCTGCGCATCGAGGCCGTCGGATCGAACCCGTGGTCGGTGCAGTTCAACCAGACCCGGCTCGCGGTGAAGAAGGGCGGCTTGTACACGGTCCGGTTCCGCGCCGCGGCCGACGCGAAGCGGACGATCCAGGCCACCATCATGCAGGCGCACGATCCATGGAAGGAACTCGGCTGGTCGGCGCGGTTCGAGGTCGGACCGGAGTGGAAGACCTTCGACTTCACGATTGTTGCGGATGGCGACGACGACAACGCCCGCTTCGGCTTCACCGAACTGGGGCAGGGCGGGGCCACGTTCCGGTTCGCGGACCTCTCACTGAAGCCCGGCGGCCGCATGGGGCTTGCGGGCGACGAGACGCTCGAGTCCCGCTCGGTCCGCTGGCCCAAGGCCGGTGCGTCGCGCCCGATGGCCACCGGGGAGCGGGCCGACTGGATCCGATTCCTGTGGGAGACTGAGCGGGCCCACTGGGAGGCGATGCGGCGGTGCGTCGTGGACGAGATCGGCGTGAAGGTGCCGGTCGTCGGAAGCATCGTCGCGACCTCGACGCCGAACCTCATGGGCGCATTCGATCTGGTCGACACCCACGCCTACTGGCAGCACCCGCAGTGGCCCCGGCGGCAGTGGGACCCGGAGGACTGGACCGTGAAGCCCTGGTCGATGGCCGACCATCCGGACGGCGCGACGCTCTCGCGCCTTGCCTGGCAGCGGGTCGCCGGGAAACCGCACATGGTCAGCGAATACAACCATCCCGCGCCCAACCCGCACGCGGGCGAGGGGCCGTTGATGCTCGCCGCCGTGGCCGCGCTCCAGGATTGGGATGCGCTCTTCTACTATACGTGGTCGCACGACGAGAAGAACACGAAGGCCGGGCGGATCCCCGGCTACTTCGATATCGGCCAGCATCCGACGATCATGGCCAACCTGCCCGCCGCCGCGCTGCTGTTCCGGCGCGGCGACGTCGCCGCCGCCCGCGAACTCGTCACGGCGGCCCTGCCGCCGGAACGCGAGATCGACCTGATCGCACGGCAGGGGCATGCGTGGAGCGTGCTCAATCTCGATCGCATGGGCGTCGACGTTGGCGCCGCGTTCCTGCATCGCGTCGCACTGGACCTGCGTGGACCGGCCGATGCCCCGCCGCCGTCCCCGCCGACCGCGGCCCGGACCGAATGGCTGGCCGACACCGGCGAGATCGCCTGGCGGTTACCGGGGAAGGACCGTGGTGTGTTCGCGGTGAAGGCGCCGCGGGCCAAGGCAGTCGTCGGGCATATTGACGGGACGACCCTCGATCTCGGCCACGGCGTGCGTGTGACGGTGGAGGCGACGCGCATGGGCTGGTGCACCCTGGCGCTGTCGCTGCTTGAGGGCGAGGCGTTCGACCGCTCGCCGAGGCGTGCGCTGCTGACGGCCACCGCGTACGCGGAGAACACCGGCATGGTCTGGAAGGACAAGGAGCGCACCAGCGTCGGCACGAAGTGGGGCACCGCGCCGAGCCTCGTGGAGCCGGTCGCCGCGACGATCTCGTTTGCGCCTGCCGCCGGCGCGGTGCGCCTGTATCCGCTCGACGATCGCGGACGGCGCACAGGCGCCGTGATCGAAGCCGGCGGCGACGGACGTCTCGTGCTCGGCCCGCCGCACCGCACGCTGTGGTACGAGGTCGAGTTCGGGGGCCGGTAGCCGGCCCCGGGCCGGGGCACAACCTGAGCCGGAACGATTCGGCCCAAGAAAAGCAGTTGGACAGGATAACAGGATGTACAGAATTGCGGTGGAGTCTATTACAGAAACCATGGACTTCATCAGGTGAGTGCAGCGAGGGCCTGTCGCAACTCCATCCTTTTGGTTCTGTTATCCTGTCCTGCCTGTCTGAATTGCCGAATCTACGTTCAGTTGGAACCCGGGCAAGGACGGTCACGGGGGGTGAATCGTTCCGGATGAGATGACTATCGGCCGCCCTCCGGCTCGAACGCGACCGTCAGGCGTGTTCCGACGACCTCTGAGAGGTGGATGGCCAGCTTTCGGAGCTTCGCGTTGCCCGCCTGCTTCTCCGGGTTCGGCGAGGTGGGGAGAGGGCGTGCGTCGCGGATCTCGAACACGGCGCCGGCCGGTTCGACCAGACGGGCGAGCATCCTGCGTCCGCCGATCTGCATCGTGGCCGAGCGACCGTCTTTCGCGAGGTCCAGCTTCGCCGGCGTGTGCGCAAACCACCACAGCTCGACGGGCTGCCCGGCGCGGATCTCGTCGGTCACGGTGATCCGCGGCCCGTCGACAGCGAAGGTCCGGATCGCGCGTTGCGCTTGCGGTGCATAGGCGGCGGACAGGTCGACCACGGCCCGCCCGCCCGCCGCGGTGGCCTCAAACGCAGTGATCGGCGCGACGGCCTTCATGGCCTGGTCCGGCCCACTGCCGGGATTGAGGACGAGCGTGTTGTGGCCCTCGGCGCGGATGCGATAGTAGGCGGCACGCGGGTTGTGATGCCGGTGGGTCATGTAGGTCTCGTGCTCCGACCCGCAGTCCACGATCCACCGCTCTCCCAGCGCCTCCAGGATGAAGCTGCCCAGATCGAGGTGCCGGTGGCCCCCGGGGTTGAGATTGTCGCCGGCCTGGATGGCGAGCACGAGGGCGTCGGGGGCGTCCCACGCGCTGCGCAGGCTTGCGCATTCGGCACCGCGGAAATGGCGCCCCAGAGGCAGGGGCTCCGCCTTCGCGCCGGCGATCTCGGGCGCGTACCAGAGAAGGTCTGTCACGCCTGCGTTGGCAGCGTCGGCCCCGATCGCGCGGAGGCGGAACCGGGTGTATTCGGGACGGCCGTAGGCGCGGCCCATCCACAGCAGTTGCGCGTCCGAGGCGCCGGTCGTGCCGCAGTCCGCGAAGTTGAAGGTGAGGCCGCCTGCGCCGGACATGTACATCGGATAGGTTCCGCTCTGCGGGAAGCCGTCCACGTGGCGCAGGCCGAAATCCGTACCGAGGGCCGACGACAGGGCGTCGAGCATCAGGACGTTGTACCGCGAGCCGTACTTCCAATAGGTCACGCCCTCCACGCCGCCGCCGTCGGGCGCGAAGTGCTTCATCGCGATGGGCACGCTGCGGGCGGCCGCGTGGACGACGCGTCCGGCGGTCTCGGCCTCCACGTCGGCCACCGCCAGCGCGCCGAGCGTCATGCCGCCGTTGCACACCTGGTTCCAGTTGTTCCATCCGCCCGCCCATCCGCCGCCCTTGTCGTACACGCGCAGTCCGGGCTTCAGGCCGAGTTCGACGATGGCCGTGCGCAGGCGCTGCAACTGCTCCGGGCGCCACCGGGCGTGGAGCCAGTCGTAGCCCAGCGCGAAGCCGTAGGTCATCTCGGCGGTGTCGAGGAAGTGCGACGGGTTCCAGTCCTTGAACGCTGCCGCGGCGTCCAGTTCCTTCCAGATGCGGTCGGCGTGGCGGGGGTCGCCGTCAACGAGGAAGACGAGCCCATGGAGTTCGATTCGCGACTTCACCCGGCGGCTGACGGACAGCAGGCGCTTGCCGTCCGGGATCTCGTACTTCGAGGGCGCGCTCGCCAGGTCCTTCGCCGCCTCCTTCTTCAGCGCGTCGTACCAGCCCTTGCACCGCGGGTCGGTCTGGATCCTTTCGCGGAGCCGCGCGACGCCCTGCGTTCCGGGGAGGAGGAGGAACGGACGGTCCTGCCGCAGCGTCGCGAGGATCCGGTCGGGTGGCGGAACCGCCGCAGCGGCATCGCCCTTCGCCTCTGCGCCCATCGCGCCCGCCGTCCCGACCGCCCCGGCGCACACGGCCCATCGCATCCAGTTCGCATTCATCATAGGCGCCATCGTGCACCGGCGGGGTGCCAGCCGCAAGGCCGTCCGGTGACGGGGGAGGATGAACACGGAGGCGCAGAGGCCGCGGAGGAAGAACGGGAAGGGTTATCCGCGCCGATTTCGCGCATGGACCGCGGCGGCTACCTTTTCTATGA
The DNA here is from genome assembly GCA_964423465.1 of uncultured Verrucomicrobiota bacterium. Classification (GTDB taxonomy): domain Bacteria; phylum Verrucomicrobiota; class Kiritimatiellia; order PWTM01; family PWTM01; genus VGWF01. The sequence continues at coordinate 6,432 of CAYRFK010000096.1, read as the reverse complement.
TGCCGCGACAGGCGCCCGTGCGCCGGAGACCCGCAGATGAGCATGACGCCGAGAGAACGGATTCTTGCGACGCTGGACCGCCGGCCGGTCGACCGGCTTCCCGTCGACCTCTGGCATACCCCGGAGATCGGCGCGGCGCTGCGGGAGCACTGTGGCGTGACGACCGACCTCGACCTCTACCGCGCCCTGAAGCTCGACAAGATCGTCTGGGTCTTCATGGACTACCGCACCGACGTCGGCGAGCGCGCGGGCGCGCAGTCCGGCGCGGGGGCCGAGAGCGGCGGCAGCCGCACGATGTGGGGCGTGCCGCTCAAGGATGTCGAGGCGGGCGCCGCGCACTACGCCGAGTTCGGCGAGGCGCCGCTGGCCGTGTTCGACACGGCCGCGTCACTGGACGACTACGCGTGGTGGCCGTCCGTCGACCGCTTCGACTATGACGGTGCGGTCGCGAAGGCTCGCGAGGCGGCCCGTGAGTTCGCGGTCATCGGCCCGTGGGTCTCGTTCTTCGAGATCTACTGCCAGATGCGCGGGCTCGAGCAGTCCATGATGGACCTCGCCCTCGACCCGGACTACGTGGACGCCGTCCTGGACCGCATCGAGGCGATCCAGACGGAGATGATGAAGCGCTTCTTGGGCCGCGTGAAGGGCTCGCTCGATCTCGTCTTCATCAGCGACGACATCGCCGGCCAGACCAACCTGATCATGAGCCCGGAGATGTGGGCGCGCCACCTGCAGCCTCGCATGCGGCGCTGGTGCGATCTCGTCCACGCCCACGGCCTGCGCGTCTTCTACCACACCGACGGCGCCGCGCGGCAGCTCCTGCGGCCGATCGTCGACTGCGGCATCGATGTCCTCAACCCGATCCAGCACGCGTGCCCCGGCATGGACCTGGCGGAGCTCAAGGCGGAGTTCGGTCGCGAGGTGATCTTCCACGGCGCGGTCGACAACCAGAGCGTGCTTCCGTTCGGCTCGCCCGACGACGTCCGCGCCGAGACGCGCCGGTGTCTGGAGACGCTCGGGGCCGGCCGCGAGGGCTTCATCTGCTGCTCGTGCCACAACGTCCAGGCCGGCACGCCGGTGGAGAATGTGCTGGCCATGATCGAGACCGTGCAGCGGTCCTGACCGGGGCCGCCGTCGTGGAGGGTGGTTGCGGGCACCATCCGGCCGGTTGACGGGAGGCACTCGGGTTTGTACCTTATGTACAGAAGGGACATGTCATGACAACGCTCACCATCGTGCAGGCGCGCAGTTCGCTGGCCGACTCCCTGAACCGGGTCGCGTATCGCGGGGAGAGGATCCGGATCTCGCGCCGGGGCAAGACCGTGGCCGCGTTGGTTCCGGTGGAGGACTTGGAGGCCTTGGAGCGCATGGAGGACGAGGCGGACGTCCGCGCGGCGAAGAAGGCCCTGCGGGAGTACGAGAGGAATCCGGCGGCGGCCATCCCCTTCGATGAGTACCTGCGGAATCGCAAGACCCCGTCATGAAATGGACGGTGCGGCTGCTGGCCTCGGTGCAGAAGACCTTGGATGGCATGTCCGGGGATCTGTTCGATCGGATGGTGCATGCCTTGCGCAGGTTGGAAGCCGATCCGCGGCATCAAGGGGCCGTCAAGTTGTCCGGAATGGGCGATCAATGGCGTGTGCGTGTCGGCGACTGGCGGATCCTGTATTCGATCCGTGACCGAGACCTGGTGGTGCTCGTGATCCGCATCGGCCACCGTCGTGAGGTGTACCGATAGGCCCGCCGGCCGTCAGGTAGGCCGGCGGAGCCGGTGCAGGACGATCTCGGGCGGGCAGTTGTAGCGGGCGTCGACGCCGGAGCAGCCGCACCCGACGGACGTGTAGCCTTGCAGGTCGCGGAACCGCCAGGCGCCGCGCGACATCCGCCGCGGCGCGCGCGCGTTGCAGATCGGGGCGAACCCGCCCGGCAGGCAGAACTGTCCGCCGTGGGTGTGGCCGCACAGCATGAGGTCCAGCCCGCCGAAGGCCGCCTTCCGGTAGGGCTCGGGCGAGTGGCAGAGCAGGATGCGAACCCCGTTGCCGTCGGTGCCTTCCGCGCCCCGTTCGATATTTGCCGACTCGTAGATGTGAGGATCGTCCACGCCGACGATCCAGATCCGCTCGCTGCCCCGCTCGATCGCCGCATGCTCGTTCACCAGCATCGTCGCGCCCGCCGCTTCGAGTGCGGGGGCCATCTCGATGAAGTCGTGGTTGCCGAGGACGCCATACACCGGCATGCGAAGGCCGGCGATCACGCGGGCGGTCGCCTCCGCGGCCGGCTCCCATGGGCCGTGGGTCAGCGAGCGGTAGTCGCCGGTCATGACGCAGATATCGGCCCGGCAGGATGCCGCGCGCTCCGCGATGGCGTCGGTGATTGCCGGGCTCAGATCGGCGTGGAGGTCGCTCAGGTGCAGCAGGGTGAAGCCGTCGAAGGCCGCCGGCAGCCGGTCGAGCACGACCTCGTTCTCGCGGACCTCGATCGCGCAGGCATTGCGCTGGCCGCGCCGGTAGAGCCCCGCGCACCGGAGTCCGAAGCGGATGAACGCGTGCAGGCGCAGCATGTTCTCGATGTGCACCCATGTCAGGCCGGGGCCGAGGGCGTCCGCTGCGTGCTGCACTTGGATCGTGAGGCGCTGCTGGAGATGGAAGCGCCCAATCCGCCTCTCCCAGGACTCGATGTCGAACTCGTGCATAGGCGGCATCAGCATGGCGACAGGCGGGGGGCTGGTCAAGAGCGGGGCAAGGGATGTGCCGATTTCGCCGATGGACCGCCGCACGCCGGTTGCCTATGATGGCCCGAATAGCGGAGGCACCATGAATACGTCGTCAAGAAGCGGATGGATCGTCGGAGCAGTCGTCGCGGTGGCGGTGGTGGCCATGCCCGGCACGTCGTCGGCCGCGCCGGCGCGGCCGGGTGCCAAGGAGCCTACGAATGCGCTGCCCGCGTTTGCCGACGGTGTGGCGAAGCGGAAGAGCGTCGTCTTCACGAACGATGTCTACGATGCCTGGCTCGCGCCGAACGGCTACCTCACCGTCACCCTCAAGAAGGATGGCAAGCCCGCGGGCCCCGCCTTCCGGCTCTTCAATGCGACGTTCTGGGGCCGCGACGTCAAGGGCGGATATGTCTTCAAGGACGAGCCCGGCATCATGGAGCCGGAGTCCGCGATGCCCGCCCTCCAGCCGAAGGAGCCCGTGAAGTTCGGCTTCGGTATCGAGAAGGACGCGAAGGGATCGGTCGAGTTCGTCTTCGGCCCCGCCTCGATCTCGGTGGACGTGAAGTTCCGTCCGACGGCCTCGGGGAACATCACGACGCTGCGTCCCTCGGCCTATTTCTCGAACCTTCCCGGCCTGAAGACCGGCTCGGTCGACACAAATATCGACGTCGAGGCTGTCTGCGCCGGCAAGGTGATCGAGATGATGCCCGACCCGAAGACCACGAAGACGCTTGGTTTCGCCGAGGAGCCGGGCAAGCCCGAGCCGTGTCCGGAATGGGTCGTCCGCGGCCTCTGGGACGGGTACATCGTGCGCGGGAAGGTCGACTCCAAGAGTGACACCTTCCAATTCTGGCAGTACGGCGGCACGATTCCCGCCAACGGATTCGGATTCATGTATGCCCTGTCCAAGACGCTGTCGTCACGGAAGGTCACCTTCCACTTCGAGGATCCGAACGCGGCCGCGGCACCCGCCGGCCCGGCGATGCGGGTTCCCGGTCCCGTGCGGAACCGCCGGCCGTGAACGAGGCCGGCGTCACCCCTCCCGCCCTTCAACCATCCCGTTCATCCACCCATCCCGAATCGGGGGCGATCCGATGATCCATCGCATCCTGTCCGCCGCCCTGCTCCTGTTGGCCGTCGCCGCACCCGCCCGGCCTCCGAACATCCTCTTCCTGCTCGCCGACGATCTGGGGTGGGGCGACACCGGATGCTACGGCGCGACGAAGATCAAGACTCCGCGCATCGACCGGCTCGCCGCCGAGGGCGTGCGCTTCACCGATGCGCATTCGACCGGCGCGGTCTGCAATCCGTCGCGCTATTCCATCCTCAGCGGCACGCACCTCTGTCACGCGAAGCGGAAGAACGACTACTCGCTCTACTTTCACGAGGGCCAGGTGACGCTGCCCGCGCTGCTCAAGTCCGCCGGCTACCGCACCGCGGCGCTCGGCAAGTGGCACAATGGGTTCGGACGCGAGGGCGATCCGGACTGGAACGCCGAGCTGCGGCCGGGGCCGATGGAGGTCGGCTTCGACTCGTTCTTCGGCACGCCGAAGACGCATAACGAACCGCCGCTGGTCTATGTCGACGGGCATCGCATCGTCGGCGCCGATCCGGCCGACCCGATCCGCATCGACAAGACCCGGGGGCCGCACGGCGTGATGAGCGGCGGCACGAAGGCGCAGGCGGCGCGGCCGGACGACCGCATCGACTTCCTCATGGCGGAGAAGGCCGCGGAGTTCCTTGCGCGGCAGCCGAAGGACGCGCCGTTCTTCCTCTACGTCGCCTTCGCCGCGCCCCACGTGCCGATCAACCCGGCGCCGGAGTTCCGCGGCACGAGCGGCGTCGGACTGTACGGCGACTACATCCAGCAGCTCGACCACTGCACCGGTCTCGTTCTCGACGCGCTGGAGAAGGCCGGCCTTGCGAAGGACACGCTCGTGGTGTTCACCAGCGACAACGGCGCCGTCGTCACGCGCGAGGCGGTCGAGGCCGGTCACCGCACCAACGCATCGCTGCTCGGGCAGAAGACCGACGCGTGGGAGGGCGGGCACCGCGTTCCGCTGCTCGCCCGCTGGCCCGGCCGCATCCCCGCCGGCAGCGAGCGCAAGGCGCTGTTCACGCATATCGACCTCATGGCCACGTTCGCCGAGGCTGCGGGCATCGCGATGCCCGCCGGCGCCTCGCCCGACGGCGCGAGCGACCTGGCCGCGTTCCTCGATCCCGTCGGCGCACCGGCGACGCGCCGCGAGACGATCTTCCTCGGTACCGGCGGCACGGCGCTGCGGCAGGACGAATGGCTCTATCTTCCGAAGCAGGGCTCGTGCGGCATGACCGTCCAGGTCCCCGAGGGCAAACCGTGGGGCTTGCCGTGGCCGAAGATGGGCCAGGCTAACAGCGACATCACCCCCGACGGCCGTCCGTGCCCCGACGCTCCGTCCGCCCAGCTCTACAACCTGTGCGACGATCTGCGGCAGCAGACGAACGTCATCCCTGCCCACCCCGACCGTGCGGCGGCGATGGAGAAGCGGTTGAAGGAGATCATCCGGCAAGGACCCGGGGGCAAGGGACAAGCAAGAGTGCCTGCTCCGCTGAAGGTCGAGGACGGCCGGTTCGTGCGCGACGGGCGGCCGTATCGCGGAGTCGGGGTCAACTACTTTGACCTCTTCATCCGCGTGCTCAACGCGCCCTCGAACACGACCAGTCTCGATGGGCTGAAGGCCTTGGGCGAAAATGGCATTCCGTTCGCCCGTTTCTCGCTGGGCTACGGCACGAAGGATCTGAAGCGGTACTTCGACGATCCGGCGGCGTACCTAGGCGCCCTCGACGCCGTCGTGCGCTGCGCCGAGACGAACCGCGTCGGGCTCATCCCGTCGATGTTCTGGAGCTTCAAGGAGTTCCCCGATCTTGCGGGCGAGCCGCGCGATCAGTGGGGCAATCCGGACAGCGAAACGCACCGGAAGATGCGGCGGTTTATCGAGGATGTCGTCACCCGCTATCGCGCCTCGTCCGCGATCTGGGGCTGGGAGCTCGGCAACGAGCCCAACCTTGCCGCCGATCTGCCTAACGCTGCGCAGTTCCGCAAGAAGGGCGGGACGGAGCGCGACGATATCCGGGCGAAGGACATGGTCGTCATGCTCGCCGAGTTTGCCAAGGAGGTGCGCCGCCACGATCCGGAGCGTCCGGTCTTCGCCGGCCATTCGCATCCGCGGGCATCGTCCTGGCATAACACGGCCGAAACGAGTTGGAAGCCGGACACGCGCGAGCAGACGCTGGAGATCATCCGCCGCGACAATCCCGAGCCGCTCGACACGCACAGCCTGCATGTCTACGCGACGCACGACGTGACGAAGGAACTGGCCGCGTGGGCGACGAACCACGCCGACTACCTCGGCCCCATCGTCGCCCAGGCCCGCGCGATGAAGCGCCCCGTCTGGATCGGCGAGTTCGGGCTCCCGTCCAAGGGCGACGACGCGGAGGTGCGCGCAAAGTTCGAGGCCCTGATCGATGCGATGGAGCGGACCGGCGTCGATCTCGCCGCGGTGTGGGTCTTCGATCTGGCGAACCAGAAGGAATGGAGCGCGACATTCGCCAATCCGCGCGCCTACATGCTGCGCCTCGTCGCCGAGGCCAACCGGCGGTGGCGTGACGCCGATCCGCGGAACTCAGCCGGAACGATTCAATTGGAACCCGGGCAAAGGCGGCCCGGAAGGTGAATCGTT
>CAYRFK010000095.1:0-17597 GCA_964423465.1 uncultured Verrucomicrobiota bacterium | reverse complement strand
ACTCCGCCGCAATCCTGAACATCCTGTTATCCTGTCCAACTGCTCTTCTTAGGTTGAACGGAATCGCGTCGGGGCGGTTTGCAGAACGGGAAGGATGGATGACCGGATGAATGCACGAATCGGATTCCTGACTGTCGCGGCGGGACTGGCGCTCATGGCGGCCGGCTGCCGCACCGCGCCCGGCCCCGTGGCCGCGGTGTCCGCGCCGGCCGCCGCTGTCGACCTCGTGGCGAAGGCGCAGGCGGAGGTTGACGCGCATTACGCAAAGGCGTCTCCCGAGGTGAAGGAGTACATCCTGCACACGGCGCAGACCTTCGGGCGAAGCGGCATGTGGCTGGCCGAGGACGCGTTCGCCGCCAGGCCCGCCGCGGACCGCGGGAAGAGGGTCGAGTACCTCGCGCGTCTCTTTGCGGAAGCCGAGTACGGCCGCCATCTGTGCGCCGCGCTGGCGGAGTCGGGAGCGATCAGGGACCCGCACCTCGTGCCGGGGCTTATGAAGGTCGCGGGCTACCACCGGACGGACGCGGACTACGACTGCCGTCCGAAATGGATGGCGGTCGCGGCGCTGGCGCGGCAGGAGTCGGACGACGCCGTGCCGCTCCTCATCAGCCTGGTCGACCACGGCAACCAGAACACGCGCATGTGGGCGCGCGCGGCGATGTCACGGAAGACCGGACAGGACTTCCTAGGCGACAAGGAAGCCTGGGCCCAATGGTGGCAGGCGCAGGGCTATAAGTCCGTCGGGGCCGAGTTCCTCAAGCCATGGACACCGCCGCCGAAGGCGCCGTGACGCGGATCAGACGTCGCAAAGCAGGACGGCCTTCCGGATCGACTCAAGGCCGTTTTTCGGGCTGAACTCGTGGGCGACATAGCCGTCGTACTTGCCTTCCGCCGTCAGTTTGGCGATCGCCTGCATGATCGGCGGGTAGTACAGCTCCTGCTCCTCGTCAAGATCCTTGCGCCCCGGGTTGCCGGCGGTGTGGAAGTGGCCGAAGAATTGGATGTTGTCCGTGATCGTGCGGATGATGTCCCCCTCCATGATCTGCATGTGGTAGATGTCGTAAAGGAGTTTGAACCGCGGCGACTCGACGCGCTTGCAGAGCTCGACGCCCCAGGCCGACTTGTCGCACATGTAGCCGGCGTGGTTGACCTTGCTGTTGAGCAGCTCCATGCAGATCGTCACGTCGTGGTCCGCGGCGATCTTCACGGCCTCCTTGAGCACCGGCACGCAGTTGGCCATCCCATCCGCGTCACTGATGCCCGCGCGGTCCCCGGCCATCGTGATGACGCGCTTCCAGCCGAACTTCGCCGCGGCGGCGATGTTCTTCTTGAAGTCCTCCAGATAGGCCGCGTGCATGCTCGTGTCGTTGAGGCCCTTCTTGATCGAGCCCGCGCCGGCGACCATCGAGGCGACCAGTCCGTGCTCCTTCAGTGCGGGCCAGTCCTCCTGGCCCACGAGATCGAAGCCGTGAAGCCCGAGTTCCTTGAGGGTCTTGCAGGCCTCCTCGATCGGCGTCTTGCGGAGCATGCCGCGCGTGCAGCACTGCTTGATGCGCCCCTTGAGCTTGAGCGGCTCCTGAGCCGGCGCAGCGATCGGGGTGAGGGTGGCGGCCGCCGCGGCGGCGCCCAGCATGCGGAAGGTGTCGCGTCGGGTCAGGCGGCGTTCGGTGTTGTCCATGGCTGTGTTCCTTTCATCGGGTTCCGGCGCGCCAGCCTACCAAAGCGCCGCCCGGGCGGAAGCACGAAATCCAGGCCCTACTTCTCGCCGATGCAGAGGAGCTTCGACGCGGTGCGGATGAACAGGCGGCCGCCGGCGACGGCGATCGAGGCGCGGCACGGAGCATCGCCCAGCGCGACGGTGCAGAGAACCTTGAACTCGTCGCCCGCGGCGAGCACGACAACCTCGCCGTTCTCGCTGAGGCAGTAGATGCGGTTGTCGGCACCGGTCGGCGACGCGCGCAGGATGCTCGTCACCGGGAGCTTCGCATGCCACTTTTCCACGCCGGTCGCCGGATCGAGGCAGCCGATCTCCTTCTTGTCGCCGTCGACGATGTAGAGCCGCCCCTTGTACGGCAGCGGCGTGCAGACGTCCGCCGTGACGGTTTCGGTGCTCCAAGCGGTGTGCGTCGCGGTGACGTCGCCGCGGCCGCCGGCGCGGATGCCCAGCACGGGGCCCTTCTTCGGGCAGCAGGCGAAGACCATGCCGTCGAGCGCGGCCACGGAGGGCACGATGCGGTTGAACCGCTGGGCCTTCGGGTTCAGGCCGAAGCAGCGCCAGATCTCCGCGCCGGTGCCGGGATCGTGCGCGGTCACGCAGTCCGCGCCGACGATCAGGATCTCCGCGCCGCCGGGTCCGGCGTGGGGGACCGGCGTCGCGTAGGACTCCATCGACTCCTCCACGGCGGGCGTCGTGCGGACATGCCGCCACAGGTCGCGGCCGGTGTCGGGATCGATGCACAGCAGGTAGGACTGGCGTTCCGGATGATCGTCGACGGCATGCTTGTAGGTCGGCGGGTTGCGTTGCAGCACCTGCACGTAGAGCTTTCCGCCGAGCAGAAGGGGGCTCGATCCGTAGATCCACATGTGCGCGAACCTGCCGGATTCCTTCGCGAGATTGCGTGCCCACAGCGTGCGGCCCGAGGCGTCCAGCGCGGCCAGATCGCCGCTGCCGTAGAGCACGAACACGCGGCGGCCGTCGGTTACGGGGGAGGGCGAGGCAAGGTTGTTGCGGCCGATCGTGAAGTCACCGTCGCCGAGCTTCCGCACCCAGCGCTGCGCGCCGTCCTTCGCGTCGAGGCCGTACAGGACGAGGTCCCCGTTGGTGGTGGCGGAGGAGGCAAAGACCATGCCGCCGGCGATGGCCGGCGTCGACGCGCTGGTGCCCGGCAGCGACGCGGCCCATGCGACGCCCTGCGTGGCGCTCCAGTCCGCGGGCAGCCCGATCTCGTCGGACGTGCCGTTGTGGAACGGTCCGCGCCACTGCGGCCAGTCGCCGGAGACGGCGGACAGGGTGACGGCGAGGATGGCGGCCAGAGACAGCGCGGCGGCGCAGGGATTCATGCGCGCCTTTCTGCCTGTTTTCGCGGCCGCATGCAACCCCGCCGTTGGAGCGGCCAAAGCTCAGTGGAAATGTCCTCAGCGGAAGAGGGCGCGTCGGATGACTGTCCGGGCCAATCTCAGAGGCATCTCAAGCCATGCCGTCGAGGCGGCGGCGGAGGAGGTCGAGGGCGTACTGGGCGGTCCAGCGGCGGATGAGATCGCGATCGCCCGGGAACCTCCGCGTGTGGGCGGAGGTTCCGTCGGCCCCGGCCAGCGCCCACCAGACGAGGCCGACGGGCTTCTCCGGCGTCGCGCCGTCGGGCCCGGCAACGCCGGTGGTCGAGATCGCAAAGTCCGTGCCGAGCGCCCGTCGCGCAGTCTCAGCCATCGCGCGGGCGACCGGCTCGCTGACCGCGCCGTGCGCCGCGAGAAGGTCCGCCGGAACGCCGAGCAGCGACGTCTTCACGTCGTTGGCGTAGGCGACGACCGAGCCGCGATACCATGCGGAACTGCCGGGCACCGACGTGATGAGCTGGGCCACGAGGCCGCCGGTGCAGGACTCCGCCGTCGCCACCGTCGCCCCCCGCGCATGCAGGCGCCGGCCGACGACGGCGACGAGATCCTCGCGGTCCTCCGCGTACACGTTGTCGCCGAGCGCCTCCTTCACGCGCCCCGCGGCTGTCGCGACCGCTGCCTCGGCGCCCGGCGCGCCGGTCAGCCGGATCTCAAGCTGCCCCGGGCCCGCGCAGTAGGCCAGGTCGAGCGGGGCCGGATCGAAGCGGGCGGCCTTGAGGCGCTCGATGACGTCGGATTCGCCGAGCCCGCAGACCATCAGGATTCGCTCCGGCACGGGGGAGGAAGCGAGATTCGCCCGCAGCCACGGAAGCACGTGCTCGCCGAGGATCGCCTCGAATTCGCGCGGCGGGCCGGGGAGCACGAACAGGACGCGGTGGCTACCCAGGTCGATCCGCTGGCCCGGCGCGGCGCCGACGGAGTTGGAGAGGGCGGCGGCGCCCTCGAGGATGTCCGCCTGACGTGCACGCGAGTCCGTCATGGCCTGCCCCAGCCGGCTGCTGCGTGCACGGATGCGCGCCAGCGCCGTCGCATCGTGCACGATCTTCCGGCCCAGCGCGTCGGCCAGCGCCTCGCGGGTCAGATCATCGCAGGTCGGCCCGAGGCCGCCGGTGACAAACACGATCTGCGCGCGCCCCACCGCCGCGCGAACGGCAGTGGCGATGGCGGCGCGGTCGTCGCGCAGCGTCGTCTCTCGTTCCAGCACGATCCCCAACGGTGCCAGCGCGCGCCCGAGCCGCTGCGTGTGCGTGTTGACCGTGCGTCCGATGAGAAGTTCCGTGCCCGTGGCGACCAGTTCGGCGGCGATCATGGTTTCACTCCGTCGCGGGCCCCGCCCGCATGGCCAACAGCCAATCGCCAATAGCCAATTCAAGCCCCGAAGTCACGACGGAAGCACCGCGGCGCGGGCGGTTCAGGGTAGGGGCGCGGCCATCTCCGGCCCCTTGCGACGGAAGGTGTCAATGCGGGGACAGAGAAGCAGATGTCGAGTCTTCGCGCATCCGGTTTCGCCATCGCCCTTGCGGTATCGCTTCCAAGGATTGGATTACATAACCAACTCCGCTTCCAATGGTTGGAACGATCAAGAATCGTTGGGATTTACTGGCGACAGCTTCTCTGTCCCTCCCCGGTAGCGCCACGGCTACGACGTGGCGCGCGTGGGCGCTGGGCGAAGCGGCTGCGATTGGCGATTGCTGTGGCGCCGCGGCCCGCGGCTACCAGGACGGGTCGACGTCCGGGGAAGGGACAGAGATGAAGCGCCTCACGGGAGGGTGAGGTCGAGCCAGATCAGCATCGCGGGGGCGGGGGCGGAGAGGGTGAGGGTGACGCGGTTCTCGCCGACCCGGACGGCGGGGCGGGGACAGGCGAAGCAGGCGTGGTCGGCCTCGGTGCCCAGATAGCCCTCGTAGGGATGGTCGATCGGTTTGAGAACGAAGGGTGCGGGGGCAAGGGGGACGCCGTTGAGCGTTGCCTGCCATGATGCGCCCTTCACGGGCTTCTCCGTCCGAAGCCGCAGCAGGCCGTCGCGGCGCTGGTGGGCGGTCGGCGCGGCGGCGAGGAGGAACGTGCGCGGCACGCCGGGTTCGAGCGTTGCCTGCAGCCTCCGCTCGGGCTGCTTCGACTTCTCCCGGATCGCCGCGAGGAAGTACCACTGCGGCTGTCGCGCAAGCCATTCGCGGTCGGACAGGTGCGGCAGCACGTGGAACGGCGGCTCGCAGAAGGGACCGAGGCCGGGGTGGGCGTGGTCGCGGGTGTAGACGAAGTTGAAGAGGCTGACGCCGTCGGCGCCCTGCTGGTAGGCGAGGTGCGCGGTCGTGAAGAACTGCGCATTGGTCGTGCGCTGGTAGACCTGCGTGCCGCTGCCGGAAAGCGGCCGGCCGGTCATCGGCGTGTGGGTCATCTCGAGGTAGACCGTCGCGTCGGGCACGAGTCGCCGCACCGCGGGCAGGTCGGTCGCCTGGCACGTGAAGTAGCTCGACGATAGGTTGACCATGTCCACGCCGGCGGCGACGAAGGCAGCAAGGTCGATGCCGGACGCCTCGTGGGCCTCGATCAGCGCCGGCACGCGCACGCACAGCCAGCGCCGCCGCCCGCCGCGCGCGGTGCGGCCGAGCGCCTCGCGCACGCGCCGGACGAACTCCGTCATGATCGCCTGCCGTTGCGTGGCGGGCGTCTCGTCGGGCCGGAAGAACGGCGGATGGCGCAGGAAGTCGAGTTCGAGGCCCTCGATGTCGTGGCGTTCGCAGAGCTCGCGGATGAGCGCGAACTTGTGCTCGCGAACCTCAGGGATCGCCCAGTTGAAGACGCTCTGGCCCCAGTCGGCCGCGTCGGGCCCGAGGCGGTAGCGCGCGTAGTTCTCCCAGTAGAACCGCGACATGCCGCGGTCGGCGCGACCGCGCGCGAGGGCGTTGGCGAGGCCGCGGACGTGGTGGCCGTCATTGAGCCGGTAGGACACGAACGGCGCGACGCCGACCTTCCGGCAGTGGGCGGTGAAGGCCGCGACGAGGTCGCCGCCGGCGAGCATGTACTCGCCGAACGAGTCGGGCTTCACGCGGTGCTCGCGCTCGAGCCAGCGGTAGTGTTCGGCGGCGGGGACAACGTCGGATTTCCACCACGGGATCCAGCCGAGCCCGGGCTGGAGCAGGTGCGCATCCGCCGCGCGGGCCTCGTCGACCGACGCGCGCAGCCGCTCCTCCGTGAACGGCTCGCCCTTCGCGTGGTACGGGCTCACGCACGACGTCAGGTTCGTCGTGTCGTTGCCGTAGAGCACCCGGAACGGCGCCCTGTCGCGCCCCGCGCCGCCGGGCGCGCCAGCAGTGCGGCAGCCGGACAGCCACACCCCGGCCGCGCCGCCGGCGGCGGCGCCGAGGAACTCGCGACGGGTAAGGGAGAAGGATGTCATGGCCTCGGCCGGAACGATGCCGTCGACCGTAAGGCGCGGGGCGCCGGGGGTATCGATCCGGAAAGTAAGGAAACTCCAAACTCCAAGGAAGTTGGAAGTGCAAAGGGGAAAGGAGGCAAGTCGGAGGTGCTTCGGGTGCGGATCAGGGGGCGTCCCGAAAGGTACCCGTGTTTCATCGAGCGGTTTCCGCCCACGGGCCGTCCGGCCTTCCTCCCTTCTTCTCCGTTCAACTTCCCACTTCCTTGGAGTTTGGAGTTTCTCATTTCTTCTTTCCGGTCCGCTCGCGCTTCGCCTTTCCGGTCTCCGCTCCGGGCGGCGGCTGGATCGAGCCGTCGTCGCGGTAGAGCGTGCGCAGCCGCGCCAGTTCCGTCTTCAGATCCGCCACGGTCGTTGTCGCGGCGGGATCGCCGACGATGTTGCGCACCTGCGTCGGATCCTTCGCGAGGTCGAACAGCTCCCACTCGTCAGTCTTCGGGTAATGCACGAGCGTGTGATGTGCGGTGCGGACGCCGTAGTGCGCGGCGACACCGTGGCCGGGATCGAAGTAGCGGTAGTAGACGCTCGTGCGCCAGTCGGACGGCGTTTCGCCGCGCAGGATGGGCAGGAAGGACCGTCCGTGCAGCCCGTCCGGCACTTTCCCGCCGGCGATCTCCACGAGCGTGGCGGCGTAGTCGATGTTCTGGATCATCGCCTCCGGCCGGCCGCCGGGCTTCACGACGCCGGGCCAGCGGACGATGAACGGCATGTGGATCGATTCCTCGTAGATCCACCGCTTGTCGAACCAGCCGTGTTCGCCCATGAAGAAACCCTGGTCGGACGAGTAGATCACGACCGTGTTCCGGTCCAGCCCCTCCGCCTTCAGCGCATCGAGGCAGCGCCCGACGCTCTCGTCCACCGCCTTCACGCAGCGCAGGTAGTCCTTCATGTACTCCTGGTACTTCCAGCGCGTCAGGTCCGCGCCCGTTGGCGGGTTCTTCAGGAAGGCCTCGTTGCGCGCCTTGAACGCGGCGTCCCACGCGGCGGCGGCCTCGGGCGGAACGCCCCGGGCGCCCTTGTCGGCGGCGATGACTTTGAGATCGCTTACGAGGGTCATGTCGCGGCCGATCTCCATCTTCTGCGTGCGCGCGGGCGACGCGCGGTTCGCGTAGTCGTCGAGCAGCGTCGCGGGCTCCGGGATCTTCACGTCCGCGAGCCAGCCGTAGTGCCGAGGCGGCGGGGTCCAGTTGCGGTGCGGCGCCTTGTGATGGACCATCAGAAGGAACGGCTTCTTCGGATCCCGCTGCTTCATCCATGCGAGGGCCTTGTCGGTGATGACGTCGGTCGCGTAGCCGGTGTTCTTCTCGGGCCCGTCGGGGCCGGTCATGTCGGGATTCCAGTAGGAGCCCTGGCCCGGAAGGACGCGCCAGTGGTCGAACCCCTCGGGCAGGTTGCCGAGGTGCCACTTGCCGACAACGGCGGTCTGGTAGCCGGCCTCGCGCACCGCGGCCGGGAACATCCAGGTGCCGGGCCACACGGTCATGCCGAGGTTCGGCACACCGTTGGCGTGGCCGTGAAGCCCGGTCAGGATGGCCGCCCGGCTGGGCGAGCAGATCGATGTTCCGCAGAAGCTGTTCCGGAACAGCGCCCCCTCGTCGGCGAGGCGGTCAATGTTCGGCGTCGCCTTGTGCTCGCGGCAGAAGGGCGCGAGCCACGTGTCGTACGCGCCGATCGTCTGCAGCGAGTGATCGTCGGAGAAGATGAACAGGATGTTCGGCTTCGCCACCGCCGTGCCGGCGCCGCGCGACGCCGCGGGAAGCGCGGCCGCCAGCGTGAGCGCGACCGCGCAGATCCCGCGGATGGCCGGGTTCAAGGCTTCGCCCAGTAGTCGACGACGAGGACCTTGTCGAGAACGGGCTTGAGCACGTCGACGAACGCCTTGTGCGCCGGGTGCGGCAGGTAGGCGTCGCGCGCCTCGGCCGTGGCGAAGGTGACGAAGAAGCAGTGCGTGTAGCCCTGTGCGAGGCCCTCGGGGCTGTTGTTGTTGCCCCATTCGAACTCGCGGATGGCGTCGATCTTCGACGGCAGCGCTTGGAACGCCGCTTCGACCGCGCGGATGCCGGCCTCGGGGGCATCGTCCTTGAACTTGAAGAGTACCACGTGCCGCAGCCGGGCCGCCGGCTGGGTCTCCGCCGCGCCCGCCGCCGTTGCCGCACCCGCCGCCACGGCGCTCAGCGCGCCCGTCAGGATCGTCCGCCGCTTCATGGTCATGGTCTGCTCCCCTTCGTTGTCCGTTCTACTTCGCGTTCCTGACCGGCAGGCGTCGGGCCCACCGGTTGCTCCATTCATCAAAGGTCAGCCGCACCGGCTTGCCGTCGGGCATCCGCCGGGCGAAGAGCTGGTAGTTCGAGGCCGGGTCGGTGTGCTCGTGGCGGCCGTCCGGGCAGGCGCTCCAGAAGAGCCACTTGCCGTCGGGGGTCAGGCTGGGGAAGTACTCGTGACCGCGCGGAGAATCACCGTCTTGGAGCGTTTCGGGGTCGCCGTCGGGCAGCGAGCGGAGGACCACGCCGGTGCCGGCCTTCATGCCGCGTTCGCGGATGTGGAAGATCCGGCGTCCGTCGGGGAACCAGCCGGGCTCGCAGCCGGCGCCGGCATGGACGGCCTTTCCGGATGCCAGGTCGGCCGTCCAGATCTGCCAGCCGACGAGGCCGCCCCGGTTGGAGATGAAGGCCGCATGCGTGCCGTCGATCGAGATGCGCGGCTTGACGATCTCGTGCTTCCCGTACTCCTTCGCGTCCGGGTAGACCCGCCGCGGCTCTCCGCCGTCGACCTGCACGGCCATGATGCCGAGCCGTTCCTGTTCGAAGTACACGGTGCGGCTGTCGGCGCTGAACGTGGGGTAGGTGCCGTTGGCGGCGAGTTCACGGTTGTCCGAGCCGTCGGGCCGGCAGATGCGGATGGCGCTCTTCGCGCGCTTCGACATGGACTCCGGCCGCGCGTAGACGATCCAGCGTCCGTCGGGCGATGCGTCGGGGTAGATCTCCGGCGCCGGCGTGTCGGCCACCGGGACGATCCTCGTGCCGTCGGCCGACATGCGCCAGATGCCAAAGGAGCCGGAGCGCGAGCTGTCGAAGATGATGTCGTCTTCGAATGCGGCGGCGAACTCCGCGCGGCGGGCGGTGTCGCCCGCGCCGGGCCGGTCCGCCGCGGCGGACCCGGCCGCTGCGCGCGCCGACGCAGGCCGGCCGGCCAGCAGGAGTTCCACGGCGACGATGACCGCCGTCACGGCCGCGAGCTTGGCATAGAAGACGGTCGGGCGGTCGCGGACGGGCGTCGCGGCCGGCGCGGCGCGCATGCGGCGCCAGATCGGCAGAAGCAGGGCGACGAGGGCCATGCCGGCGATGCCGTAGCCGTAGGCCTGCGTGAAGAGATGATGGGCCACGCTGGTCACCTGGGCGATCTCCTTCGGGAATCCGATCATCTGGAACACGGCCGCCCACGTTCCCTCGTAGGCGCCGAAACCCGCGATGCCCGAGATGGGGAGGCTCGCAGCCAGTTCCGAGGCGCACAGGCCGAGGAACACGCGGGGGGCGTCGAGCTGCGCCCACGTATAGCCCCTCGGCGCCAGCATCGCGAACAGGAAGACATAGAGCGAGGCGTACTTGGCGATGCGGAGCATCATGGACAGCGCCAGCATGCGTCCGTAGAGGCCCGCGGACTGCACGCGGCGAACCTCGGCGCCGATGGCGTCGAGCGTCTCGCAGACCCATTGCCGGAACTTCCAGCGCGCCGGCATCAGCCGTCCGGCGAGGCGCGCGGCGAAGCCGAAGCCCCAAGGCATCAGCGCGACGATCACGACACACACGGCCAGCAGGATGAGGCCGCCCAGCAGAAGGCCGCCGGCGGACATCGTCCCCGCCGCGCCCGCGCGCCATGCGGCGAGAGCGATCAGCGGGGCGAGCGCGAGGATCTCGAAGATGAAGGTGATCGAGAAGCACGAGGCCGCCGCGGCGAGCGGGACGCCAAGGCGCGTGGTGAAGAAGTACACATCGACAAGGGTTCCCAGCCGCGCCGGGAGGAGGTCCGAGAGGGCGTTGCGGACCAGGGTCATCAGGAAGAGCGGCAGAGGCGGCGCGTCGTAGCCCGACAGGCGCAGCAGCACGCGGTAGCGCCACAGGCGGAAGAGGCTCGCCGAGAGCGAAAGCAGGACGAACATGACCACCGCGCGGCGGTCCACGTTGCGCAGCAGGTCCAGCACCTCGCCCGGCTTCACGTGGCTGAACAGGTAGCCGAAGATCGCCGCCGTCATGGCAACGTTCGCCAGGATCAGGGCTATGCGGGGCCACGGGAGCGCCGTCCGGTTGGTCGTTTCCTCTGCCATTGCCTTCTTTCCGCGGGGCCGATAGCATCCCGCCGCATGAATTCCATCGACCCAAACGGCGCGATCCGTACGGTGACCCTGCTGGGCTCGTCCTCCGGCCGCAACGCCGGCGACGCCGCCCTGATGGCCGCCATTCAGGCATCCGTCAACGCCGCCTGCGGTCGCACGCTCCGCTTCGAGATCCCGACCATCCGCCCGTCCTACATCCGCGATCACTACCCCGCCGGCGCCGTGCCGGTCGGGATGCTGCCGTGGAACCTGTCCGTCAAAATGCTCGGTCTGCCGACCTGGCGTTCGGTCTCCCGGGCGGACATCTCGCTGATCTTCGACGCGATCCTGTTCGACCGCGCCCTTTATAATCCTCTTTTCAACTTCCTGTCGACCTTGCGGCTCCTGCTGCCCGCGGCCAAGCGGCGCGGCCGGCGGCTCGCCTGCTACAACGTCGGCACCGGCCCCGTCACGACGCCGACCGGCCGGCGCATGCTGCGCGAGCTCATGGAGGTCATGGATTTCATCACCGTGCGGGACGCCGATTCACGCGATCTGCTGCTGGAGATCGGCGTGAAGAATCCGCGGCTGGTCGTCACCGCCGACGCCGCGATCAATGCCCCGTCCTGCGACGACGCACGGGCCGATGCCATCCTCCGCGCCGCCGGGGCCGATCCCGCCGCCGGCGCCCCGCTGATGGCGATCAACATCAATCACTACCTTGACTCGTGGGCCGGGACCGGGCGCGAGCCGCTGACGCGCGAACGCTTCCTGGGCATCTACGCCGAGGCTCTCGACCGGGTGGGGGAGGCGACGGGCGCGCGGATGATCTTCATCTGCACCCAGCACGCCGACGTCGCGATCACGCGCGACCTGATGGGCCGGCTGAAGAAGGTCCGTCCGTCCGGAATCGTCACGAACGTCGAGTACAACCATGTCGAGATCAAGGGCGTGCTGCGGCGCGTCGGCCTGCTCTTCGGCATGCGGCTGCACGCGATGATCCTCGGCTCGTCCGAGGAGACGCCGATCTGTGGGCTCGCCTATCAGCCGAAGGTCCACCACTACTACAGCCGCATCGGCCTCCGCGACCGCAGCATGGGCTTCGAGGATTTCTCGGTCGACGCCGTTGCCGCCCATCTGACGAAGGCATGGAACGACCGCGCCGCGCTGCGCGCCCACCTGGCGGCCGTGATGCCCGAACTGCGGCGCGACGCCCACACGCCGGCCGCGCTCGTCGCGGCGCTGGACCGCGGCGAGGACCTCGACGCCGCCATCGCCCGCCTCCGCGCCGCTGCCATTCCGTAGCCCGGTGCCGAACCACGAAACCGGAATTCCGAAGCGCGAAACAAATCCCAAGCCCCAAACGGCAAGCGCCAAACAGCCCTCGTAACGTCTTGACGCTACAACGCTATAGCGTCATAATAGAAGTGAATCGAGGTGTGGGATGACGACAACTCTGACCAAGCGGGCGACCGTTTATCTTGAGCCGGATCTGCACAGGGCGCTGCGCCTGAAGTCCGTCGAAACCTCGCGATCGGTCTCGGACCTGCTCAACGATGCGGTCCGGGCGGACCTGGTCGAGGATGCCGAGGATCTGGCCGCCTTTGACGCCCGGAAGCGGGAGCCAACGATTGCGTTTGAGGATTTTGTCAAGGGGCTCAAGCGCCATGGCAAGCTATGAGGTCCGTGTCCGGCAGTCGGTGAGCAAGGACCTGGATCCCATCCCCAAGCGGGATGTGCAACGGATCGTATCGGCTATCGCAGCCCTTGCCGACGACCCGCGTCCGCCGCAATCGACAAAGCTGACCGGATCCGAGAAGCACCGCCTTCGCTGCGGCGTCTATCGGATTCTCTACGAGATCCAGGACGAGGTGCTTGTCGTGTGTGTCGTCAGGGTCGCACACCGGAAGGACGTCTACCGCGCCTGAGACGCGCTGCGAGCCGGGGCGAGGGCGGGGCCTTCCCGGCCGAAGGGATCGGGCCGGAACTCCGGTTCCGACATGCGAAGACCGCGGGAGCCGGAAGAAATCTTTGGAATTCCGCGGACCGTGTTTCTTCCTATCAGTGGGATGAAGGATGCCGACCAGATTCCGGGGGGCCGCGGCGACGGGACGGGGCGGTTGGTTGCCGCCCACGTGGCCCCTGGCCGGGTGCGGTCGGCGAGGGGTGCGGATGCGTTGACTTCGGCCCTCCGGTCCCCTATGAATCCAGCGCCCGGGGGGCGGCTGGCCGTGGACCGGGCGGACCAGATGCGAAACGAACCGGGGCGCGGCGGGCCGGTCTACACCGTTCCGCACGAGTCCCTTCTGAAAGAATGAGGAAACCCATGGCAAAGACAGCGAAAACTCCAGTGGAAGAGCCCGGCAAGGGACCGAACAAGGAACTCCCCGCGGCGCTTGCGAACGTTCTGGCGCAGATCCAGAAGGAATACGGCGACGGCGCGATCATGCGCCTCGGCAACGAGGAGACGGCGATCCAGGTGCCGTGCATTCCCACGGGCGCCCTGACCCTCGACATCGCCCTGGGCATCGGCGGCGTGCCGCGCGGCCGCGTGATCGAGATCTTCGGCCCGGAGTCGTCGGGCAAGACGACGCTCGTGCTGCATATCATCGCCAATGCCCAGAAGAACGGCGGCATGGCCGCGTTCATCGACACCGAGCACGCGCTGGATCCCGCCTATGCGAAGCGGATCGGCGTCAACCTCGACAACCTGCTCGTCTCGCAGCCGGATTCCGGCGAAGAGGCGCTGAACATCGCCGACCAGCTCGTGCGCAGCAATTCGCTCGATGTGGTCGTGGTGGACTCCGTCGCGGCGCTCGCGCCCAAGGCGGAGCTGGAGGGCCAGATGGGCGACAGCTTCGTCGGCCTCCAGGCGCGCCTGATGTCGCAGGCCATGCGCAAGCTGACCGGCGCCATCAACCGGTCGAAGACCTGCTGCATCTTCACGAACCAGATCCGCGAGAAGATCGGCGTCATGTTCGGCAGCCCCGAGACGACGCCCGGCGGCCGCGCGCTCAAGTTCTATGCGTCCGTCCGCCTCGACGTCCGCCGCATCGGCACGATCAAGGATTCCGCCGGTGTGGCCGTCGGAAACCGTACGAAGGTCAAGGTCGTGAAGAACAAGGTCTCGCCGCCGTTCACCGAGGGCGAGTTCGACATCCTGTACGCGGAGGGCATCTCGTGGACGGGTTCGATCATGGACGCCGCCATCGCGGCGGGCATCGTCGAGAAGCGCGGCTCATGGCTCTCCTGCGAGAACCAGCAGCTCGGTCAGGGGCGCGACGCCGCCGCCGCCGACTTGAAGAAGAACCCCGAGCTTCAGGCGCTGCTGATCGAGAAGGTCAAGGCGAAGCACGGTGGATTCGGCCCGAAGGTCGCCACCGCGCCCGCCGCGGCACCCGCCGCCGAATAGGCCGGGAGAATGTCCAGGGGTTGGACGCCGCCGCGGGGCGGGCGTCCAACCCTTGAACATTTCGCCCTACGGCTTCGGCCGGACGGCATCCGTCGCGCTTTTCAAGGCGTCGGCGGTTGCGTCGGCGGCCTTGTGGGCGGCATCCTTCGTCGCCTCGGCCGCCTTTACAGCAGCATCCTTGGTGGCTTCCGCCGCCTTCTCTGCGGTCTCCTTGGTCGCTTCGGCAGCCTTGCTCGCGGCTTCGGCGGCCGTACCCGCCGCGTGTTCCGTGGCCTGGACGGCCTTGGTCACGGCCGATCCGACGGCCTCACCCACCTTCTCGCCGACCTTCTCGACCGACGAGGCCGCCGGCGGGGGCGGGGGCTCGCCGCATCCGGAGGCAAGCAGGGACAGAGATGCAATCGCGGCCATTCCGATCACGGTTCCGATCGTCTTCATGGATCAACTCCCTTGGGGGACGGTGAACCTCTCAGCCGTTCCCAAGCATCAACCATCGCCCACATCCGGTGCATGTCAACCGCGTGCCGGCCGTCGCCGGCCCCCGAATCTGTCGTTGGTTGGCCGGCGGGGGCGGTGTAGGGTGGGGGACGATATGAACGAATCCGAAGAGACAGCGGACGGGATCGAACGGAATCTCGGACCCCAGCCGATTGCGGCGAAGATGGCCGAGCGCGGGCTGAAGGCGGCCGACCTCGTGAAGGCCACGCCAGGGTGCATCACGTTCAAGATGGTCACCCGCGCATGCAAGGGACGCCGGCTGACGCAGAACACGCAGCAGAAGGTGCTGACGGCCTTCAACCGCGCCGCGGGGACGACCCTCGCCGCGTGCGACCTGTTCACTTACGAGGCCTGAGCTGCGGCCGCCGGCCCCGGGTGCGTCAGCGGATTACGAAGAGCTTTTCGTGGCGGCGGCGTTGACGTCCGGGCGGCGGATTCGGTAGACTGTTTTGCGTTTTTCGACTGGCCAGCCACGCCGGGACCGCTACCGCGGCCATCCCCGACTGACTTCGGTGTCAGCGACCCCTTCTTCCAAACCCATGAGCCTGCCGGGCTCGTGAAAGCCAGGTCATGCAGTTCACGATCCGAGAGGCGGCACGGCTTTTTCGCATGCCGGACCGCGAGCTCCAGCATCTCGTCGACGACGGCGAGGTGCCGGCCCAGCGCATCCTGGGGCGGTACCGGCTGAACCGGTCGGACCTCCTTGAATGGGCCACGCGCGCGCAGCGGCCCGTTCCGCCGGAACTGCTGGGGCCCGCCGATGCGGATGATCCGCCCCCGCCGTCGCTCGGCGAGGCGCTGCTGGCCGGCGGCATTCACCACGGCATCCCCGGGGCGGACCAGCCGTCCGTATTCCGCGAACTCGTCGCGCGGCTCCCGCTTCCGCCGGAGGTCGATCGGGCGACCGTCTGCGACATCCTCCTCGCCCGCGAGGCTCTCGGCACCACCGCCGTCGGCAACGGTGTCGCCATCCCGCATGTGCGCAATGCCATGGTCCTGCGCATCCCGCGTGCGGTGGTCATGCTCGGTTTCCTCGCGACGCCACTGGATTTCGGGGCGCTCGACGGAAAGCCCGTCCACGCCCTCTTCACCCTCGCCTGCCCGACGATCCGCTCGCACCTGCAACTCCTCGCCCGGCTGGGCGCGGCACTGCAGGACGCCGCGTTGGCCGGGGCGATCGAGCACCGGGCGCCGGCGGATGAGATCCAGGCCGAGCTCGCGCGCCTGCAGGCCTCATGGGATGCCGGCGGAGGTGCGCGGCGATGAGCCTCACCCCCGTTGTCCCCGCCGCGGCGGTGCTGGCCGCTCTCGGATTGATCCTTGCCGGGGCGGCCGGGGCCGTCCTCGCCCGCGCCTCGCGCCGCGCCGCCTCCGCCCTCGGCATCGGCGGCGCCGTTGCGGGCGGGCTGGTCGGCCTCGCGGGTGCGCTCGCGGCCCTGCCGGGCGGCGCGGCGGATGTCCGCGTCGCGTGGGGCGTCCCCTTTGCGAGCTTCCACATCGGCATCGATCCGCTGAGCGCCCTCTTCCTCGTGCCCGTGTTCCTGCTGACCGCGCTCGCCGCCGTCTACTCGGCGGGCTACTGGCGCCACGAGCCGGCCGCGCGCGCGGCGGACGGCTGGTGCTTCATGAACCTGCTGGCGGCCAGCATGGTGCTCGTCCTTGTCGCGCGCGACGCCGTCCTCTTCCTCGCCGCATGGGAGGCGATGACGCTGACCTCGTTCCGCCTCGTCGCCTTCGATCCCGACCGGCCCGGGACGCGCCGCGCGGCCTGGATCTACATCGCCGCCTCGCAGTTCGGCGCCGCCTGCCTCATCGCCATGTTCCTCCGCCTCGGCGCCGGGCAGCCCGGCCTCGACTTCGACGGGTTCGCGGGCTTTGCGGCGCGCATGCCGGACGCTGTTCCACTCGTGCTGGGCCTCGGCGCGATCGGCTTCGGCCTGAAGGCCGGCCTGATGCCGCTCCACGGGTGGCTTCCGATCGCCCATCCGGCCGCGCCCAGCCACGTGTCCGCCGTGATGTCGGGCGTCATGATCAAGACCGGCATCTACGGCCTCGTCCGTCTCGCCACGCTCGCGGGCGGCGTCCCCGCCTGGTTCGGCTGGCTCCTTCTCGCCGCCGGCCTCGTCTCGGCCGTTCTCGGCGTCGTGCGCGCCCTCGGCGAGCGCGACGTGAAACGCATGCTGGCCTACTCCAGCGTCGAGAACATCGGCCTCATCGCCGCCGGCCTCGGACTCGGCGTCCTCGGCCTCGCGCACGGCCGGCCGGAGGTCGCCTTCGCGGGCCTCGCGGGCGCGCTCTTCCACGTGCTCAACCATGCGGTGTTCAAGGGGCTTCTGTTCCTCGGCGCCGGGGCCGTGGCGGAATCGGCGGGCACGCGCGACATGGACCGCCTCGGCGGCCTGTGGCGGCGCATGCCGGTCACCGGCCCGGCCTTTCTGGTCGGCGCCGCCGCGATCGCCGCCGTACCGCCGCTGAACGGTTTCGCGGGGGAGTTCCTTCTCTTCGCCGCCGGCTTCGCGGGCGTCCGCGCGGACGGACCCACCGCGGCCGCGGGCGCCGCCACGGTGGCTGCGCTCGCCCTGATCGGCGGCCTCGCCGCCGCCTGTTTCGTGCGCGCCTTCGGCATCATGTTCCTCGGCGAGCCGCGCACCGCGCAGGCCCGCGGGGCGCGCGAGGTTGAATCCGCCATGCAGTGGCCCCTGGCCACGCTGGCCGGCCTCTGCGTCGTCACCGGCCTTGCCGCGCCGCAGATCCTCCGCGCCATCGCCCGGGTCGTCGCCTCGATCGCCCCCGCCGCCGCGCCGTCCGCCCCGGCCGCGCTCGGCGGG
>CAYRFK010000094.1:0-17641 GCA_964423465.1 uncultured Verrucomicrobiota bacterium | reverse complement strand
GAGGGCAACCGGCCGTGGGACATCAACCAGCACGGGCCGCGCACCTCCGACCCGGTCTACGACGCCTACTTCAAGGAGTTCAATCCGACCAACTACGACGCCGACGCCTGGGCGCGGTTCGCGAAGGAGTCCGGGATGAAATACATGGTGCTGATCGCCAAGCACCACGACGGCT
The DNA here is from genome assembly GCA_964423465.1 of uncultured Verrucomicrobiota bacterium. Classification (GTDB taxonomy): domain Bacteria; phylum Verrucomicrobiota; class Kiritimatiellia; order PWTM01; family PWTM01; genus VGWF01. The sequence goes on along the minus strand of CAYRFK010000094.1, from coordinate 17,466 downwards.
TCTCGCAGTTCGATTCGAAGCTGACCGACTACGACATCATGGCCGGTCCCTACGGAAGGGACATCGTGAAGCCGTTCGTCGAGGCCTGCCGCACGCACGGGCTGAAGGCGGGGATCTACTATTCGACGCGCGACTGGTACCACCCCGACTACCTTGTCGGCGACAACGCGAAATACGACGCGTGGTATCGCGGGCAGGTCGAGGAGTTGCTCTCGAACTGCGGCAGGGTCGACCTGATGTGGTTCGACCACGTCGGCGGGCGCGACTGGGGCAAGTGGCGGTTCGACGAACTCTTCGCGATGATGTACCGGCTCCAGCCCGGCATGCTCGTCAACAACCGCGCCGCCAAGTTCTGCGGGCCGAAGTCGCCCGAGGACCGCGACCCCGCCTCGCCGGAGATCCGGAAGATGACCGAGGGCGACTTCTACACGCCCGAGGGGAAGATCGGATCGATGGACATCGCCCGCGATTGGGAGTCTTGCATCCACGTCGGAAAGGGCTGGTCCTACCACGGCGAGGACGGCTTCAAGGGCCCCGAGGACTGCATCAAGATGCTCGTGAGTTGCACGACCGGCGGCGGCAACCTTCTCCTCAACTTCGGCCCGCGCCCCGACGGCACGTTCGCCGAGGGCGAGGCGAAGGTCGCCCGCGCGATGGGCGCGTGGCTGCGGACCTACGGCGACGCGATCTACGGCACGCGCGGCGGTCCGTACCGGAACGGCGCGTGGGGCGGGAGCTGTCACAAGGGGAACAAACTGTACCTCCACGTCTACCAGTGGCCCGGGGCGGCGCTCGCGCTCGATCCGCTTCCCTGGAAGGTGCAGTCCGCGCGGACGCTGAAGGGCGCGGCGGCCGTCTGCACCCAGGGCGCCGACGCGCTCACCGTGAGCGTGGCCGAGGCCGATCGCGATGCGCCCGTCACCGTGATCGAGTTGACGCTCGACCAGCCCGTGCCGGACGGCACAATCACCGGCGGTCCGCGCGCGGCGTCGGCGAGCATGGCGGAATACGGCAGGCTCCTGAGCGACGGCGCGACGCTCGAAATGAGCTCCGACTCGCGGCACGACCGCGATGCGGATCACGGACTGCTCTTCAAGGGCGAACGGTCGCCGCGCGGCTACGCATTTCACACCGGCGACGAGAAGAACCCGTGGGCGAAGGTTGATCTTGGAGCGTCAAAAACCGTGAAGGCGGTCGTCATCGAAAACCGGCCGAACGAGCGGCGCACGGATGGTCTGATCCTCTCGGTTTCGGAGGATGGGACCCAATGGGACAAGGTCTGGCAGGCCAAGTCATGGGAACCGAAGTGGATCGTCCCGGTCACCCGGTTCCACGCGGGCGCCGACGTGCCCGGACGGCCGGCGCGATTTCTGAGGTTCGAAACGCGGGGCGACATCCCGCGGCCGATGCTGCTGCAGCGGGTGGATGTATACGGCGAATGAGGACGGGCGTGAGCCGGGCGCCAATGACCAAATGCGAGGCCGGGGCGGCTGAGATTACGATGACGAGCAGGCCGAGGAGATGCACGAAAGGCACCGCCGGTCTCGGCCATGGTGCGAATCGCCGGGGCGCTGGACATCCGGGTGCGCCGAGCATACTGTATATGCATGGATTGAAGGCCCCATATGCATGGAGGACGTCGTGAGAACAACGCTTGATCTGCCCGGCCCGCTCCTGAACGAGGCCCTCAGGGTGTCCCATCACCGTACGAAGACCGGGGTCATCATCGCGGCGCTGGAGGACTATCTGCGAAAGAACCGGTTGCAGGGCCTCAAGAAGTTCCGGGGGAAGGTCAACCTGGACCTCGATCTCGATGCCCTGAGGAATCGCGGGTGAGCGTGCTCGTGGACAGCTCCGTCTGGGTGGACTACTTCCGGGGCACGGGACCGGCGGAAACGCTCGATCTGCTCATCGAGGAGGGACTCGTCGTCACGAACGATCTGATCCTGGCCGAGATCATCCCCGCGCTTCATCTCCGCAAGCAGACCCGCCTCATCGCGCTCATGAAGGTGATCGACCGGCGGCCCATCGTTCCGGACTGGGACGACCTCGTTCGGATGCAGATCGCATGCCTGCGGAACGGCATCAACGGAGTGGGTATCCCGGATCTGATGATCGCGCAGAACGCCATTCAACAGGGGCTCCAACTCCTTACGCGCGACCGGCATTTTGCCCTCTTGAGCCGCCATGTCCCGTTGACGGTCTACCCCGGCGTCGGGTAGAGCACACCATTCAGTATCCCTTGGCCGATCGGTGGTTGAAGACGGGCCGACCATCCGTGCGAACCGCGGAATCCATGGTGCGTGCGTCTCCCGCAGGTCCTTTCCCTGCGACCTCTGCGTCTTTGTGTTGTCCCGTCCGGATGCAGGGTGGACGGCGATTGCGGAGGCCGGTAAGGTTGCGCCGCATCGGGGGAGCGACGAATGAAAACGAGCATGCGCGAGATCGGCGTGGCAGTCCTGCTGGCGGTTCAGGCAATCCTGGCGGGCGGCGCCGAGGTTGGGCGGCCGGACGGGTTCCGGCCCGGCGAAGTGTGGCGCGACACGGACGGGCAGCCGATCAACGCGCATGGGGGCGGGCTCCTGTTCCATGGCGGGACGTACTACTGGTACGGCGAGATCAAGACGGGGAAGACGTGGGCGCCGGAGAGCAACAAAGGGTGGGGCGGCACGCGGGTCGAGATGATCGGCGTCTCGTGCTACTCGTCGCGCGATCTCCTGAGCTGGAAGAACGAAGGCAACGTGCTGCCGGCGGTGAAGGACGATCCGAAGCACGACCTGCACTCGTCGAAGGTGGTGGAACGGCCGAAGGTGGTCTTCAACGCCGCGACAAAGAAGTTCGTGATGTGGATGCACATCGACTCGGAGGACTACAAGCTCGCGCACGCCGGCGTGGCCGTCGCGGATGCGCCGACCGGTCCCTTCCAGTATCTCGGCAGCCTGCGCCCCGACGGCGCGATGAGCCGCGACATGACCCTGTTCGCCGACGACGACGGGAAGGCCTATCTCTTCCACTCGTCCGAGGACAACGCGACGATGCATGTCGCGCAGTTGACCGATGACTACCTCAAGCCCTCCGGCCGCTTCGAGCGGGTCTTCATCGGCCGTTCGATGGAGGCGCCGGCGGTGGTCAGGCACAAGGGACGCTATTACCTGATGGCATCCGGCTGCACCGGCTGGGCGCCCAACCCGGCGCGGTCGGCGGTCGCGGACTCGGTCTTCGGACCGTGGAAGGAACTCGGCAACCCGTGCCGCGGGCCGGGCGCGGAGATCACGTTCCGCTGCCAGAGCACGTACATCCTGCCCGTCGCGGGGAAGCCGGACGTCTACATCTGCATGCTCGACCGCTGGTCACAGTTCGACCTGCCCGACTCGCGCTACGTGTGGCTGCCGCTGCGATTCGAGGGCGAGGGGTTCGTGGTCGAGTGGCGGGATGCGTGGAGTCTCGACAGCTTCGCCGCGCCGGGCGGCGGCGAAGCAGGGAGGCCCCATCCGTGAACACCCTTGCCAAGGCGGCATCTGGCGTGGCCGTGACCACCCTGCTGTGCGTGGGCGTGGGCTGCGGCCGGATCGCGCGGGACGAAGGCGTCCCCTCCGGCGTTCCGGTTCCATCGGTCCCAGTCCCCGCGGCTCCGGCGAAGGCGGCGTCGATGCTGCCGGGCGGCGCGGCGGCGTGGGAGCCGGTGTGGGCGGACGAATTCGACGGCCCCGACGCCGGCCTGACCAATGCGTGGGTTTCGCAGAACGGGCCGAGCGGGCACATCCTGAGCAGCCGGTGGCGCGAGAACGCGGTCGTGTCGAACGGGACGCTGCGTCTCGTCGCGCGCAAGGAGAAGCGCGGCGGGCAGGAGTGGACTGCCGGCAACATCTGGACGAAGCGCGCCTTCCAGTACGGCTACTTCGAGTGCCGCTACCGCTACGGCGCCGCGGAGGGGCTGAATAACTCGTTCTGGCTCATGCCGACCTCGAAGGTGCCGCCCGGGCACAAGCACTTCGAGATCGACATCAACGAGGGCCACTTCCCGAGCGAGGTGAACAACAACATCCACAACCACACCGACAAGACGAACATCAACGGGCGGACGACCCACCCCTCGTCGTCGCGGAGCTTCGTCTTCGGGGTCCGCCCGGATGTCACGGTGCAGTTGGAAATCCCGGTGACGACGCGGCGGATCCGCTTCTCCTCCCGCCACGCCGGCCACGTCCACCTCGGCGAGTTCCGAGCATTTGGCGCGAGTGCCGAAGGCTACCCCGACGCACTCTCGGCGACGGCCGACAAGGACAAGCCGGGCCTCGTCAACTTCGTCCGCGAGCCCGGGGCCCGGATCACGGCGGGCGGCTTCCTGAAGGAGGACAGTTCCAAGGCGCTGGCCGACGGCCGGATCGAGACGCGCTGGACGTCGCAGAAGGACGGCGACAAGTGGATCGAGATCGAGTTCGCCGGTGAGCGCACCGTCGGCTGCGTGCAGTTCCTCAACGGATGGGGCAAGCCGGGGGACTGGAAGGGCCTGATCGAGGACTACCGCATCGCGTGGCACGACGGGGCGAAGTGGGTCGACATGGCCGCCTTCAATCTGCGCAGCGGCGCCAGCAACTTCGCGCGCGAGTTCCACACCTTCGGCCTCGACTGGACCGAGAAGGAACTCGTGTTCTACCTCGACGGGAAGGAGCTTCGCCGCGAGAAGAACGCGATCTGCCATTCCCCTGCGCCCGTGTGGCTCAGCCTTGCCGTCATCGCCTGGGCCGGCCGCGCCACCGACGCCGCCGACGGCGCCGCGATGGAGGTGGATTACGTGAGGGTGTACCGGCGAAGGCCGTGAATGGCGGGAGCGGGGATCCGGGAGCGGGGAGAGGGAAACGAAGGCGCGCGCCGTCGCGTCGCGATTTCCATGCCTTGGAACGTTGCACGCCACGCGGTTCCAAGGATTGGAAGGCGTTGCGGCCCGGTCGTGGCGCCCGAATCTGTCGGGCGCGAGGAGTGATGGCGGGCGCGGGGTGGCGCCGAACGGACTTCGGCGCCACGGGCGGATGCGCCGTTGCATGCGCGCAGCTGCGGCGTACGACTTGGTGCAGGGTTGCGATCAGAGCGGGGCAAACATGGAGGCGGGCATGGCAATCGAGATGAGAACGTGGACGGCGGTCCACATCCTGACGCTCGGGATTGCGTCGGTGGCGGCCGGGGAGTGGGCGCTCGACCGGCCGCCGGCGGTGCCGCCGCCGGCTGCATCGAACAGCAAACAGCCGGCCGATCCGGCGGGCTTCCCGGAAGTGAAGATGGACTTCCCGATCGCGCCGGGGCCGTTCGAGCCGACGTGGGAGTCGATCCGAAAGCACTACCCGGGAGAGCCGGACTGGTTCCGCGAGGCCAAGTTCGGCGTGTTCGTGCACTGGGGTCCCCAGGCGTCCGGCCGCAGCGGTGACTGGTACGCGCGCAATCTCTACCGCGAGGGACATCCCGCCTACACGAATCACCTGAAGAACTTCGGCCATCCGTCGGAGGTCGGGTACAAGGAAGTCCTGCACGCGTGGAAGGCGCCGAAGTGGGATCCGGTCGCGCTGACCCGCGGATTCCACGACGCGGGCATGCGATTCATGATGGTCGTCGGCGTGCACCACGACAACTACGACCTCTGGGACTCGGCGTACCAGCCGTGGAACTCGGTGCGGGTCGGGCCGAAAAGGGACATGATCGGCGGGTGGGCGGCCGAGGCGCGCAGGCTCGGCATGCGGTTCTGCATCACGTTCCACCACGAGTACAGCTGGTGGTGGTGGGCCGATGCGTACGGGGCCGACACGAAGGGGCCGAAGGCGGGAGTGCCCTACGACGGCCACCTCGCGCTCGCCGACGGAAAGGGAACCTGGTGGGAGGGGCTCGATCCGCGCCTGCTCTACAACATCGACCTGCGCGAGTACGACCAGGTCGCGGAGATCCCGTTCAAGAGGAAGGGCGTCTTCCAGGACCATGCGGACTACGCCAAGTGGTACGCGGAGCGCTGGGCGCGGCGGATCCAGGATGCGATCGAGAAATACGAACCCGACATGTTCTACACCGATGGCAACTCCGCCGAGCCGTTCACCGGCGATCACAGCGGCTCCGGCTACAAATGCGACGCGGGGCGGCGCGTGGTCGCGCACTTCTACAATCGCGCGCTGGCGAAGCGCGGGAAGGTGGACACCCTCGCGCTGATCAAGTTCCAGAAGGGCAACCCGTCGGTCGGCATCACGGCCGAGGTCGGCGTGCCGCGCGACATCAAGCGCGACCAGCCGTGGATCGGCGAGAATCCCATCGGCGACTGGTACTACGGGCCGGACTACCACTACGCCGCGGTGAACCTCGTGCGCAGCCTGCTCGAGTACGCATCGCGCGGCGGCAACTACGCCTGCGCGGTGCCGGTGGATCCGGAGGGCGCGCTCGAGCCCGCCTGCGCCGCCATGCTCCAGGACATGGGCGCGTGGATGCGGATCAACGGCGCGGGGATCTACGGGTCGACCGCGTGGAAGAAGTGGGGCGAGGGTCCGGGCCGGGTCTTCAGCGGCAAGCTGAGCCGGCAGACCGCGGAACTCCCGTACAGTGCGGACGACTTCCGGTTCACGCAGGGCCGCGACGGCAGCGTCTACGCCTGGTGTCTGACGGTGCCGTCGCCCGGCGCGGAACTCAGGATCGTCTCGCTCGGCCGCGACGCGGGGCTGGCGGACCGCCCGGTCGCCTCCGTCGCCCTGCTCGGCGGCGCCCGGCAGTTGGAATGGCGGCAGGAGCCCGGCGCCCTCGTCATCCGCTGCCCCGCCGCCATGCCGTTCCGCCACGCCGTGGGCTTCCGCGTCGGATTCCAACCGTAAGGCTGCGGCGTGAGCCCTCCGCCGATGCGATGTTCCGTCGGGCGCGACGGAATCATCGGCAGCATACGGCTATGGCCACGTGCGCGTGTCCATCCGCACGAAGTCCTTCGTGTTGAAAGTGGCAACCGCATCGCACGCCGTGGCCCGGCCCATCGCCGCGACGTAGGCATCGGCGAAATCCCCGCCGCTCTTCCGTGCCAGGTCGATCGCTTCGCGCACGCGCTCCGCGTCCGCCGTCTCGAGCCCCGGCGTTCCGAGGACCGCCTCCATGACGGCCAGCACGTCCCCGGCGGTCATCCGGTATCGGCTGCGCAACGTCCACGCGATTTCGAAGAGCACGGGCGGGCCGGTCACGAGCGCAACCCGCCCGGCCGCGGCCTCGGCGAACAGCTCGCGCGCCTTCCCGCTCTGGCCCTCGTCGTCGTCCGCGAGAACCCGCAGGAATACGTTGGCGTCGACGAAGAGCCGCTTCATCGCGGTGCGGCCGAATGGCGGCCGGCCACGTGATCCATCGCGGCGGTCCGCTCGTCGGCGCGCGGCACGGCGCGGCCGGCCATTCCGGCCAGACTCAGAATACCCGGCGCGGCCTGGAGAACGATCCGCTGGCGGTCGACCCGGATCGTCACCCGGTCGCGGGGCCGGAGGCCCAAGGCGCGCCGCGCGCCCGCCGGCAGCGTGATCTGTCCCTTGCTCGATACGGTGGCGTAGGTCATGAAGGAGTCCTCATTCGAGTGCTTTACATTCTACCGTCGCTTTACATCGCGCGCAAGGCGGATGGTCGGGAGAAGGGGGCCGCAACGTCTTCGGAATCGCGGGGCCGATTTGGCGGGCAAATGGGGTAGGATGGGCGGCAGAAGATCGGAGCTAGGGAGATATCATGAGCGCATGTGGTTTGCGTCCGCTGGCCGTGGCCCTGCTGACGGTGTCTGCCGTTCCGGCGGCGGAGCTGGACCTCGGGGCCAGGGTGCGGCCTGCGCCGGTGGAGGCGAGTTTCTCGGAGCCGGGCTACCACGTCTGGTGCGGCGCGCCGGTGAAGGGGGCGGACGGGAAGTACCACCTCTTCTACTCGCGCTGGCCGGCGAAAAATCCTCAGGGCTTCGCGCCGGGCTGGGCGCTGTGGTCGGAGATCGCCTACGCGGTCGCGGATGGGCCGCTCGGACCCTACCACCATGTCAACGTCGCGTTGCCCGCGCGCGGACGGGAGTTCTGGGACGGCACGACCACGCACAATCCGAACATCGTGCTGAAGGACGGCCGGTACTGCCTCTTCTACATGGGCAACACGGGCGACGGGAAGAGCTACCCGATGCATCGGAACAACCAGCGCATCGGCGTTGCGATCGCGGAGCGTCCCGAGGGGCCGTGGAAGCGGCTCGACCGGCCGATCGTCGACGTCAGCGACGACCCTTCCGCCTTCGACTCACTGTGCGTCACCAACCCCGGCGCAACGGAACGGCCGGACGGCGGGATCCTCCTGATCTACAAGGCTGTCGAGATCGTTCAGGGCAAGCCGATGGGCGGGAAGGTGCGCTACGGCGCCGCGGTGGCGGGAAAGCCCGAGGGGCCGTACGTGAAGAAGCCCGGGCGGATTTTCGAGGCCGAGGGCGCGGAGGCCGCGAAGCACTGGATGCTGGCCGAGGATCCCTATATCTGGTTCAGCCGGACCCATGGCAACCGCTACTACGCCGTCGCGCGCGACGTGGTCGGACAGTTCACCGGCTCCTCGGGCGGCATCGCGCTGTTCCAGTCCGACGACGGCCTGCAGTGGCAGCCCGCTGCGCATCCGAAGGTGCTCGGCGACCGGTTCTCGTGGGCGGACGGCACGATGAGCCGCGGCAAGGTCGAGCGGCCCGCGCTGCTGATCGAGAACGGCGAGCCGGTCGCCCTGTTCGGCGCGACCGACGGCTATCCGAAGGACGGCCGGTGTTCACGCAACGTGCACATCCCGCTCGAGGCGGCGGCGCGGTAGGGATCCCTCGTTCGGACGGCATGGGTGCCGTCGTATGGACCGGGAGGGCCCGCGGCCTCGCGGGCCGAGACGCAGGACCACCGATGCGCTGCTGATGCTTCGATGACCGGGCGATCGGACGGCGGGGCCGCCGTCCCTCCCGCGGACACGGAGGGCCGTTGGCGGACGGAATCCACGACGTTTCTTTGCACGCGGTTTCTGGCATGATGACCCCCGCGCAACAGGGGAGAAGAGCATGAAGTCCATCGCAGCAGTTCGAACGAACCGACTCGCCATCCTGGCCGCGCTGGCCCTGTCGCCGGCCGCGCTCGCCGCCGACAAGCCGCCCGCCGGCGCTGCCGAGGGCGTTACGGTCGATCCGGCCGGCCCGTCCGTCGCCACGGCGGAGTCCCCCGCACAGCGCGACGCCCGCATGGCGTGGTGGCGCGAGGCGAAGTTCGGGCTCTTCCTACACTGGGGCGTCTACGCCGTGCCGGCCGGCGCGCACAAGGGCGTCGACACCTACGGCGAGTGGATCATGCACAGTGCGAAGATCCCGGTCGCCGAGTACCGCGAGTTTGCCGGCCGGTTCAACCCGGTGAAGTACGATCCCGCCGCGTGGGCGCGGATGGCGAAGGATGCGGGCATGCGCTACATCGTCATCACGTCGAAGCACCACGACGGCTTTGCGCTGTTCCCGTCGGACGCGTCGGAGTGGGACATCGCCGACGCGACGCCCTACAAGAAGGACCTGCTCGGCCCGCTGGTCGGCGCCGCGCACGGCGAGGGGCTGAAGATCGGGTTCTACTATTCGCAAGCACAGGACTGGAACAACCCCGGCGGCGCGAAGGCGCGGTTCAAGGAGGGCGAGGGCTGGGATCCCGCGCACCTGGGCAGCTTCGATGCCTACCTCGCGAAGGTCGCCGTGCCGCAGGTCAAGGAGATCCTCGCGCGTTACCCGATCGACATCCTCTGGTGGGACACCCCGACCTGGATGAACGCCGAGCGCACCGCGCCGCTGGCGAAGCTGACGGCGCTGCGCCCGGGTCTCATCACGAACAACCGCCTCGGCGCCGGCTACGGCGGCGACACCGCGACGCCCGAGCAGTTCGTGCCCGTCACCGGCATCCCCGGCGACTGGGAGACCTGCATGACGATGAACGGCCACTGGGGCTACAACGCGGCGGACGACAAGTGGAAGTCGTCCGAGGAACTGATCCGCAAGCTCGCCGACATCTGCTCCAAGGGCGGCAACTTCCTGCTCAACATCGGTCCGACCGCCGAGGGCGAGTTCCCCGCGCCGTGCATCGAGCGCCTGCGCGACATGGGCCGCTGGCTGCGCGTGAACGGCGAGTCGATCTACGGCACGAAGGCCGGCCCCTTCGCGCACCTTTCGTGGGGCTGCGCGACGCGCAAGGGCGGGAAGCTCTACCTGCACGTCTTCGACTGGCCGAAGGACGGCAGCCTCCGCGTGCCGCTCACGGCCGCCGCGAAGGGTGCGTGGTTGTTGTCCGCGCCCGACGCGAAGCTGAAGGTCACGCGCGAGCCGGAGCGGCTCGTCATCGCCGTTCCCGCCGCCGCGCCGGATCCGGTGGATTCGGTTGTCGTGCTCGATCTCGACGGCGAGCCCGTTGCCCTTCCGCTTGCGACGGCGGGGGCGAAGGCGACGGCCACGGCGTCGAAGCCCGGCAACGGGCCCGAGAACGCGCTCGACGGCACGGGGTCGAAGCGGTGGATCGCGCCGGTGGATGCAAAGGAGGCGTCGCTTGAGGTTGAACTGGCCGCGGAGACGACGATCGCCGGGATCGGTTTTGACGAGCCCGACGTGTGGCCGCGGATGCGGCAGAACTTCGTCCTCGAGGCGAAGGCCGGCGATGTGTGGACGAAGGTCGCCGACGGCAAGACCGACGGCCACGGCGTGAAACGCGCCATCGCCCCCGTCACCGCCCGGGTCTTCCGCCTCACGATGACCTGCGACGGCGGATCCCCCGGCGTCGCCGAGCTGCAGCTCTACCGGCCGGAGTGAGATCGGTCGTGGCGCCGGTATCCGACCGGCGCGGTCCTGGGCTGCGGAGTCACCCGCTGCGCCCGACGGATTCGGGCGCCACGGCGGCCGTGCGGAACGAGCAACCATGGGGAGTCGTGTCAGCATGACAAAGAACAGAGCACGGGCAGGGCGGCTGGTGGCGGCGATGCTGGGATCTGCCGTTGCAGGAGCCGCGGCAGGGGCGATGCCCGGGACCGAGCCGCATGCCGGCAACCCGGTCCTGCCGGGATACTACGCCGATCCGTCGGTCGTGCAGTTCGACGGACGCTTCTTCGTCTACGCGACGCTGGATCCGTGGGGCGGGGAGACGCTGGGGTGCTGGGAGTCGGCGGACTTCAGGCACTGGACCTATCGCGTGCTGAACTGGCCGACGAAGGCCGCCTGCAAGAGCCCGACCAGCGGCGGGGCGGCGGTCTGGGCGCCGTCGGTGGTACGGGCGAAGAACGGCGCGTTCTTCATGTACGTCTCCGTCGGCAGCGAGGTCTGGGCGGGAACGGCGGACCATCCCCTCGGCCCCTGGCGCGACGCGCTCGGCGGACGCCCGCTGATACCCGGCGACTTCCGGCCGGGCTTCCACATGATCGACGCCGAGAGCTTCGTCGATGACGACGGCACCGGCTGGCTCTACTGGGGCTCCGGCCACGGCTGGAAGAACGGCAAGTGCTGGGCCGTGAAGCTCAAGCCCGACATGGTCACATTCGACGGCGGGGTGTCCGACGTGACGCCGGCGAACTACTTCGAGGGGCCGGTCATGGTCCGCCGCGGCGGGCGCTACTTCCTCATGTATTCGCAGGGCGTGACGATCAAGGATACCTACCAGGTCCACTACGCCGTCGGCGACACCCCGCTCGGCCCGTTCACCGAGGCGGCGAACAGTCCGATCCTCGTCACCGACAAGGCCCGCAATGTCGTCAGCCCCGGCCATCACACCGTGTTCCGTCACGACGGGCGCGACTACATCCTCTATCACCGGCACAGCATCCCCTTCGACCCACAATTCGTCGGCCGGCAGGTGTGCGTGGACGAGCTGAAGTTCACCGCGGACGGACTGATCGAGAAGATCGTACCGACGCACGAGGGCCCGGCGCTCGTCCGCGGCCGCGCGGAGGGGCGCGGCGTGCTGCCGGCGGTCGCGAGTGCCTCCGGCGAGGCCGGCGCGGTGTTCGCCGCACGCTTCGCGAACGACGACAACCACGCGACGGTCTGGCGCGCGCCCGCCGGCGGCACGAACGCATGGCTGCAGCTCGACCTCGGCGCGGTGAAGCCCTTCACGCGCCAGAAGATTCGCTTCGAATACGCGTGGAAGCCGTATCGTTTTGCGGTCGAGGCATCCGACGACGGCCGCGCGTGGCGCATGCTGGACGATCGAACCCGCGAGCCCGCGACCGGCTCGCCGGTTGTCATCGAGCGCCCCGCGACGGCGCGGTTCCTCCGTCTGGTGTTTCCCCCGCAGGGCAAGGATGTCGAGGTTTCGGTCATCGAATGGGAGGTGCGGCGTGAATCAGCGATACGGTAGGGCGGTGCTGGCGATGGGGCTGGCGGCGACGATGTCGGTCGCAGCGGCCGGGGTGGCGGCTCCGGATGCGGATGCGCAGCGCGAGGCGCGGCTCCGCTGGTTCCGCGAGGCGAAGTTCGGGATGTTCATCCACTGGGGGCTCTACGCGCTACCCGCGGGCGAGTGGAAGGGCCAGCCGTTCGACGGCATCGGCGAGTGGGCCATGTTCAAGTGCCGGATCCCGATCGCGGAGTACGAGGATCTGGCGCGGCGGTTCAACCCGGTGAAGTTCGACGCCGAGGCGTGGGCGCAGCTCGCGCAGGACGCCGGGATGAAGTACCTCGTCATCACCTCCAAGCACCACGACGGCTTCGCGATGTTCGGGTCGAAGGTGGACGGCTTCAACATCGTCGACGCCACGCCGTTCAAACGCGACCCGATGAAGGAGCTCGCCGCGGCCTGTGCGAAGCGGGGGATCCGCTTCGGGTTCTACTATTCGCAGGCGCAGGACTGGCATGCGCCGGGCGGGGCGATCTGGGAGGGGCGTCATGAGAACTGGCCCGTCTGGGAGAAGACGCGCTGGGATCCGCGGCAGGAGGGCGACTTCGACACCTACTTCACGCGCAAGGCGATTCCGCAGGTGAAGGAGATCCTCGGCAACTACGGTCCGATCTCCATCCTCTGGTTCGACACGCCGCTGAAGGTGATGAGCGAGGAGCGCTCGGGCCGGCTGAAGGACCTCGTGCGCGAGCTGCAGCCCGACTGCCTGGTCAACGGCCGGCTCGGCGCGGGCTTCCCGAGCGACTACGCATCCGAGGGCGACAACCGGATCCCCGACCTGACGCGCGCCGGCGCGTGGGAGACGCCGGCCACGCTGAACGATACATGGGGCTTCAAGAAGAACGACCATAACTGGAAGAAGCCGGAGGATCTCGTCTTCAAGCTGGTCGACATCGTCAGCAAGGGCGGTAACTACCTGCTCAACGTCGGCCCCGACGCCGAGGGCGTCATCCCTCAGCCGAGCCAGGACATGCTCCGCGCCGTCGGACGGTGGCTGAAGGTCAACGGCGAGGCGATCTACGGTTGTGGCCCCACGCCCTTCGGCGCCGAGTTCGGCGCGCCGAGCGCGACGGAGAAGGACAAGTCCGGCAAGCCGAAGTTCGTCCCGGCGCAGGCGTGGCGCTGCACGACGAAACCGGGCCGCCACTACTTCCATCTGCACGAGTGGCCGGCGTCCGGCTCGTTCACGACACCGCCGATCGCCGCGAAGGTCGTGAAGGCCTCCCTGCTGGCCGACCCGGGACGCGACGCGCTGGCATTCAAGCAGACCGCGGAGGGTGTGACCATCCCGCTGCCCGCGGCTGCGCCCGATCCGGTGGCATCGGTCGTATGCGTCGAAACCGAAGGCGGGTCCGCGCCGTGATGCTGCGCCTCCTCGCGGCCGCCTTGGGATTGGCGGCGTGCGCGGCGGTGCCGCCCGCCCGCGCGGGGGAGGGTGGCGGCAGGGTCTGGCGCATCATGCCCGCCGGCGACTCGATCACCGAGGGCGGCGGGACGTTCGCGAACTACCGGGTTCCGCTGCTGAAGAAACTGACGGACGCGGGATACAAGGTCGAATACACTGGTTCGAAGCAGGCGGCGTCGCCAGCGGGGCCGTTGCGGCACGAGGGCTACGGCGGGAAGAACGCGGAGTTCCTCGCCACGGTCATCGGGAAGAGCTTCCGGGAGCATGCGTCAGACATCGTGCTGATCCATGCGGGCCACAACCACTTCATCGAGGAGAAGCCGGTCGCGGGGATCGTCGCCGCGACGGAATCGATGATCCGGTCCGTCCGCGCGATCAACCCGAAGGTCATTGTCCTCGTCGCGCAGGTGATCCCGAGCGGCAAGCTGCCGAAGTACTCCTACATTCCCGACCTGAACGACGCCCTGGCGAAGATGGCCGCGAGGCTGCACGATCCGAAGCAGCTGGTGGTGATCGTGAACCAGGCGGACGGATTCGATTGGCACACCGACACGATCGCCGACCGCGTCCATCCGAACGCACAGGGCGCAGAGAAGATGGCGGCGCGGTGGTTCGAGGCGCTGGTGAAGGTGATGGGAAGGCCGCCGGGGCGATGAGACCGGTACGAGACGGATGTCTCTGGAGGGTGTCATGAGCATGAGTACGATGGACTACACGGTTTCATCCGGCAGACCCAACGCTCCAGAGCACAGGGCTGCCGGGGTCGACGCCCCCGGCTACAGAGGATGGCGGGGCATGTGGATGATGGCCATGCTGTCGATGGCAACCGCGGCGACGGCGGGTGCGCCGTCGGCGCTTTGGTATGCCCGGCCGGCGGCGAAGTGGGTTGAGGCGCTGCCGGTGGGGAATGGGCGGCTGGGGGCGATGGTGTTCGGCGGGGTCACCAACGAGCATCTCCAGTTCAACGAGGACAGCCTTTGGTACGGCGACGAGGTCCAGATGGGCAGCTACCAGCCCTTCGGCGATCTCCACGTCGACTTCGCCGGCGCGGCGGCGGCGAACTACCGCCGAGAACTGGACCTCGGCAGCGCCGTGCATACGGTCACCTTCGAATCGGGCGGGGTGAAGCACCGGCGCGAAGTCTTCAGCAGCTTTCCCGACCAGGTGCTCGTGATGCGCTGGACCGCGGACCGGCCGGGCGCCGTGTCCGGTGCGGTGCGTGTCACGGACGCCCATAAGGCCGCCGTGGCGGCCGCAGGGAACCGGATCTCGGTCGACGGCGCGTTGACAAATGGCCTGAAGTATTCCGCCGAAGTGCTCGTCCTCGCCGAGGGCGGGACGGTGTCCGCGGCCGGCGGCGCGGTGGCGGTTGCGGGTGCCGATGCGGTGACGATCCTGCTGGCGGCGGGCACGTCGTTCCATGGGAACGATCCCCGCGCCGCAGTTGCGGCGCAGGCCGCCGCGGCGTCGAAGAAGCCCTGCACCGCGCTGCGCGAGGCGCACATCGCGGACCACCGCGCGCTGTTCGACCGCGTGCGGCTCGATCTCGGTTCCGGTCGCGAGGGCCCGACGGATGAGCGGCTCGACGCGGTCAAGGCGGGCGCGGCCGATCCGGCGCTCGATGCACTGCTCTTCCAGTACGGCCGCTATCTGATGATCGCGAGCTCCCGGCCCGGCGACCTGCCCGCAAATCTCCAGGGCATCTGGAACGCCGACCTCAAGCCCGCGTGGTACTCGGGGTACACGACGGACATCAACATCGAGATGAACTACTGGCTCGCCGAGACGGCGAACCTGTCCGAGTGCACGGAGCCGCTCTTCACGTGGATCCGGCGGCTGCGCGACCTGCGGGTGCGCGAGTCGCCCGAGCCCCTGAAGCAGAAGCGGGGCTGGATGATCTACTCGACCAACAATCCGCGCGGCGGCTACTCGACGTGGGGTGTCCACCGGCCCGGCAGCGCGTGGCTCGTGCAGCACCTGTGGGAGCACTTCGCGTTCGGCGGCGACCGCGAATTCCTGCGCGGCGCGGCGTACCCGATGCTGAAGGAGTTGGTGGAGATGTGGGGGGACCGGCTTGTCGAGGGGCCGGGTGGAACGCTCATCACGCCCGACGGATGGTCGCCGGAGAACGGGCCCGGCGGCAAGGAGGGCGACCGGACGCCATACCCGGGCGTTTCCTACGACCAGCAGATCGTGTGGGATCTGCTCTCGAACTTCATCGACGCCTCGGAGGCGCTCGGCGTGGAAGCGGAGTACCGGGCGAAGGTCACCGCGATGCGCGCCAGGCTGCTCGGTCCGAAGGTCGGGAAGTGGGGCCAGCTGCAGGAGTGGATGGAGGATGTCGACAACCCGAAGAGCCACCACCGCCACATCTCGCACCTGTTCGCAGTCCATCCGGGCCGGCAGATCAGTCCGCTGACCGCCCCGGACCTTGCGAAGGCGGCGGCGGTGTCCCTCGACGCGCGCGGCGACCAGAGCACCGGCTGGAGCACCGCGTGGAAGATCTGCTGCCGGGCGCGCCTGCACGATGGCGACCGCGCGCACAAGCTTGTGCAGCAGCTCTTCCGGTCGTGCATCCTGCCGAACCTGTTCGACAGCCATCCGCCGTTCCAGATCGACGGCAACTTCGGCGCGGCGGCAGGGATCGCGGAGATGCTTCTGCAGAGCCACATGAGGGCGGCGAACACCGAACACCCAACATCGAACATCGAACGCCGAACGGCGGACGGACAACATCCAACACCCAACCTCCAACATCCAACAACCAACAAGGGCGGTCTTCCGTCGGGGCCTCGCCCCTCGCCCCCCGCCCCGTTCCTCGTGCATCTGCTGCCCGCCCTGCCGGCGGCCTGGACGGACGGTTCTGTGACGGGGTTGCGCGCGCGCGGCGGGTTCGAGGTCGACCTCGCGTGGAAGGGCGGGAAGCTCGAGATGGCGACGATCCGGTCTGCGCTGGGCGGACCCCTCGTGGTCCGGCTCGGCACGCGGACGGCTGCATTCGAGACGAAGCCCAACGAGGCCGTCATCCTCGACGCCACCCTCGTGCGTCGGCCGTAGCCTGTTTCAGACCTTACAAATTTTGTAACGATCGTTACAAAATGTGTAAGGTAGCGCAGGGACGGCTCCGGTACGGGAGGGCTGTCGATGGGGCATCCGGGAGCCGGGATCGGAGGCGGTTCAATCCTACGGCTGAGAGCCGGCGGTGAGGTCGAAGCAGACGACGGCCTTGCGGGTGCGGACGAAGACCTTCCCGCCGGCGAAGGCGGGCGAGGCGCACTTGAGGAAGTCGACGCGAAGGCGGCCGGTCTCTGTGCCGGTGGCGGGATCGAGGGCGGTGAACCGGTTCTTTCCCGGCACCCACAGGCGCCCGTGGGCGAGGACGCCGGAGGAGTACGCGTCGAATCCGCGGGCGCCGGACCACAGGAGGCTTCCGGTTGCCGCATCGAGGCATGCGGGCTCCCAGCTGCCCGAGTAGATGCGGCCGTCCGCGACAATCGCGCTGCCGCCCTTCGATCCGCCTTTCTCCGACTCCGCGACCTTCACGGCGCCGGTCTCGGAGAGCCGGAACGCGACCAGGCCGCGGCCGTGGGCGATGCCCATGAGGTCGCCGTCGATGGCTGGTGTGGACGGCCCCGGCGCGTCGACACGCCACGCGAGGTCACCGGTGGCGGCGTC
>CAYRFK010000093.1:0-17652 GCA_964423465.1 uncultured Verrucomicrobiota bacterium | reverse complement strand
CGCGTGTCGCGCCGATCGCGTGGGTGCTCTGCGGGCTGCTCTTCGCGGCCACGGCGCTGAGCTTCCTCGACCGGCAGGTGCTGTCCGTCCTCGCGCCGACGCTGATGACGGACCTCGGCTTCGACAATACCGTCTACTCGCGCATCGTCTCGGCCTTCGTGCTGAGCTACACGCTGATGTTCGCGCTCGGCGGCTGGATGATCGACCGGCTCGGAACCGTGCGCGGGTTGGCGATCGCCGTGGGGGTCTGGTCGCTGGCGAGCGGCGCGCATGCGCTGGCGGCGGGCGCGCTGGGCCTCGGCGTCGCCCGGTTCTTCCTCGGCCTCGGCGAGGGCGCCTGCTTCCCGGCGGCCACGAAGGGCGCGTGCGAGTGGTTCCCGGCGGACAAGCGGGCGTTTGCGATCGGCCTGGCGAACGGGGGTTCGTCCTTCGGTGCAGTGTTGGCGCCCCCGATGACCGCGTGGCTAGCGGGCTATTTCGGCTGGCGCGGAGTCTTCGTGACGACCGGCGTCGTAGGGCTGATCTGGGTGGCGGTATGGTTGTCCGCCGGCCGGTTCGCCCCCGCGCCGGCCTCGACCACCGCCGCGCCGTGTCCGGCGCCGTGGAGCGCGTGGGGCGGGCTGCTGCGGATGCCGCAGGTCTGGCGGATTCTCGGCGCGCGCGCCCTGTTCGACCCGGTCTTCTACTTCTACATGTTCTGGATCCCGAAGTACCTCTCCAGCGAGCGCGGCTTCTCGCTGGAGGAGATCGGCGATCTCTACTGGATCCCGTTCCTCGTCCTGGGCGTCAGCAACATCGGCAGCGGGCACGTCTCCGACCTCATGGTCCGCGCCGGCTGGACCCCGCTCCGGGCGCGCCGGACGCTGCTCGCGGCCGCGGCCCTGCTGACCCCGGCCTCGTGCCTCGTCGTGTGGGCGCCGTCCGCCGGTTGGGCGATCGCGCTGATGTCGGTGCTCACGTTTGCGCACGGCTTCTGGATCTGCAACTTCCTGGCGTCCGTCAGCGATGACTTTCCGTCCGGTTCGATCGCGACGATCGTCGGGCTGTCCGGCACCGTCGGCGGTACGGTCAGCTTCCTGACCAGTCTCGCGATCGGACCGGTCGTGGACCGCTGGACGTTCACGCCGGTCTTCCTCGTCTCCGCCGTGCTGTATCCTCTGGCGCTGGTCGTGCTCATATCCCGCCGCCGTGCCGCCGCGGCATCGTCGATCGCATGAGGGAATGCCGATGACGCCGAAGCCGCCTTGAAACGATAGGAGTCTGCTGCATGTCCTTTCCATCCGCCCATCCCCGCGACCCCCTGCACGGCATCACGCTGGAGGCGATCCTCAATCACCTGGTGGCCCGGCACGGCTGGGACGAGATGGGGTATCGCATCCCGATCCGCTGCTTCCTGAACGACCCGAGTGTCCGCTCCAGTCTGACGTTCCTGCGCAAGACTCCTTGGGCGCGGCAGAAGGTGGAGGCATGGTTCATCGAGGAGCAATCATGGACGCGGCCCTGATGCGTATCCCTCGGATCTCCGAACCCCGCTCTCACGGCGCTACCCCAAGGCCGCAAGGGCGCGGCGGGATTCCTCGTCCAAGAGGTCCACGAGGTAGGTCCAGAAGTCGTCGTGGGCGAACGTCTCGTTGGCCAGCCGCGGGGGAAGGAAGCGTTGCATCTCGGCAACGAATGCCTTGCGCGTCGCGGGGTTCGTCTTCAGGTCGGCGATCCGGACGCGCAGGTGTGATGCGAACTCCGCGGGTGTGCGGCGGTGGTCGGCGATCTTGATCGGGACGAGCGATGCCGGGAATTCGACGCCCCGCTGCCGCAGCCATGCGATGTCCCAGAGGTCGCGGTTCTTCATCCGGTTCGGGCGGAACGCGAGAGCGACGATCTTGTCGGCCAGAATCTCCTCGCGGCTTTCGGTCTGGAGGATCAGGCCCGCGGTGCCCATGTCGACGCCGTAGATGTTGCGCAGCATCATGGGCCGGCGGTCGTGGACGGGAATGGCACAGATGTCGATGTGGATCTTCTGGGGCGGCAGATCCCGGCGACCTGGGCGTGTAACGACCGTCAGCTTCCACGTGTCGACGGCGGCGTCCATGACCGGTTCGGTCACGCTGACCTTGAGTGCGTACTTCGTCTCCAGCCGGGCCACCAGGATTCGTCCCAGGTCGGCGAGGGACTTGCGTGAGAAGCCGGTCCCGCCCGCGAAGTCGAGATCTTCGCTCATCCGCGGCGATCCGTGACAGGCCCTCAGGCAGGTCCCGCCGATGAACGTGAGGCGCGACAGCATTCCGGCCGCGCTCATCTCGCGCAGGATGTCGTGATGCAACAATTCCTTCTCGACCACGGCGCGCAGGGGTGCGAGATCGGGCGTGGCGCGGAGGGCCTCGTCCACCAGGCGGTCAAACAAGCTCATGCATCGCCTCCCGGTCGACCAGGTCCAGGCTGCGTCGCGTCGCCCGCATGTCCCGTAGCGCCAGCGCCGGCGATGCGCGCCAGAGCCGGCACTCCGGGTCGTACACGAGTTCCTTGGCGACCTGTCCCGGCCGTCGTGCCGTGTGGACAAACTCGATGCGGCCGAATTCCCCGCATCGGACCGTATGGCTCCGCCCCGAGGACATCAGCGTGATCGCGCCCATCGGGATCTGCGAGATGAGGCCGGCGTCGCTCAGCGCGGTTTCCAGGCTGATGTAGTTGAATTCGGCGGCCCGCAGAAGAGCCGCCGTGTGGAACAGGATGCGGCCCCGGGGATGCTCCGCCCGCGGATAGAGGTAGATTCCCCGGCAGACCCTTCGCAGCAGTCCGCCCTTCACGGCGCGGCTCAACAGGACCGCCAGGTTCCGCGGCTCCGGGAACACGCCGAGCAGGTCGGCCGACGCGAACAGGTAACGATCCGGCCCCGCGAGGTCCGCCAGCGCACGCTCCAACTGCTTCATTGGCTGCATCGTCATCAACTATACATAACATTGCATACCATGCAATGATGTGTGTACAAAATGGGAAACTTATCACCCGTGGGGCACGACGGCGTTACCCGGCGCCCGCCCCTGCGCCAAGGTTGCGGTTCCAAGCCTTGGAAGCGGAGAAGATCGGGATTTCCAAACCTCGGAAGATCAGGTATCGGGTCGTCGGATCCGGGAGCATGACATGAGACAGCCATTCCAGGGAGGGCGTGCGGATCGGGCGATCGTTGCGCGATGCGCGGCGATTCTGTTGTCCGCGGCGTCCGCGCAGGCGTCGTTCGTCCTCGCCGCGCCCGATCGTACGGCCTCGATCCTCGTCCCGCCGGGCGAGCCGGAGTGCGTGCGGCTGGCGGCGGAGGATCTCGTGCGCGACGTCGCGCGGATCACGGGCCGGACGCCCGCCTTCGCGCAGGGCGCCGGCGATGCGGGCGTCGTGCTCGCCTCCCTGAACCGGCCGGAGTCGGCCGCGATGCTGGAGAAGCTCGCCCCGGGATTTGCCGGCGGACTGGCGGGGAAGTGGGAGGCTTTCCGCGTGGAGACCGTGGGGTCGCGGCTCATCGTCGCAGGGAGCGACGAGCGAGGAACGATGTTCGGACTCTATACGTTCATCGAGGAGCAACTCGGCGTCGATCCGCTCGGTTTCTGGACCTCGCGCGCGCCGCGGCCGCGGGCGACGCTCGAATGGGACCGCGTCCGGATCGTGTCCGACGGGCCGGCATTCAAGTTCCGCGGCTGGTTCATCAACGACGAGGACCTGCTGACCGAGTGGCGCGAGAGCGGCGGGACGCGCCGGATCGACTATCCCTACTACGGCCAGGTCGTGAACCGCGAGGTCATGCGCGCGGTCGCGGAGTCGCTCGTGCGCAGTCGCTTCAACCTGATCATCCCGGCGAGCTTCATCGACATCCTGAACCCCCCGGAGGCGGCCCTGCTGGAGGAATGCGCACGGCGCGGCGTGTTCCTTTCGCAGCACCACGTCGAGCCGCTGGGTGTGAGCGCCTTCGCCTACTTCAACTACTGGAAGGCGCGCGGACGCGACTTGAAGTACTCGTACTACAGCCATCCGGCCGAGGTGCGCGAGGTGTGGCGCGTCTACGCGGAGAAGTGGGCGGCCCACCCGAACGTGATCTGGCAGCTCGGCCTGCGCGGCATCGCGGACCGGCCGATGTGGATGGCCGATCCCGCCACGCCGCAGTCCGATGCCGAACGCGGGCGGCTCATCTCCGATGCGATGGCGGAGCAGGTGCGGATTCTCGACGAGGGGGTCCCGCGCCGGCCGAGAATCATGTCCACGACGCTCTGGGCCGAGGGCTCGGCGCTCAACCGGCTGGGACTGCTGACGATCCCGACGAACACGATCGTGGTCTTCGCCGACAACTCTCCGGGATGGAAATGGCAGGAGGATTTTCACTCGACGCCGCGCGATCCGCGGAACACCTACGGCGTCTACTATCACCACGGCCTGATCGGCTCCGGCCCGCACCTCGCCCAAGTGCCGTCGCCGCGGAAGACCCACGAGTGCATGCGAACGGCGATGGAGAAGGGCGCCGGGACCTACGCGATCTTCAATGTCGGCAACATCCGCGAGTTCGTGCTCGGGATCGACGCGACCGCGAAGATGACGTGGCGGATGGACGGGTTCGATCCCGATGCCTGGATGGACGGCTGGGCGCGGACGCGGTTCCCGTCGCGCGTCGCGGAGGCGACCGCCGCCTACCGTGCCTACTTCGACGCGTGGCAGATCCATCCCGAGCAGAATGTGCCGTTCCTGATGGACGGCCAGATGTTCGGGGCCGGCAACTCCGCACTCGGGAAGATCGCGAAACGGCTCAAGGAGAAGACGTCGAAGCCGGCCGTGGCTACGAACGCGCCGGCACCGAAGGCCGGCGGCGACGCGTTCTGGGCGGGTCTGAGCGACATGCACCCGCGCGACCTCGGGCGGACCGCGACGCTCCATCATCTCGCGGCGCAGCGGGACGGGCTGTCCAAGGCGATCAAGACCGCCGAGGCGGCGGCGGCGGCGCTGCCGGCCGGCGAGGCCGCCTTCCTCCGCGACAACCTGATCTACCAGGCCATGATCATGGTGCGGACCGGCCTGTGGCTGGAGCAGATCGAGGCTGCCGGCGACAACCTCGACCGCGGTGACCGTGCCGGCTGCGCCGCGGCCCTGGCCTCGGCCGAGGCTTCGTTCGCCGAGATCCCGCGATTCTCCGAGCCCTACTGCCGTGGCCCGTGGGAGAACTGGTATCGTGGCTGCAGGAAGCTCAATATCGAGGCGGCCTTGAAGCGCACGCGAGACGTGCTGGCGCAGGCGCGCAGCACGGAGCCGCGGCCCCGGCCGTAGCATTTGCAATCATTCGGAGCTGACACTCAGACATGGACAACACATCCTGGCAGCTTGTGGAATCGCTTCTGGCGGAGCAGCGCTTTGCCGCGTTGGCGACGCAGGGCGGCGGGGCGCCGTATACGAGTCTCGTCGCGTTCGCCGCGACCCCGGACCTCCGGCGGATCCTGTTCCCGACACGGGCGGGGACGCAGAAGTTCGCCAACCTGGAGGCCGAGCCGCGGGTCGCGCTGCTCGTCGACAACCGGTCGAACTCGGCCGACGACTACCGGAATGCGGCGGCCGTCACCGCGATCGGCAGCGTCCGCCTCGAGGGCGGCCGGGAGGCGGACGACGGTCGCGCCCTCCTGCTCGCGCGGCATCCGATGCTGGAGGATTTCCTGGCCCAGTCGGACTGCCGCATCGCCTCCGTGACCGTCGCCCAGTATCTGCTCGTGACCCGATTCGAGGCCGTCGTCCGGCTCGATCCCTGCGACCGGTGACGGCGAGGCAGGTGGCGCCCTGGCGCCACACGCCGGGGACGGGGATCTGCCGGGGGACCGCGGGCAGTCCGTAGCGATGCTGTTCGACCGAGGCCACGAGGGTTTCGATCGCCATGGCGGTGGATGCGGGACGGGGAACAGGAAGCCGTAGCGGGTTGGACGTCACCGCGGAAGGCGACCGCCTGGGCCTGAACTCCCGCCTGGCGCCCGCCGGAACCTGGGATCCGGCGCTGGCCGGAACGAATGCCGCGGCCCGCGCCACACGGTGAGATCCGGGAGCGGCCGGATTCGGCGCATCGGCCCTTGTCCTATTTGTCCGATTCGCGCACGGACATGAAGAGCGCCGGACTGGGCGTCGCGTTGGTGTAGGTTGTGATCCAGCCCGCCGATGGCAGGGGGGTCGACATCTCGACGAAGGCACGGGTCTCCATGAGGTTCGTGGCAACGGACACGAAAAACTGCGTGTTGGTTCGGCCCTGCCATTCGATGACCACGCCACGGTCATCCCTTCGGATGTCTCGAATAAGCAGCGGGTAGGTCCAGGCCAGTCGCGCGAGCCCCGGGGTGTCGGCGATCAACCAGGCCAGGTAGTCTCCGCTTCCCGGCGCGCACCAGTATCCGCCCCCGTGCTCCGCACCGGAAGCATCGTCGGTGGCGACGATCCGCAATCGTCCGGCGCCGCTGAAGTCCGCCTGCAGCGCATAGCACAAGCCGCTGACGGCCGCGAAACGGTACCACGCTCCTTGCCCGGCGGAGGCGAAGCTGTTGCTGACGGTCTGCCCGTCGCTCAACACAGGGGGGGTGGCGGGCCAGGGCGGGGAAAAGTCCACCGTCATGTCTTCCAGGCCGGCCGCTGTGGGGTCGGCCCATGGATTGGCCAGGAAGTTCCGGATGGTTTGCAGGGGGCGGTCGCCGCCGTAGAGCACGCCGTGTCCGACGGTGGGCACGGTGACCAGAAAGGCGTTGGGAAGGTGCGATGCGACCTCGGCGGCCCAGTTGGTGCCGGTCTGCGTATCGTAGGTGCCGTTGATGACAAGGGTGGGAATCGCGCTGGTGACGGGCAGGGTGAAGGAGGGATCGGCCTGTCCGGCGGGATCGAGCAGGGTGGATCTGTTCACGACCTGCTGCATGAAGTCGAGGTTGAGCTGACGCAGGGGCGGGCGCAGGCCGGCGCAGGCGTTCGAGGCGGCTTCCAGGGAGTCGAAAGGCAGGATGTCGTGTCGGATGACCAGCATCTGCATCATATCGCTCACGACGCTTCGGGAAAGGGCGTTGGAGTTCATGTTGAAGCCCGTATACAGCTCGGCCAAGGCGGCGGTTTCGCCCGCGGCGGCGCGATAGACGATGTTGGGAATGCGCTCACGGGTGCCGATGTCGGACACGGTCATCTGCTGCAAGACGGCGTCGAGATAGGACTGTCCATTCATTTCCCCGTCGATGCCCGAATAGTGGATGCGGGCAGGATGGTCTTGCAGGTGCGTGGACAGCGCGTAGAACGTCGTCGGGAAATCAGGGTACTCGACGGAGGCGCGGGGGTGGGCCGCGACGTCGGCGAAGAGGGCGTTCAGGGCGTCGTTGCGAATGGGGCCGGTCTGGCTGAACGGGGGGATGTTCGGGGCCATGACGCCGTCGAGAACCACGGCGCGGAGCCATGGGGGGTTGCGTCGCATCAGGGTCTGGGCGAGCAGTGTGCCGTAGGACAGGCCGTGCAGATTGGCGGGGGCGAGGCCGAGGGCGGCGGCAAGATCATCGAGGTCGTAGCTGGACTCGAGGGTGTTGAGGGCGGTGAGATCGCCGTCCTGGAGCATGGTGAGGCGGTATTGCAGGGCGGTGGGCACTTCCTGCGGTCTCAGGGTCAGGTCGGGCTGGGAGTAGCCGATGCCGCGCTGGTCAATCAGATAGACATGATAGGTGTCGGTGAATGCTCTCATGTAATGCTGATAGACGCTGCGAATGCTGCTGTCGCCGGGGCCGCCTTCGCAGAAGAGGATGGGCTGCGCGGCGGGGGTGGGCCCGTTCATGCGGGCGACGGCGATCTTGAGGAGGTTGCCGGTGGCGTTGGTGCGGCTCTCCGGCACGAAGACATGGCCGAACTCCATGGAACCGTAGATGTTCGAGCCGGTGACGAGATCCGAAGGCCATTGGCTGCAAGGCAGGGGATGATGGAAAGGCACCGCGTTGGTGTGAAGCGTCAGGTGCCAGGGGCCGACATTGGTGCCGTTGCGGACGACGGCAACCATGAGGGGTTTGGCGTGGGAGGCATCGAGGTGAAAGGCGTGGGCGCGGTTGGCCTGGCCGAGGTACGAGCCGTTCGTGTCATAAAGCCAGGCCGTGATGTCGTGGTCGGAAGCGAGGTCCACCGTGAAAGGCTGTCCGGCGGCGGCCGGGATGGAATGCCAGAACGTTTCGTCGCCGGCGGTTGTACCGTTGGTGGAGGCGCCGGGGGCGAGGATGGGGATGCCGGCTTGAGAGCGATAATGAACGCCCATGAAGGCGAGGGAGTCGCCATCGGCCCGCAGGGCGGACCCCTTGTTCCGCCCCAGTCCGGCGGCGAAGGCCAGCGCATCATTGGTGGCCACAAGGACATAACTCGACCCTTCTCGCCAGCCGCCGGGGACGAGAAGGAGGATGTCGTCTTTCACGTAGAGTTCGGTCATGGGGGTGATGAGCAGGCCGGGGAGTAGCCAGGCGATGTCGTCGGGATGCAGATTGGTGGCCCACCAGCGTCCGAGCCGGTTGCTCCAGGCCGGATCAAAACCATGGATGCCGGCGGCCCGTTCGCCGCGAATGGAGAGGTTGGTGACTCCGTTGTCGAATGTTCTGACGAGGCACAGGATGCGCCCGACGGTCTGGGTGAAGGCGATCTGGGGCTCGTAGCCTTCGGCCGGAGTGAACCACCCGTTGTCGCGGTAGGTCAGGGCCAGTTCGCCGGGCGCATCGCGCTGCACGCCGGCGAGGTAGAGGAGCCCGGTCCCGTTCGTGGAAAAGCGGTCGAGTCCGGTGCCGGTGACGAAGACGCCGCCGGTGGCCAGCGCGATGACATCGGCTGGGGCGATGCCGGACGCGGGGGTTCCGGGGTCGCACGGCGGGGGCGGCGCGATGCCGGTCTTTTCCTCGTAGGCCCAGCGAAGGGCGGCATCCACGATTTCCTCGTTGGCCCCGCCGGTTTCAGAGGTGTTGCAGGAGATGAAGCATCCGAGTTGGGCGTCGATCGCGACGCGCAGGAGGGTGTGGAAATAGGCGGTGCTGCCGTCATGCCAGATCACCCGGCCCATGTACCGGAGCCAGGGCGGATCGAGAAGGAAGCCGATGCCCATGTTCATCAAGCTGCTGAACCGATCGAGGGGGATGTCCGCATTCTGCAGGGTGCCCATCTCGGCGAGCGAGGACTCGGAAATGACGCGCGCTTCGTCGCCCATGCCGCCGGCCAGAAGCATGCGCATGTAACGGGCCATGTCGGAGGCGGTGGAGTAGATGGATCCGGCATAGAAGAGATTCACGTACTCGTCGGGCCTGACTTGGTTGGCGAGGTAGGGACGTGCCAGGTGGCTTTCGATGTACGGGAGGTCGCGCACGAGAGATGAATGGGTCATGGCCATGCGGTCGAAGAGGTTGGTCCGGGCATAATCGGCCAGCGGGATGCCCGTGACGTGTCGAAGGGCCTGGCCGAGCATGATGAACCCGCTGTTGTTGTAGGACCAGAGGGTGTTGGCGGGCAGGAGCGTGTATTCGTCGGCCAGCAACATCTCGATTTGATCGGGGGCGCCGTAGTTAGGGCGAACGGTGAAGCCGTGGTTGAAGATGTCGCCGGGCAGTCCGGAGTGATGCGTCAGAATGGTCCGCAGGGTGATGGCGTTGTCCGGGAAGCGCTGGTGAATGGAAAACGACGGCAGCGCGTTGGTCAGGGGTGCGTCGAGGTCAAACCTCCCTTCCTCCGCCAACTGCATGGCCGCGATGGCGCCAAAGGTCTTGGTGCAGGAACCGATCATGAAGACGGTGTTTTCATCGGCGGGGATGTCCCGTTCGCGATCCGCATGACCGAAGCCGGTTTGCCAGACGATATGCCCGCCGTCCACGAGGGAGATGCCGCAGCCGACGAGGTTGTTCGCGGCCATCAGATTGGTGGCCAGGGCGGTGACGCGGGCCATGGTGCCGGTGAGCGTGTAGAGCCGCAGGCTGAAGGGGGTGGAGGAGGTGGAGATGTTCTGGAGGACGAGGGAATAGGTTCCAGTCGAAGAAAGGTCGGCTGGAGCCGACGGATCGGACGGATTGAAAGCCCTCACAAGTAAATTGGTGGGCCGGACGTGGATGTTGTGCCAAATGGGATCGGCGATCGTGAATTGGTAGAGAGCGGATTCCCCGGCGGCGAGTGTCCCGGTGGCGGTTTGGCCGGCCTGAAGAACCGGCAGATTCTGCAGGTGATTCACGGCATACTGGAGTTCGACATCGGTGCCCGCCGCGTAGGCCAGCACATTCTCCAATGTTCTCGGCACGCGGAGATCGGGGGCGATCCCGCCCATCCCGTTCCGGCTGTCCAGTTGAATCACTCCGGACTGATCCACGGAGCGGCCGAAGGGATATTCGATGGCATACCCGCCGGGCAGCTTGATATTGCCCCCGGTCATTCCAAAGGCGCCGGCGGTCCCGTGGAACCCGATCACCCGCCCGTTCGGAAGCCGGGAGATGCCCATGGCCAGGCCCTCGCCGGAGCTGATGGTGCCGGGATTAACCAGCGCCACCACCGGCCCTTCATAGCGGGGCGTTTGCGGCGTAATGGAGATGCTGTCGAGGTACGGATAGAGCCCGTGTTCATCCATGGTGATTCGTGTGAACTGGCCGTTCCGCGGATCGTAATACTCCTGCTCCTCATAGAACGAGGGCGTTGCAAAGAAGAAGCCGCACAGGTCGGCGGCCAGTTGATCGGACCCGCCGAAGTTGCCGCGCAAGTCCACGATGACGCCGGGCACGCCGGACGTGACGAACAGGGTCATTGCCGCCTGGAATTGCTGGAGGATCCTGACGGGGTACCCGCCGGGATTCGAGAGATCGTGTTCCATTCGGAGCAGGACGTACCCATAGCCTTCCGGCAATATCCGGTATTCGACTTGATCCGAGAAATCGGCGCGTTGGGCGAAGTTCAGGAGGGAGAACGACTGGCCACCGTCGGCGGCGGCGGTGAGCGTGGCCGATTGGTTGGTTTCCACGCCGGGATTCCGAAACACCACCTGGACGTTTGTGCCCACGGGGCCCCGGGCCAGAAGCCGGGCCTGCTCAAGCTGATAGTGTTCCAGCGTGGCTTGCGGGTGGATGGATCCGAGACTGCCCGTCAGTGCCTTCAAAGGATACGTGCCGATCTGGATGGACGCGATCGCCTGTGTCGTCGGCTGCCCGCCCCAGGCGAGAATCTCGGCCCCTGCCACGATCCCGGCCAGACCGGCCGGTCCATTCGTAATGACAGCGGCCGCGATCACGCGCCCGTCATCCAGTTCGGCCACCGCCATCCCGAGGCCTCCGCCCGCCATCTCGTAGCCGAGAGCCGCGGGCACGGCGGAGGTTGCCGACGTCAAGCTGATGTGGGCATCGGGGAAGGAGCAGCCATACTCGAGCAGGGCTTGGTAATACGCTTGTTCATTCGTGGCGGCCAGGGCCTGCGCAATGCGCGGCAGGAATCGGCTGCGGAGGTCCGGCCAGTCCACCGACTTCCATTGGGTGAAGGCGTATTCGCGCGAGAACTTCTCGTGGGCGGCCTCGAATGCGTTGGTCCAGTCGAGGCCGCTGAAGTCGGCCGTCCCAGGGTAAGTGTAGCCGATTCCCAAGGTCAGGTTATAAGGGGTGGGCGAGGTGGCGGAGAGGAGCAGCCAATAGGAACCGTCCGCAGGGCAGGTGACGCCCGCGCGGTTGGCGGTCCACCGGCTTGCCCGGAAGTCGCTGGTCATGAAGTTCAGTTGGACATCGCCCGTGTTACTGCTGACCGAGGCGCAGTAGTAGACGCCCGCCGTCGCTTGGAAGGAAATCCAAAGCATGGCGTTCGCGCCCAACACGCCGTTCGTGGTTGTCCCGACGGTCATCCCGGGCATGGAGTCGGCGCAGCGATAGGTATAGCTGGAGAAGCGCAGATGCTCCGCGTCGTTGGTCCTGGTGATGACCACCGAGGCACCGCGGCGGACGGCGCTGCCGGCGGCGAATCCGAGGTTGTCGTTCGACGGCGATATCACGAAGTTGCCCGAGGGGCTCGTCATCCACAGCAGGCCCAGTCGGTTGGTCATGCATAACCGCAGATCCCGACCCGCCTTGGCCAGTGTCCAGTAGAGGTCTGTCGTCGGCATATCCACCGGCAACCAGGAGGCGTTCAGACGATTCGACCACGCCGCCGGAATGGGCGGCGGGGCATACAGGTCGCCGCGGAACCCCTGCACCTCGCCATAGTCCTCCTCGGTGCGGTAAAGCAACACGGCCCGCCCGGCCAGGTTGGTGGGCAGAATTCGCATGTACGGCTGTTCGGTGGAGTAGATCCATCCGTCAACGTGGGGAACAAGCCCCGTGGCTGAGATCGGGGCATCCGTATGCGCCTTGAGCGTCCAGGTCAGGCTGCCATCCGGCGCGGCGGCGAGGAAGTCAATGCCCGACTCCATGCCTTCGACGGTGACGTAGAGGCCGGTCACGGCCGCCATCGCCCCGGGCGTCCAGTTCGTCCCGGCCGAAACCGAAGGGGTGTACGTGGGCGGCGCCAAGCCATCGCGTTCGAGCACGGCCCGTTTCAGCGTCTCGTGCGCGACCTCGGTCGGCAGGGAATCCGACGAATTCTGCATGACGACCACGCCGAGTTGCCGGTCGCGCAGGATGCCGACGGCGCAGTAATACGTGAACGGCTGGCCGTCCTTGAAACAGAGGCGTCCGGCATAATTCAGTTGCGTCTTCGATACCGTGTCCCAACCCAACCCAAAACGCAGTTCGCTGTCCACGTCGAGCGCTCGGTTGGTGGTCTGGTCGGTCAGCATCGCCGCGACGGTGGGGGCGGCGAGGATGCTCGTGCCGCCGAAGCGCCCCTCGGCCAGAATCATGCGGATCAGCGCGGCCATATCCTCCACACTGGAATACATCCCGCCTGTGCCGTGCGCATTGACAAATTCCTCCGGCAGCGGGACGCCCGAGCGATAGGCATGCGCCAGGCGGGCCGCGATGTTCGGCTTGTCCTTGAGATATGAGGTGCTGGTCATGCCCATCGGTCCGAAGAACTTCGATTGCGCATAGTCGGTGAACGAAACCCCTGCGACGCGACCGACGAGTTCTTCCGCCATCTGGAAGCCGGTGTTGCAGTAGATGGAACGGAACCCGGTCGGGTAGTTCGGGTAGTCCGTGGACAGTTCATCGAGGAGCCACGCGTTGTATCCGTCCCAGGGCGCCGTGGTGAACGCGTTCCGGAACATGTCGCCGGGCAAACCGCTTTGATGGTTCAGGCACTCGCGCACGGTGGGTGTGCGGTTGGCGGGGAACCGGGGCAGAATGGCGAATTCCGGAATGTAATTGGTGAAGGCGGCTTCGAGATCGACGTGTCCATCCTCCCACAGCTTCAACACGGCCGCCGCGGTGAAAACCTTGGAGACCGAGCCGATCCGGTAGACGGTCTGCGCCGAAGCGGGCAGGTTGCTCTCCACCACAGCCAGGCCGAAGCCCTGAGCCCAGACGATCGCGTTCGATTCCACCAACGCAATGCTCAGGCCGGCCACGCCGCGCGCGGCCATCTGGTTCGTGATGAAGGGCGTCATCTCGGCGACGGTACCGGCGAAGTCCGTCGCGCCTGCAACTCCCCGGGCCGACATCAGCCCCGCGGCTATTCCGACGATTCCCCAATGTCGAATCCGGATGGAGAGTCGTTTTTCGGCAGGCGGGGGCACGCGCCCGTCGCGACAAGGCAGGAGGAACGCGTTCATGGCGGGAGGATGCATCGCGGAGGCGCGAGGAACAAGTACCGATGCGCACCGATGCGCGATCGCCAGAAGCCGGCCGCTTGCGGAGCACGGCGTCCTCCGCCCTGTTAGAACAAGGACCGGGCCTCGCGCAAGGCGGCGCAGGCGCCCTGCTTCGCTCCGGCAGATTCGCAGGGCAGGCGCACCCGCCGAGACTCGTGCTTCGCAGCGAAGGGACTTCGTTACTTCGCAGAGTGGCACCGGCCAGAAGCAGCCTGTTCGTGGCGGTGAAAATGCCAGATTGTATGACGCAACTGCCCTTCTGTCCCCGCGGCACCGCGCGTCAGTCCATGCGCCGGGTGACGTCGCGGCAGGTGGCGCCCTGGCGCCACACGCCGGGGACGGGGATCTGCCGGGGGACCGCGGGCAGTCCGTAGCGATGCTGTTCGACCGAGGCCACGAGGGTTTCGATCGCCGTGGCGGCGAGGATCCCGGGGCGGACATCGATGCCGGCCGGCGCCGGCGGAGCGTCCGGATCGCCATGCACGGTGACGTAGGCGAGGCCGATGTCCTTCGGAATGCGAAACCCGAGGCGGGCCAGCGCGCCCTCGATGCCGCGCCAGCGACTTGCGATGCAGTCCACGCCGTGACGTTCGATCCACCGGGCGATCTCCCGCGCGCCCGCGGCGTCATACGCGGGCACCAGGCAGGGCGGAAACGCCGGATGCTCCGGCCGCTCGAGGGCGAACCGGGTTCTCCCGGCCGAGAGTTCGAAGAGCGACTGCGCCTCGCCGGCGAGGGTGGCGGCGACGCCTATGCGACGGTAGCCAAGGCCCGCGAGGGATTCGAACAGGAGCCGGATGTTCGCCCGGTCCTCGGCATCCACGACGTCCACGATCCGCCGCCTCGGCTCGTGGCCCGAGTGGACGAAGGCGAACCGCGACCAGTCCCACGCCCAGTCGTCGTAGTCGACCTCGCTGAGCATGAACGCCCACGCGCCGCGGATGCCCTGCGAACGGAGGGCGCGTTCCAATCGCGGCACGTCGCCGGGCGTCACCCCGAAGAACGCCTTGATCCGGTAGCCCATCTCCTCTGCGCGGCGCTCGGCGGGCGCGAGGAACTCCTCGATCATCGTCTGCTGTCTCCGATCGGCGGGGTTCAGCGTCGTCATCCACGCGAGCAAGCCCTGGTATGCGCCCCGCCTCGTCCCGCGCATATGGCGCATGAGCTCGGCGAGCCGCGGATCGCGCCGGTAGCCGGCCTTCCGGGCCTCCGCGAGCACGCGTTCGCGCACCGCGGCCGTGATCCGCGCGTCGTTGCGGAGCGCCCGCGACACCGTGGAATGCGAGACGCCCAGTCGGGCGGCCAGTCCGCGCATCGTGCAGGAAGGTTTCAGGTTCATGCAACCGGTGCATCACAAACCGCTTGCCGTGGCATTGCAAGCCATCTCTCATACCCTGATGCACATGGACAGACTCCTCAACCGCATCCACGCGGGCGCACTGGCACTCCACCTCGCGGCATCGGGCGCCGCTGCAGCCACATGCACGGTCCAGTTGAAGGACTGGACGGGGCGCGGGTTTCCGCCGGATCTTGTGCAGTATGCGTTCGAGGGTGATCCGCAGCGCGTGCGGGTGGTCGGGCCGGACGGAAAGCCCGTCGCGTTTCAGGTGACGTCGAATACGCTGAGTTTCGTCGCGGAGCTGCCGGCGGGACAGGCGGTGTCGTACACGCTGCTTGAGGATGTCGCGGGCGAACTGCCTCCGGCGGGTGTGCGCGTGTCGGCCGAGGGCGACGCGCTGGTGCTCGCGAACGATCTGCTGGCCGTGCGCGTGCCCGCCGAAACGGACAACGTTGCGGAGACTCCGCCGCCGCCGATTCTGGCCTTTCGTTCCGGTTCAGGACCGTGGTGCGGTGGCGGTGCGATCCAGTTCGAGCGGCCGATGAAGTCGTTTCGGACACGCGTCACGGCGCGCGGACCGGTGTTCGCCGAGGTCGCCTACGACGTGGAATTCATCGGCGGCGGCTTCTATCGCGCGCGGATTCGCGTGGCGGAGCGGGTGCCGTTCGTGCGGGTGACCGAGGAATATGACCTTGGCGCAAAGGGACACTTCGGGAAGTGGGCGCTGGAGCTTTCGGAAGGCTGGCAGCCCGAGCAGGTCGAGTTCGCGAGTGTGACGCGCAACGGTACGCCGGACACCGGGCGCACGATCCCGCTGGGCGAACTCGGCGCGACGCCGTCGCCGATCACCAGCGCGTGGGCGATCAACCCGGACAATGCGTGGGGGCCGAAGACATACTTCGGACTCTCGCGCCGCGACGGCCGTCAGTGTGCGGGGCTGATCCCGCTGGCGAAGGGACACTGGCGGCGGTTCAACGCGGTCGAGATTCACAGCGACGGGCGCGGCGGGGTCGCGCTGCACTTGCCGGTCGGTGTCCGGAATGCGCAGTGGGCTGTGGAGGTCACGTCCGATTCATCGCCATTCTGCACCGGCCAGCACGATCCGGCGCTACCCGCGACCTACTGGCGGCGTGCGTGGGGCCTGATGCTGTCCGCGCCCGCGCGGAGCGGCTTCTCGATCGGCAACACCGGCGAATGCGGCCCGTTCGGTTCGGCGCGCCTGTGGTACGGCTGTCCGTCGCTGGATACCTACAAGGACTATGTGCTCGAATGGCCGGACACGAAGGCGGACTACCCGCGCGTGTTTCACGATGCGAAGACCGTGGCCTCGTTTCGCGCGGCGGCCGACGAATCGCCGATGCGCGACGAGCTGCGGCACATCTACGCCCTCTCCAGATCCGATGCGGACGCGCAGGCGGCACTCGCGTTGCTGAAGAAGCAGTGGCGCGATCATTTCGATTACATCGTCCGTACGTCCAATCCCGGTCATGGACAAGGCGGCATCAATTATCTCGTGCTGGCGGACAATCTCCTCGCGTGGCCCGGCCTGAGCGCCGAGGACCGGCGAGAGATCCGTGCCCGCATGGCGCTCCTGACCTACCTGACGTTCGAGCCGGACATCATGTCCTGGCACGCGGGCACGCACATGGGCAATCCGAACATGCCGCTCGGCGCGTATGGCGCGTTGCCGGCGTACGTCGCGCTGTTGCCCGATCATCCGATGCATGCGGCGTGGAAAGCGTGGGTCGCGGACTGGATGGAGTACGGCATCGGCCGTAACAGCGCGCCCGGCGGCGCATGGTTCGAATACGGCGAATATGGTCTGCATGGGTTCAACAACCTCAAGCGCGGGCTGTTCGGTCTCTACGCGATGAACGCGCCCAACCGCGACCGCCTCGCCGGCTACGCGCACGGTTTCTACGACTACATGCTGAATTGCGTTACACCGGTGGACCCGCGTTACCGGATCCGCATCCTGCCCGGCGAAGGCAACAGTTCCCCGCGATCCACGTACGACTTCTTCGAGGGAGCCGGCTTGCTGGCAGGAGCGGATCCGAAGCTGGCGGCCAACATCCTCTGGGCGTGGGAGGCCGGGGGCGCGGAGAATCGGCTCGATCCGCGGTCGTTGCAGGAAAGCCCGGCGGCAGGCGCGGGCGCCCACACCGTCAATCCGTGGCTCGGCCGGCCGGGACTCGCGCCCGTCGAGCCCGGGTTGGAGAGTCGGATCTTCCCCGGCTACGGCGTCATGTTCCGCGCGCACCAGGGCCCGGACGAGACGTTCATGATGTTCCATTCCGGCTATTCGTGGAGTCACCACATCGCCAACCAGGCGAGCATGACGCTCTACAGCAAGGGCGCGGTCGCCATCCCCGGCCAGCCGTACCAGTATTACGGCGTGAACCGCCTCGGCAAGGAGGGCGTGCCGGGCTTCGCGTGGCTGCACGACAACTGCGTCCGGTTCGGTCATCCCGACAACAAGGAGATCTTCGCCTGGCCCGATGCGAACATTCTCGCCGCTGCGTTCGGCCCGAGCGCGGACTACGCGCATGCGAGCACCGGCTAT
>CAYRFK010000092.1:0-17818 GCA_964423465.1 uncultured Verrucomicrobiota bacterium | reverse complement strand
CGCATCGATGCCGACCGCATCGGCCGGGCGATCGTCAACCTGCTCGACAACGCCATCAAGCACAGCCCCGCGGGCTCGCGCGTCGGTCTCCAGTGCCGCGCCGCGGGCTCCGCCATCGAGGTCGTTGTCACCGACCGCGGCTGCGGCATCGAGGCCCACCATCTGCCGCGCCTGTTCGAGCGTTTCTACCGCGTCGACAAGGCGCGCAGCCGGCGCGAGGGCGGCACGGGGTTGGGGCTGGCCATCGTGAAGCACATCGTGCAGGCCCACGGCGGACAGGTTTCCGTCGAGAGTCGCCCGGGCGAGGGAAGCCGGTTCTCGTTCCGCATCCCCGTGGCCGGACCGCCCTCCCCCGCGGCCTGATGTTCCGTATCCGGGACGCCCGACCATAACCGATTCCAAACCATTCGTTCATCCTTCCCTATCGCTGTCAAAATACGGTGCACGCGGATGGCGGCCCATGTCGGGCCGTGCAAACCGCCGGATTCGCGGTGAACCGCGGGGCCGGGACGGTGCGGGGAGAACGCAACCTGAACGGAGAGGAAACCGAATGAAGATCAATGCAACGATGATGACCATCCTTGCCGCCATGGCGTCGGGAGTGCCCCTCGCCCACGCGGCGTGGTTCGACAACACGGAGGTCAAGGGCGACCTCCGCTATCGCGGAGAGTACATCGACGAGGAAGGCAAGGATGACCGCTACCGCGAGCGCATCCGCGCCCGGCTCGGCGTGAGCTCGAAGGTGAACGACGAGGTCAAACTCGCCCTCCAGCTGACGACGGCGGAGTCCAAGAACGGCGAGGGCGATCCGATCTCCGGCAACCAGTCGCTGAAGAACTTCGGAACGCGCAAGGGCATCTTCTTCGACCAGGCCTACTTCGATTGGAAGCCGGCGGCCCTGCCCGGGCTGACCCTGTCCGCGGGCAAGACGAAGAACCCCTTCTTCGCCGTGGGCGACTACCTGTGGGACAGCGACTACAACCCCGAAGGCCTCGGCCTGAACTACGCGGTCGGCGGCGATGTCCAGCTGCTTGCCAACGGCGGATACCACTGGATCCAGGAGCGGAGCGCGGACGACGACTCGATGATGTACGGCGGGCAGCTCGCGCTGAACATCAAGGCGGGCGATATGACCGCCATCACCTTCGGCGGCTCCTACTACGGCTTCACCGAGACCGACGGCGCCCAGGTGTTCGACTGGCAGAGCTCGAACAATGGGTACGGGAACGGCACCCGGAACGTGGTGGACGGAACCACGACCAACAAGGTCTACGCGAACGGCTTCGGCACCGCCGAGGGCTTTGTGCAGGTCGCGTTCGACCTCGGCATTCCCGTCACCGTGTTCGGATCCTACTCGGTCAACGGCGAGGCCGATGACGATGACACGGGGTACATGGCCGGCATCAAGCTCGGCCAGGCGAAGGAGCCCGGCAGCTTCGAGTTTGGCTACGACTACCGCAAGCTTGAGAAGAACGTGTTCCCGGGCGCCTTCACCGACTCCGACTCGTTCGGCGGCGGCACGGATGCGCAGGGTCACCGCTTCAAGGCGGCGTACCAGATCCTGAAGAACTTCCAGTCGGCTGTTACCTTCTTCCTCAACGAGAAGAAGCTCGCCGATTCCCACGACTACAACCGCCTTCAGGTCGACCTGATCGCGAAGTTCTGACCACCACCGGGCGGGCCGGCTCTTCCGCCGGCCCGCCCGGACCGCTCTCCCCGCGCGCCCAGCGGGACGGGCCGCAAGGCGACCGAACCCACATGGAATCGAAACCCCACCCGCACACCGGTTTCGCGAGAGTCGTCCATCTTCGGCGCCGCGGAGAGGCGGTCTTGACAACGCCGCCCGGGCGGCGTTTGCTCCCCCATCTGCACTCTGCATGAGGTGGCCCCATGTCCGTACATCTGGATCGCGAGATCGGCCGACTGAAGAAGATCATCCTGGAGATGTGTGCACGCACGGAGCAGTCCGTGCAGGATGCCGCCGCGGCGCTGGCCGAGCGGGACGACGCACTGGCGGCGCGCGTTGTCGAGGGTGACGACCGCATCGACCGGTTCGAGATCAACATTGAGGAGGACTGCCTCAAGGTCCTTGCCCTTCACCAGCCCGTCGCGTCCGACCTCCGCTTCATCGTCGCTGTCATGCGGCTCAACCGTGATCTGGAGCGTATCGGCGACCTCGCCGTCAAGATCGCCGAGCGGGCCATTGCGCTCAACCGGCAACTGCCGATGCCGATGGACGAGACGGTGGATTTTGCCTCCCTGACCCGCAAGACGCAGTCCATGCTGCACCGGAGCATCGATGCCCTGATCAACCTGGACGGAAACACGGCTCGGGAGGTCATCGCATCGGACGACGAGGTCGACGCCGAGAATCGCGAGATCGTCACCCGCGTGAAGGCGATGATCCGGGCCCGGCCCGCGGACCTCGATTCATTCCTCCATCTCATCTCCATCGCCCGTCATTACGAGCGGATCGCCGATCACGCCGTGAACATTTCCCAGGACGTGATCTACATGCTCGACGGCCGCATCGTGCGCCACGAATTCGCCGAATCGCCCGCAAAGCCGTGATGTCCATCGTCGCCACGGACGGGAAGGGGCAGGGCCGGATTGCGGCAAAGCTCCGACGGTGGCACAGTAGAGCACCTATGCATTCCACGACGACCACCGCCTGCCTGTTCGCCGCCCTACTTGCGATTCCTGCTCTTGCCGAGCCCAGCCGGGAGTCGCTTTCGCCGGCATTCCCGGCCGGACAGGCATCCGCGGTCACGGGCACCCTCCGTTTCGTCACCTACAACATCGAGAACTTCTCCGATGGCGTGAATGACAAGGATCGCCCGCCCGAGGCCGCCCTCGCCCACGCGAAGGATGCAGCGGCGGTCATCGCCCGGCTGGATCCCGACATCCTTGTCCTCCAGGAGATCGAGAACGCGGCGGCCCTCGCACTCCTCAACGGCGCCCTGCCACGCCCCTATCCGCTCGGGTTCGTGACGGACTTCCGATCCCCCTCGGGCCGGACCGGCCCGCACAATGTGGCCGTCCTGTCCCGCATTCCGCTCCGCGACGTGCTGGAACGCGACTTCGGATCCCTGACCGGCGACGTGGTCCCCACCCGCGGGTTCCTTCGCGTGGTCGCGGATCTTCCGGACGGCCGCCCGCTGGTCATCTACAGCACGCACCTCAAGTCCAACTACGGCCAGAAGGCGCGCAACCACGCTCAGCGGAAGATGGCCATGGAAGCCATCCGGACCGATGCGGACGAGTTTCTTCGCGGGGCGGGGAACGGTGTCGCCGAGATCCTGCTTGCGGGCGACATGAACACCGACCCTGACAGCGCCGAGTTCGCGAACGATCCGACCCTCGATGCGATCAAGGGCTGGGTGGATCTCTGGCGCGGACGGCCGCTCGCCGAACGGGGAACGTGTCCGACACGCCGCGGCGATCCGACCCGGGAGTTTCCCCCCGCCGCCTTCGATCGTGTGATTGTCTCCCCGGCCCTGACGAGCCAGCCATGGGTGGTTTCGCAGCCCCGGATGCTTCCGGAGGGCGTGAATACAAAGGATGTCTACGCGTTGCCCGGGACCGGACGCGGCCACGTATCCGACCACTATCCCGTGGCCGTGGATCTCAAGCCCTGAGCCGGGTTATCGGATCCTGCACATCCGCCGGAAGGCCGCCGCGCGCTCCTCAATCGCACCGGCAGGCAGCGCGCCGAGTTTCTCCAGGCTGAAGGCCTCGACATTGAACGAGGCGACAACGCTTCCGTACAGCATGGCCCGCGCGATGGACTGCGCGGAGACGCTCCCGCCCGCCGCCAGGTGCCCCATGAGCCCGCCGGCAAACGAATCCCCGGCCCCGGTCGGATCGACGACATCCTCCAGGGGATACGCGGGCATCAACTGCAGATCGTCGCCGGAGAACAGGATGCTGCCGTGCTCGCCGCGTTTCACCAGGATGAACTTCGGCCCCATTTCGCGCAGGGCACGGGCGGCACGGATCAGGTTCCGCTGCCCCGTGAAATGATGCGCCTCCGACTCGTTCACCGTGAGCAGGTCGACCCGGGCCACCAGCTTGCGGAGATCGGCGTTGGCGATCCGGATCCAGAGATCCATCGTGTCGGCCATCACGAAGGCAGGCCGCTGCGCCATCTGGTCGAGCACGTGCAACTGCAGCGCCGGCGCGATGTTGGCGAGGAAGACGAACGGAGCGCGGCGATAGGACGGGGGCAGTCGCGGCTGGAACGACTGGAAGACGTTCAGTTCGGTCTTCAGCGTCTTCCGGTTGTTCATGTTCCGCGCGTAGACGCCGGACCAGCGGAAGGTCGCGCCCTCGGCGGTCTGAAGCCCCCGCATGTCGATGCCGAGCTTTCGGAACAGCGACCGGCCCTCCTTGGGGAAGTCCGTTCCGACGACGCCGACCATGCCGGTGCGCGTGAAGTACGACGCGGCCGCGCAGGCGTAGGAGACCGATCCGCCGAGTACGTCATCGCGTCGTGCGCGTGGGGTCTGCACGGTATCCAGACCGATCGAACCGACCACGATCAATTGCGGATCCTGACTCATGGGATGCTCCAGTACTGCGGGGCGGCGGGACGCCTACTCCAGGATTTCCTCGATACGCTCGCACACGATGTGCATGAGAAGATGGTGCCCCTCCTGCACGCGCGGCGTGTGGGAGGTGGCGGCGATCGTCAGGCAGCGGTCGGCAAGCTCCGGCATCCGGCCGCCGGTTCCGCCGGTCAGGGCAAGGGTCCACAGCCCGGCGGCACGGGCAGCCTCCAGCGCCAGGCAGACGTTGCGGGACGTCCCGCTGGTGCTGAACGCCACCAGCGCATCGCCGGGACGCCCGAGGGCCTGCACCTGCTTGGCAAACGCCTCGTCAAAGCCGAAATCGTTGCCGACGGAGGTCAGGATGGACGTGTCGGTGGTCAGCGACAGCGCTGCGTACGGCCTGCGGTTGCGGAGAAAGCGGTTCACGAGTTCCGCCGCCATGTGCTGGGCGTCGGCGGCGCTTCCGCCATTGCCGCAGAGCAGGATCTTTCCGCCCGCCTGAAGACGACCCGCAAGTTCGACGGCCACCTCCTCGGTGGCGGGCCGGAGCGTCGTGAGAATCTCGTGCGTGACGGCGAGACTGTCCTCTGCGAGACGATCCCAGTTCATGCCGGCGGCTGTCCATCCTCGAAGGCGGCCGATTCGCCGGGACGGGGCGCATGGACCACGGGCTCGCGAACGGGCGGCGGCCCCACGAATTCCCGGACCGTCACATCAATGCTCCGGATCTCCGTGATGCCCAGGTCGGTCTGGATACATGCCTTGGCCCGCTCCTGAAGGCTGCGACTGAGCTCCGCCACGGGGCGACCCGCCTGTACGCGGCAGTGGAGATCGATGGCCAGCCCGCCGGCCTTCACCGTCACGACGGACCGCAGCGACTCGACCCCCGCAAACTCCGAAGCCAGCTTGCCAAGATAGTCGCGGATCGCATCCAGACGGACCCGGACCTCGCCGTCGGGATTGCGGAACGCCAGATGCCGCTCGGACATCGTACGGGTGATCAGACTCAGCGGCCAGAGAACGGCCAACCCGACTGCAAGAATCCCCGCGGGCATGGCCCACTCACACCGGTCCGTGATCCATGCCGAAAAGGCCAGAGCGAAGGATCCGTTCCACGCGGCCAGGACGATGAACAGCCCGGCTGTCAGCACGACAGCCCATGCCGCAACACCCAAAGCGGCGCGGATCGCCTTCATTCGACCGTATCCCTCTCCGGAGGCGGGGTCTTTTCGACCTTGGGCAACTGGATGTTCTGCACGACGACGTTGACACCCTTCACGGGCTTGCCCGTCATTTGCTCCACCGCCTGTCGAACCTCGGTCTGCACCTGCCACGCGACCTTCGGGATGTTGACCCCGTACTCGACGACGAGATTCATCTCGAGCACGATGCCGTTCTCGACGATCTCCACGTGCACACCCCGGTCGTTCGGCTTGCGCCCGACGATGCCGGCGATGCCGTCGACGATCGACCCGACGAGGTCGACCACGCCCGGGATCTTGACCGCCGCCATCCGCGCAATCACGGCGATCACGCTGTTGTGGATGTGGATCAACCCGAGGTCATTCTCCTCCTCGGGACGGTCCTCCGGCACCGGATACGACGGCGGACGGGGAGCCGGGGTCTGCGCAGTCTGCTTGGAATCGGCCATGACGCACCTCCTACTCGGGCTTGTTGATCAGGAAGCTGTCCTGCATGAAGTTCTCAAGAAACGCCGTGTTGTACTCACCCTTCACAAACCTCGCGTCGGCCAGAAGCGCGAGCCCGACGGGGACGGTCGTCTTCACGCCCTCGATCGTGAACTCCTGCAGCGCGCGCGACATGACCGCGATCGCCTCGGCCCGGTTCCGGCCGCGGGTGATGATCTTGGCGATCATGCTGTCGTAATGCGGTGAAATCTCGCAGCCGTTGTAGACATGGCTGTCCACGCGCACCGAGCGTCCGCCCGGGAAGTTCAGGAACTCCACGCGGCCCGGCGACGGTGTGAAATTGCGGTAGGGATCCTCGGCGTTCACGCGAAACTCGATCGCATGGCCCTGCATCACGATGTCGCGCTGGCTGAACGACAGTTTCTCCCCCGCCGCCACGCGGATCTGCTCCCGCACCAGGTCGACGCCCGACACCTCCTCGGTGACCGCGTGCTCCACCTGGATGCGCGTGTTCATCTCCATGAAGTAGAACTCGTTCTCGTTCGCGTCGTACAGGAACTCGATCGTTCCCGCGTTGCGGTAGCCCACCGCCTCCGCCGCACGAACGGCGATCCGGTGGAGCTTCTTGCGCGTATCCGGCGCCAGCGCGGGGCTCGGCGCCTCCTCGAGCAGCTTCTGGTGGCGCCGCTGGATGCTGCAGTCGCGCTCGCCGAGATGCACCACATTGCCGTGGTGGTCGGCGATGACCTGCACCTCGATGTGCCGTGCGTTCTCGACATACTTCTCGATGTAGACCGACGCATTGGCAAACGCGCGCTCGGCCTCGGAACTCGCGGTCATGAACGACTGCGCCAGGCTCACGTCGTTCCGGGCCACCCGCATGCCCTTCCCGCCGCCGCCCGCCGCCGCCTTGATCAGCACCGGATAGCCGATCTTCTTGGCGACCTCAAGGGCCTCCTCCTTGCTCGAGAGGATGCCCTCGCTGCCCGGCGTGACCGGGACGCCGGCCTTCTTCATCGTCTGCCGGGCCACCGCCTTGTCCCCCATGCAACGGATGTTGTCCGCCGACGGGCCGATGAAGGCGATGTTGCAGTTCTGGCAGATCTCCGCGAAGTGGGCGTTCTCCGACAGGAAGCCGTAGCCGGGATGGATGGCGTCGACGTCCGCCACCTCGGCCGCGCTGATGATGTTGGAGATTTTGAGGTAGCTGTCCTTCGCCGGCGCCGGCCCGATGCAGATCGCCTCGTCGGCGAGCTGCACGTGCATGGACTTTTCGTCCGCCTGCGAATAGACGGCCACGGTGCGAATGCCGAGTTCGCGGCACGCGCGGATGACGCGGACCGCGATCTCGCCCCGGTTGGCGATGAGCACGCGTTCGAACATGAGATTTCCTTACAGCGGCTCGACCTTGAACAGGACCTGGCCGAACTGGACGGCCGTGGCGTTCTCGACGACGATCTTGCGGATCACCCCGCGGCACTCCGCCTTGATCTCGTTCATCACCTTCATCGCCTCGACGATGCAGACAACCGTGTTCTCGTCGACTTCCTGGCCGACGGTCACGAACGGATCCGCGTCGGGCGCCGCGGCACGGTAGAACGTGCCGACGATCGGAGCGCAGATCTTCAGCAGATCGGCATCCTCGTCCTTCGCCGGTACGGCCGGAGCCGCGGCGGGAGCGGGAGCCGGAGCCGCGGCAGCAGCCACCGCGACCGGGGCCTGGGCGATCATGACGGGCACATCCCCGCCGGCGCGTCGCTTGACGGCCAGACGGAACCCCTGGTCCTCCATCTCGAACTCGGCCAGGTCGTTTTCCTTCATCATCTCGAGGATCTTCTTGATCTCCCGGATATCCATTGCGTCGCCTCCGCGGTTGCGATTCCCCGTCCCCTTCACGACTTGCACCCGGCCGGACCTGCCGTCCGGGTTCGCCGGAGATACCCGACCAGACCCTCCAGCGCAAGCAGATAACTGTCGGCCCCGAACCCTGCGATCTGTCCGATGCACGCGGGCGCCGTGAAGCTCCGGTGCCGGAACTCCTCGCGCGCCGCCACGTTGCTCAAGTGCACCTCGACGCACGGCACGCCCGACGCCTTGATCGCGTCGTGCAGCGCCACGCTCGTATGCGTGTAGGCCGCCGGATTGAACACAACCCCGTCGTAGAGGCCCGCGCTCTCGCCGACCGCCGTCACCAACTCACCCTCGACGTTGCTCTGGAGAAAATCCAGGGAAACCTTGAGCGTGCGGGCCCGCACCGCCAGCAGGCGGCGGATCTCCGCAAGCGTCACCCGACCGTACACGTCCGGCTCCCGCCGGCCGAGCAACTGCAGGTTCGGTCCGTTCAATATCAGGATCTTCATATCACCCAAGGCCCCTCGGCCACCAGTCCGTGCCAAGGATAACGTCTCCGCGCGCCCTGTCCACCCGAAACACCCGCACCGAAGGCGATACCGGACGGCCATGCGCTGCATGCGCCGCGTGCCAGAGTGTCAGATGCCGGCCCCCACGCCCCGGAAGGGCACGGCGCGAGGTGCGAAGGACCGGTGAATGCCCCCCCCCGGATCCGACGCGCGTTCGCGAACCGCCTGCGCCCCCGCCCGGCCCCGTTCGCCGATCCACCCCAATTTGTGTTACATAATTTGTAACGATCGTTACAAATAATGTAACGTAACCGCGGGACTGATTGGCATTCGTCGCGGCGCCGGGTAGAGTTCCGGCACCCTGGGAGCCGTGGAGGAAAGGCGCCGGGGCAGGGCGCATGCGAATCCACAAGGTTAGCCTGCTCGACGGCGCGCGCGGGGCACGCGGCGCGACGGTCATCATCGACGTCTACCGCGCCATGACCTCGGCGGCCGTCATCCTCGCGGGCGGCGCACGGGAACTTGTCTTCGTAACCGATGTCGAAACCGCGCTCGGCTTGCGGGACGCGGGCCGGGTGGACCTCTGCGCCGGTGAAATCGACGGAAAGCGGCCGGACGGGTTCGACTT
Organism: uncultured Verrucomicrobiota bacterium; assembly: GCA_964423465.1. Taxonomy (GTDB): domain Bacteria; phylum Verrucomicrobiota; class Kiritimatiellia; order PWTM01; family PWTM01; genus VGWF01. Next base: position 8,631 of record CAYRFK010000092.1, on the reverse strand, counting down.
CGGCAACTCACCGCACGAACTGACCGCCGCGGACCTCCGGGACCGGCGAGTCGTGCTCTCCACCCGCGCCGGCACCGCCGGGCTGGAGGCGGCCGCCGGGGCATCCCGACGCTTCGGCGGAGCCTTCGTGACCCTCTCCGCCACCGTCGCGGTACTCCGACGGACCGGGGCGGACGAAGTCACCGTCGTAGCCATGGGCTGGAGCGCGGCGCGACGGACCGTCGAGGATGAAACCTGCGCGGACCTGTTGTGCGATCTCCTCGCCGGCCAAACACCCGATACGCGCGCCGCCATCAAATGTGTAAGGCATGATCCCGAGTCCGCCAAGTTCGGCGATCCGGCCCGCCCGTGGTTTCACGCGGAGGACCGCGAGATCGCCCTCGATATCGACCGCTTCGACTTCGCCGTGGAGGCCGTCCCGACCGCGGACGGCCTGCTCGCCGCCCGCATCGTCCGACCCGGAATCGAGGCCCGCCCATGATCGAGCCCGAGCGCATCCGCACGCTCCGCGACGCACCCGTCAACCCGGCTGGGCGGCGCGTGGTCTACTGGATGCAGCAATCGCAGCGTGCCGAGGGGAACCCGGCGCTGGGACACGCTATTGCACGCGCCAACGAACTGGACCTCCCACTGACCGTCGTCTTCGGCCTGACCGACGGCTATCCCGGGGCCAATGCGCGGCACTACGCGTTCATGCTTCAGGGTCTCGCCGCCACGCGGGATGCGCTCAGGGCGCGCGGCATCGGCTTCGAACTCCACATTGGCGATCCCGCCCGCGTCGCGACGGAGGCGGCGTGCGACGCCGCGCTCGTCGTCGCCGATCGCGGCTACATGCCGGTTCAGGCCGGATGGCGCGCACAACTCGCCCGCGAGGCACGTGTGCGAGTCGAGGAGATCGAGGGGGACGTGGTCGTGCCCGTCGCCGTCACATCCGACAAGGAGGAGTTCGCCGCCCGCACGATCCGGCCGCGGATCCACCGCCAGTGGCGTCGATTCCTCGTGCCCCTGCGGACCGTCAAACTGCACCGGCACGCACGACCCGGCGCACGCGGCGGGGAGGCCTGGCGCGATGCGGAGGACCTTCTTGCCCGGCTTGACGTCGACCGCTCGGTACCGCCCGCGGACGCTTTCCGCGGCGGCACGCCGGAGGCGCGCCGGCGGCTGAAGAGTTTCGTGGACCACAAGCTCGCGCACTACGCCGATCTTCGAAACGACCCGGCGATGGACTACCAGTCGGGACTGAGCCCCTACCTGCACTTCGGCCAGATCTCCCCGGTCGAAGTGGCCCTCGCGGCGGACGTCTCCAACGCCCCGCGCGCGGCGGTGGACTCCTTCCTTGAGGAATTGATCGTGCGCCGCGAACTCAGTATGAATTTCGCGGCCTTCAACCCGGCCTGCGAGACCTTCGCCGCCCTGCCGGCGTGGTCACGGGCAACGCTTGCCGAGCACGCCGCCGACCGGCGGGAGTTCAGCTACGGCTTCGACCAGTGGGATGCCGCCGCAACCCATGACGAGTACTGGAATGCAGCCCAACGCGAGATGGTCCGCACCGGGAAGATGCACAACTACATGCGCATGTACTGGGGCAAGAAGATCCTCGAGTGGAGCCGCACGCCCGAGGAGGCCTTCGACACCGCCCTGCGCCTGAACAACCGCTATGAACTCGACGGACGGGATCCCAATGCCTGCGCGGGCATCGCATGGTGCTTCGGCAAGCATGACCGGCCGTGGACGCGTCGCGCGGTCTTCGGCACCGTCCGCTACATGAACGCCGCAGGGCTCGACCGCAAATTCGACATGAGCGACTACGTGGCTCGGTTCCCGCCCGACTGATCCGTCCCCACGCCGCGCCATCCAAGCCTTGGAACCTCCGGCCTCTCCGGCTTCCCACCCTTGGAACCCATGAGCCTGCGACCTGCGAACCTGCCAGCCTCCGAACCTCTTTACCTTCGCCCTACTTCGCCGCGTCCAGCGCCTTCTTCAAGGCCTCGGGGGGCGCGCCGGCCTTCTCGAGCTTGTCCGCGATCGTCCTGGACATCTTCCGGTCGGTCGCGCGGTAGGCATCGGCAAGCGCTGCCAGCGCAAAGGCGGCCTCCTTCTTCATCGCGGGATCCGCCAGCGCCGACTCGAGGGCGGCAAGGGCGCGCGGGTTCGCGACGGAGCCGAGCGCCGGAAGCAGCATCTTCTTTTCTTCGTCCCGGGGCGCGATCTTCATCGCGTCCAGCGCCGCGGTCACGCGCTGGTCGGCCGTGGCCCCCGTACCGGACGTCACGAGCCGCGCGACGCCGCGGATGGCGAGGATCTTATCGTTCTGCGCGGTGCCGGCGGCCGACGCGAGAGCCATCAGCGGGCGGACCGCCTCGAACTCCGCCCAGGCAGCCAAGGCGCGAACTGCCGCCGTACGGAGCGTGGCATCGGAGGAGTCCAGGAACTTCGATGTCATGTCCAGCGCCTCGAGCCCGCCGACGACCGCCATCGATTCGAGAAGCGCCACGCGCCCCTTTGCGTCGGCGGCCTGAATGGCGGCCATCAGGGTCTTGGAGACAGCCTTGCGGTCGCGCGCACGCGCAGCCATGGCCTTCAATGCGGCCGCCGCATCGGACTTCCCCTGGGCGGTCAGCTTGGCAATGGCGGCCACCTCGGCATCGCCTCCCGCCTGCCGCAACGCGGTCAGAGCAGCGCGGGCCACGCCGGCATCGGGATCGGACGCCGCGGTCACGAGGGTCGCAAAGGTCGCCGGATCCCGGCGCGACGCCAGCGCGGCGAGGGCTGCCGCGCGCAACTTGTACACGCCCTCCGAGGCCGTCTTTTGAATCGCCGCGGCGACATCCTTCCCCTTCAACACCGCAAGGGCCTCCTCCGCCGCCGCGCGCGCGGGACCGTCCTCCGAGGCCGCGCCCAGCAGTGCGGGAAGCACATCGGTTCCTCCGATGCGGCCGAGCAGCCGGACCGCGGCGGTCGCCACGATCGCATCCGGGGCAGTCAGCGACTCCTCCGCACGGGCGCGCCCCCCGGCATCCATGACATCGAGGGCCATGCCCCGCGACGGCGCGGGCAGCTTCTCCCAGGAAGCCAGCATCGCCGCCGTCAGTTCTGGCCCCGCGTGCGAGCGGCCGGCCTGCGCCGCCGCGCTACGCACACGGACGTCCGAATCCGCCAGACCGGCGGCGATCCAGCGCGGCGCATTCGCCGCATCCGTCCGGATCATCGCGGAAAGCGCGCCCGAGCGAACTGTCGGCGGATTACCAGGGGGGATCAGGCGCTTCAGGGTGGCCACACCCGCGGCGCCCTGCCGTACGGCTGCATCCAAGAGTGCCGATCCGATCACCGCCGACTTCCCGTCGTATGCCTTGGACAGGGCCTCCAGGGCACCGGTGTCCCCGATACGGCCCAGCGCATCGGCCGCCACCGCGCCAACCGCCGGATCGCCCAGCAGGCCGGCCACCGCCGCGACGGATGCCTTGTCGCCACGCCGGCCGAGGGAACCGACCAGGCCGATGCGCCACGCCGGCTCACCGCCCGCCGCAAGTGCGGCGCGCAGAGCCGCGCCCGCCGACTCGGCCGGGTTGAGTTCCAGCGCGCGCCGTGCGCAATCGCAAAGCTCCGCATCCGGGTCCTTGAGCAGGGCGGCCAGTGCCGGGACCGCCCCCGCCCCGCCTGCGAATTCCAGTTGCCGGACGAGCCACACACGCGCGGGTTGGGCCACCTTCGCATCCGCGACCCGCACAACCACCGCCGACTCGAAGGCTACACGGTTCGTCTCGGCGCCCGCCTTCGTCGCCTCCGCCGCCAGCGCCTGCAGCTTCATCCGCGGCTCGTACCGCTGCTCCATGTCCGCGGCCGCCAGGCCCGGAAGCAGTTCGTCGATCTGGGCCTCGACTCCCGCACGCACGCCGGCCGCCGCAACGGCCAGCATCGAACCCGCCAAAATCCAGCTACGTTTCATGATCCTCTGTCCCCTCGTTCCTGGCGATCGTTGAAGGCCCATCACAGCACGACATAGGGCGCCCGGCGCGGACGGTCCAGCCACCGTGAGGCGGCGGAATCCCCCACGATCTCCTCCTTCGCCGGATCCCAGCGAATCGGACGGCCGAGCCTCTCGGCGATGCCCGAGAGGCAGCAGATCGTGGCCGTGCGATGCCCGATCTCCGCGGTGCAAATCGGTTCCCGGCGGGTGCGGATGCACTCCAGCCAGTTCTCCTCGTGATTCCGCGATTCGTAGAGGCGGATGTCGTTCGGGCCTGGAATGCGGTCCTTGAGATCCGCCGGCACGGTATCCAGTTTGTCGCCGCGGCTCACGCACACCTCGCCTTCGGTGCCGATGAACTGGATCATGTGGCCGTCGCGCGTCGGATGGTCGCGCAGCACCTTCGTGCCGTCGGCATAGACGTGCGTCTGGAACTCGGCGCCGTCGAATCCCTTGGGGATGAACTGGACCGGCCCCGACTCATCCATGCCCAACGCCCACTGGATGATGTCGAAATGATGGGCGCCCCAGTCGCCGTTCTTGCGCGAACCGTATTCCCAGAACCGGCGCCAGCCGCCGCCGTAATTGCCCTTCACTCGCTCCTCGTTGTAGGGGAACCACGGGGTCGGGCCAAGCCAGCGGTCGTAATCGAACCCCTCGGGCACCGGCTGCTCCGGCAGCGACGCGGGCGGCGGGAATTCCCCGAGTTTCGCGTAGATCTTGTGCACCTTGCCGATCCATCCGTTGCGGACGATCTCGCAGGCCCGGCGGAACGCGCGCTCGGAGCGCTGCTGCGAGCCGACCTGCACGATCGCGCCGCGGGAGCGGGCGAGGTCGCTGATCGCGCGCCCCTCGCGCATCGTCAGCGTCATCGGCTTCTGCACGTAGACGTCCTTGCCGGCGCGGATCGCCGCGCAGGTGATCGCGGCATGCCAGTGGTCCGGGGTACAGATGAGGACAGCGTCGATATCCGCCCGCTCCACCACGCGCTCGAACTCGTTGACGGCGTCGCACCCCTTGTAGGCACCCGAGGCCTTCTCCTGGGCATAGGCCTTTTCGACAGAATCCCGGGCGGCCTCCCGGCGGCGGCGGTCGACGTCGCAGACCGCCAGCACCTGGACGTCCGGCCGCCCGGACATGCCCCGCATGTGCCCGCCCATCATCAACCCCATGCCGATCAACCCCATGTTGATCCGGTTCGAGGGGGCCGTCTGTCCGAAGACGGAGGACGGCACGATGGTTGGAAACGCCACGGCGGCCCCGGCGGCGGACGCCGCCCGGAGGAACGACCTGCGACTCACGCGAAACGACTTCATTGCTTGTCTCCCACCCTTTACGCCTCGGGATACTTCCACGATCCGCGGTACTCGCGCCGGAGGAGCTTGTTGGCGTCGGGATCGTTGAGGATCTGATCCCTGGCGCCATCCCACGCGATGCTCCGGCCGAGCTTCATCGACAGCATGCCGAGCAGGCTCATGTTCGTCGAGCGGTGAATTTCCTCGATGTCGCACACCGGCCGGCGCCCCTCGCGGATCGCCCCTAGGAAATCGGCCCAGAGCTCGCGGATGTTCTGCTGATCCGGCATGTTGAGCTGCGGCGTGCCCGTGATTTCGGGCTTCTTGGAATCCGAAGGATGGAACACCCACCCCTTCTGCCAGCCGACATGGAGGGTGCCTTCGGTGCCGTAGAAGTAGCAGCCGACATTCTCCCCCTTCTCCGCGTTGTTGCCCGCGAACTGCCGGTGTTCCCACGTGACGGTCATCGAGTCGAATTCGTAGGTGGCCACCTGGTGGTCCGGCGCGTCGGAGGTTTGCTCCTCCTTGGACAGCACCGGGACGCCCTTGATCGGCCGGCCGCCGGTCGAGAACACCTTCCTCGGCCACTTCTCGCCGGTGATCCAGAGAACCTGGTCAAGCCAGTGCACGCCCCAGTCGCCGAGCGTGCCGTTGGCGTAGTCGAGGTACTGGCGGAATCCGCGGGGGTGGATGCCCCCGCCCCACGGGTTGTCGGGATTGCCGTTGTACGGCCGCAGCGGGGCCGGGCCGCACCAGAAGTCCCAATCCACCTCCGGCGGCGGCTCGACGTTCTTCCGGGGCTTCTCCGGCCCGCCGCCGCCGTACAGCACGAAGGTCCGCACCATGCCGATCTTTCCGATCTTTCCGGCCTGAACGAACTCGCGGGCCGACACGTTGTGCGGAGAGATGCGGCGGTGGGTGCCGACCTGCACAACCCGGTTGGCGGCCCGCGCCGCCTTCACCATCGCCTCAGCCTCCCCGATGGTGTGGCCGACCGGCTTCTCGACATAGACGTGCGCGCCCGCGCCGACCGCGGCGATCGTGGGCAAGGCGTGCCAGTGGTCCGGGGTGCCGACGATGACAATCTCGGGGCTCTCCTTCGCCAGGAGGTCGCGATAGTCCGCGTAGGTCTTCGGCTCGTCACCCGAGTCCTTCTTCACCTTCTCCAGCGTCGAGGCCAGCGCGCGCCGGTCGACGTCGCACAGGCCGACGATCTTCGACGCGCCCGCCGCCATCGCCTCGCGAAGGATGTTGTTCCCCCACCATCCGCACCCGATCAGCGCGGTCTTGTATTTCTTCGCAGGCGACTCGGCCCCGATGACGTTCAGCGTCCTGAACGCCGCCGCAGAGGCCGCGGCGGCCCTGAAGAACTCGCGTCGGCGCATCGTCATGCATCCCTCCGAAGTTTCGTGTTGTCCTCTTCCCGACACCCGACTCCCGCTTTCCCGATCAGTAGGACTTCGCGAAGATCACGCGGCCGGGGCTCGGGGCGCCGCAGACGACGCAGGCCCCGGGACCGGACTGCTCGTAGCCGGTCGGGAGGCATCGAATGCTGACAGACAGCGCATCATTGACCTTCGTCTCGCAGGCGGCCGACCCGCACCAGTGCGACGAGGCAAACCCGCCGTGGATCTCGGGCTTCTCACGGGTCGCGGGCGTGAAGAAGGCGGTGAACTCGTCGAACGAGTCGATCGTCCTCGTGTTGGCGTCGCGGAAGGCGCGGGCCTTTGCGAGCAGGCCGGCCTGGATCTCCACCAGCAACGCACCGATGCCTGCGACGAACTCCGTGCGCTTCTGTCCGTACTTCTCCCGCGGGCCGCGATCGCGGCGGCCAACGAAGACGCTCTCGGAGGCCATGTCGCGCGGGCCGACCTCGACGCGCACCGGGATCCCCTTCTTGATCCATCGCCAGCTCTTCTCGCCGGCGTTGTCGTCGCGCGTGTCGAACACGACCTCAACCGCGCGGCCGTCGTAGGTCTGCGCGCGAAGTTCGGCGGCGAGACTCTCGCAGTAGGCGAGGATCGCCGCGCGGTCCGCGTCGGCGCGGATGATCGGGAGGATCACCACGTGCGACGGCGCGATACGCGGAGGCATCACCATGCCGTCGTCGTCGGCATGCGCCATCACGAGGCCGCCGATCAGGCGCGTCGACACGCCCCACGACGTGGTCCATACGTGCTGCCGGCTCTGGTCGCGGGCGGTGAAGAGGATCTCCGAGGCCTTCGCGAAGTTCTGTCCGAGGAAGTGGCTCGTACCCGCCTGCAGCGCCTTGCGGTCCTGCATCATCGCCTCGATGCAGAACGTGGTGTCGGCGCCCGGAAAACGCTCGGCCGCGGTCTTTTCGCCCGTCAGAACCGGAATCGCCAGGTAGTCCTCGGCGAAACGCCGGTAGATCTCGAGGATCTTCAGCGTTTCCTCCCAAGCCTCCTCGCGCGTTTCGTGGGCCGTATGGCCCTCCTGCCAGAGAAACTCGGTCGTCCGAAGGAACAGGCGGGTGCGCAGTTCCCACCGCACGACGTTGGCCCACTGGTTCATCAGCAGGGGCAGGTCGCGGTAGCTCTCGACCCACTTGGCGAACATCGCGCCGATGATGGTCTCAGAGGTCGGCCGGACGACCAGCGGTTCCTCCAGTTCGCCCGCCGGAACAAGGGTGCCGTCCGGCCCCGCCTCCAGACGGTGATGGGTGACGACCGCACATTCCTTCGCGAAGCCCTGGACGTGATCGGCCTCCTTCTGCAGGAAGCTGAGCGGAATGAACAACGGGAAGTAGGCGTTGACGTGGCCGGTCTCCTTGAACATCCGGTCCAGGTGCGTCCGGATATTCTCCCACGTCGCGCACCCCCACGGCTTGATCACCATGCACCCGCGCACGGGGCTGTTCTCTGCGAGTTCGGCCGCCTTGATGACCTCCTGGTACCACTCCGGGTAGTCCTGGACGCGGGTCGGATTGATCGCGGTCTTGTCGGGCTTCGCCATGGTCGTCATGCTCCTGAATCGGGCGCGCAGGATAGGTCCCGCCCTGCCCCGGGTCAAGCAAGCCCCGGCAAGCCCAGGGATCCACCCGGAACAACGCGTCCACGTCGATTGACAAACCGAACGCGCCCCCTGCGGAGCCGGGTCGGCGCCGGGGGTAGGGACGTAGTAAGCGTGTCGTAAGAGCATGCATGGTTCTCCTCCCCCTCCCATCGCGGGGGGAAAGGCGGTTTTGCTCTCGGTTTTGCTCTCTGTCCCTCCGTCCCTTGCATGGTTCTCCTCCCCCTCCCATCGCGGGGGGAAAGGCGGTTTTGCTCTCTGTCCCTCCCCGTCGGACCGGCGGACAGGGGGACAGAGAACATGCTGCAAGAATCTTTGGAATTCGCACGCGCCGGC
>CAYRFK010000091.1:12924-17951 GCA_964423465.1 uncultured Verrucomicrobiota bacterium | reverse complement strand
CCCCCTTTTTGTGGCAATTTCGACGGTGGCATCTAACTTGCTTAGCGTAACGCGCTGCTGGATTTTTACCTGACAGTTTATGATTTTCACAGGAATCCCTTGCCATGAGCATTCGCGTTGCCATCCGTCACAAGACCCATTATCGCTATGATCGCCCGGTGAATTTAGGGCCGCATGTGTTGCGCTTGCGCCCGGCTGCGCACAGTCGCACCCCCATATTGGCCTATTCCCTGCGCATTCTTCCCGAAAAACACTTTATTAATTGGCAGCAAGATCCCTTCGGTAATTATCTGGCGCGCCTTATTTTCACCGAGAAAACAACGCATTTGGCCATTGAAGTTGAAGTGATAGCCGATATGACGGTGATCAATCCCTTCGATTTTTTCCTGGAAGAGTACGCAACCGAATATCCGTTTAGCTATGACGCGCAGTTAGAAAAAGAACTGGTTCCTTACAGTGAACTAACCGAATCTGGGCCACTACTGATGGCCTGGCTGGAAGGGGTTGACCGCACGCCACGTCGCACGCAAGACTTTTTAGTCGATTTGAATCAGCGGCTTTGGCAAGATCTGCAATACAACATTCGCATGGAGCCCGGCGTTCAAACTTGCGAACAAACCCTGGAATTAAGCCGTGGTTCCTGTCGTGATAGTGCGTGGTTACTGGTGCAGGTATTACGCCATCTCGGTTTCGCTGCGCGTTTTGTTTCTGGCTATTTGGTGCAATTGAGTGCCGATGTGAAATCGTTGGATGGCCCTTCCGGCCCAGAGCAAGACTTCACCGATTTACATGCTTGGGCGGAAGTCTATGTGCCTGGCGCGGGCTGGATAGGGCTCGATCCCACCTCAGGCTTATTCGCCAATGAAAACCATATTCCGTTGGCCTGCACACCTGACCCGGTCAGCGCGGCACCGGTCAGCGGCATGATGGATGAATGTGAAGTCAGCTTCAGCTTTGATAACAGCGTCGTACGCATCCATGAAGACCCGCGCGTGACCAAACCGTATCGCGACGATCAGTGGTTGGCGATAGACGCGCTTGGCCGTGCGGTGGATGCCAAATTACTAGAATATGACGTGCGCCTTACCATGGGGGGCGAACCCACTTTCGTCTCCATTGATGACATGGAATCCGCGCAATGGAATACGGCAGCGTTAGGCAAGCACAAGTTGGAACGGGCGCAAGATTTATGGAATCGACTGACGCAGCATTTTGCGCCGAACGGACTTAAATTCTCCGGCCAAGGCAAGTGGTATCCCGGCGAGCCTTTGCCGCGCTGGGCGCTGGGAATTTTCTGGCGCACCGACGGTGTCGCGTTATGGAAGCAGCCGGCTTTGCTGGCAAATGAAGGTCAATCGTATGGCCATAGCGCTGCGATGGCGGCGGAATTTGCCGCATTGCTGGCGACGCGGCTGGGTTTGTCGCCGGCCTTTGTGCAAGCCGGCTATGAAGATGCGCTGCACTACTTACTAAAAGAAGCCGAGACACCGATCAATCTCGACCTTAAAACCATCAACTTAAAAGACCCGTTAGAACGGCGCAGTTTGGCTGCCAAATTGTCGCGCGGGTTGGATGAGGCGGTGGGTTATGTGCTGCCGATTGCTCGCGATAGCACGAAAAATTGCTGGCGAAGCAGTGTCTGGCGCTTCCGGCGTGGCCGTTTATTTTTGCTGCCGGGCGATTCGCCGATTGGTCTGCGTTTGCCGTTAGATAGCCTGCCCTGGGTCGCCGAGGCCGAACGCGAACATCCCATTCCGCTGGATCTGTTTGCGCCACGCGCCAAATTGGCGGAGGACTACGGTGAAATTGCCCAGCGATATGCCGAAATTGTGCCGCTGCAAAATGCACATCCTGAGATTTACGCACAATCCTTAGCCGATGAGGTCACCGCCGTTAAAGTCATCCACACGGCACTTTGCGTTGAAGTGCGGGGTGGGGTGCTGCGGATCTTCATGCCGCCGCTGTCAACCTTGGAAAATTACCTCGAACTGACCGCGGCCATTGAGGCCGTTGCGACCGAAATGAACACGCCGGTGATTTTGGAAGGCTACGAGCCGCCACGCGATTGGCGCTTACAACGTCTCATGGTTACCCCTGATCCCGGTGTTATCGAAGTCAATATTCACCCGGCCACAAATTGGGATGATCTGGTCAGTAATACGCGCTTGCTGTACGAAGAAGCCCGTTTAGCGCGCTTAACGACGGAAAAATTCATGCTGGATGGGCGTCATACCGGCACCGGCGGCGGCAACCACGTCACGCTGGGCGGGGCGACGCCAGCCGATAGCCCAATGTTGCGCCGGCCTGATCTGGTGATGAGTTTGGTGGGTTATTGGCAACATCACCCTGGCTTGTCTTACCTATTTTCCGGCATGTTCATCGGCCCGACCAGCCAAGCGCCACGCGTGGATGAAGGACGTGACGAAAAATTGTATGAGTTAGAAATCGCTTTCCAGCAAATGCCCACCGGCGAAACCAATCAACTGTGGCTAGTGGATCGCCTCCTGCGCAATCTCTTGGTTGATCTCACTGGAAATACGCACCGCTCCGAGTTTTCTATCGACAAACTGTACTCGCCAGACAGCCCCAGCGGTCGGCAAGGTTTGGTCGAATTCCGCGGATTTGAAATGCCACCGCATTGGCAAATGAGTGCAGCGCAAATGCTGTTGTTGCGCGTTTTGGTAGCACGCTTTTGGCAAAAGCCTTATCGGCATCGCTTAGTCCGTTGGGGCACCGAACTGCATGACCGCTTCATGTTGCCGCATCATGTCCGCGCTGACCTGTTGGATGTGGTACGGGATATTCAGGAGTCAGGTTATCCATTCCAGGCAGACTGGCTAGATCCCTATATTGAATTCCGTTTCCCGCGCATCGGCACGGTCAAAATCGACGATATCGAAATTGAACTGCGCACGGCCATTGAACCCTGGCATGTTTTAGGCGAAGAACTTAGCAATGTGGGCACCGCACGCTTCGTCGATTCTTCCGTCGAACGCATCCAGGTATTAGTTACTGGGCTAACGGAAAGTCGCTACGTGTTGGCCTGCAATGGTCGGCGCGTGCCGTTGCGTAATACCGGACGGCAAGGCGAATTCGTCGCCGGCATTCGTTATCGCGCATGGCAACCGCCGTCGGCGCTGCATCCCACTATCGGCATTCATTCGCCGCTCATCATCGACCTGATCGACACGTGGACTGGCAAAGCGGTCGGCGGCTGCGCCTATCACGTCAGCCACCCTGGCGGCCGTAGTTATGATGTCTTCCCGGTCAACGCCAATGAAGCTGAATCGCGCCGCGTCAACCGTTATCAAGACTGGAATCACACGCCGGGCACGTTGCCGATTCCGCCCGATCTCGCCCGCTTGGCAGAATTTTTTCCACACGGTAGCGGCTTAAAACCGATGGCTCCGCCACCCGAAGAACCCACGCATGAATATCCTTATACTTTGGATTTAAGGCGGCGCGCAGCGTGAGAAGTTTATTGCCGATCCTCACGATGTCGTTATCATTTCGCGCATGACTTCCTCGTTCCTTCACGCTGCACTCGCTCCGGATTACCACCCCCAGCCAGAAGTCTGGGATGAAATGTGGGATGCGCAATCCGGCGTGCGTCCGCATTGGGATAATTTGGTCGCAGGCTTGGCGACGTTAAGTCCGCGTGATTGGTCAGCACGCGGGCAACGCATTAAACGTTTGCTGCGTGAGAATGGCGTCACCTATCACGTCTATAACGACCCGCGCGGATATTCCCGCACTTGGGAGCTGGACCCGGTTCCCTTACTAATTGACGCAACTGAATGGCGCAATGTTGAAGCCGGTTTGGAACAACGCGCCCGCCTGCTTGATCTGGTGTTACGCGATTTATATGGCCCGCAAACCCTACTTAAACGTGGCGTGTTGCCGCCGGATCCTTTTCTTGCGCATGCCGGATATTTGCGCCCTTTAATCGGCGCGTTACCAGCCGATCGACGCCAATTGATTTTTTATGCGGCCGATTTAGTGCGCGGGCCGGATGGGCGCATCTGGGTCATGGCGGATCGCACGCAAGCGCCATCAGGGGCTGGCTATGCCTTAGAAAATCGCACTGTAATGGCGCGCACCTTTCCTGAGTTTCTGGAAGACAGCAGCATTGCCCGCCTTAATCCTTGGTTGGAAGCGGTGCGTGCAGCCTTAAATAGTCTTGGGCAAGTGATGCGCGAACAGGCTGAAGTGGTTGTGCTGACGCCCGGCCCGGCGAACGAAACCTATTTTGAGCATGCTTATCTGGCTGCCCGTTTAGGTTACAACCTTGCCCAAGGCGATGATTTAACCGTGCGCGATGGCCGTGTTTGGCTTAAATCGGTACAAGGGCTAAAACCGGTTGATGTCATCTTGCGCCGCGTTGATGAGGCCTGGTGCGATCCGCTCGAATTACGGCAAGAATCACGTTTGGGCGTCGCCGGGCTCGTCGAAGCGATCCGACGCGGTCATGTTGCCATGGCTAATCCGCTCGGTAGTGGCTTGCTTGAAAACCCTGCATTAATACCGTTTCTGCCGGTGTTGGCAAAAACGCTGCTGGGCGAAAAATTGCGCTTGCCGAGCGCGGCAACCTGGTGGTGCGGGCAGCCGCGCGAACGCGACCACGTGTTGGCTAATTTGCAACGCCTGGTGTTAAAGCCTATTCATCGCGGCCAAGCCAGTGAAACGGTGTTTGGTGCTGACCTGGATCGCAAACAACTTGCTGCATGGCGCGAACGAATTCTGGCGCAACCGCACCTTTTTGTCGGTCAGGAACCGATCCATCCTTCGACGGCGCCGATACTTCATAACGGCCGCTTGCAGCCGCAACAAACCAGCTTACGTACTTTTCTAGTCAGTCAGGCGGAAGGCTATGCCGCGTTACCGGGCGGCTTAACGCGCTGCAGCAATAGCTATCAGTTGTCCGCACAAAACGGCGCACTCAATAAAGATACTTGGGTGATTAATGCGCAAACGTTGATGACACAGACGCTGATGCCGCAGACGCTGATGCCGCAGACGTTGATGAC
>CAYRFK010000091.1:2912-12824 GCA_964423465.1 uncultured Verrucomicrobiota bacterium | reverse complement strand
CGTTGATGACACAGACGCTGATGCCGCAGACGCTGATGCCGCAGACGTTGATGACACAGACGCTGGACGCGCATGGCATGCAGCAGACGATGCAATCCATGCCGCCGTTGCGATCGACGCTGGTGGCGGCCAGCGTGGTGCGGCGGGAGGGCGAGATTCTCACCAGCCGCGCGGCAGATAATCTGTTTTGGACCGGCCGCTATCTAGAGCGGGCCGAAGCGGTCACCCGCTTGTTGCGTGCCGTGCTCGATGGTCTGTGGGAAGAAGAAACAGCGCCAGGTCTTGAGCCGGTGTTACATGCATTAATGCGTTTAATGGGCTACGCGCCAGGGGATTGTGGCTGCAAAGATCGCGCAGATCTCGCTACTTGCGTTAGAGAAATCACGACCCAAAATGAGCGGCCTGGCAATCTAGCGCAAACCGTACGTGGCTTGCTCGGCTGCGCCTATAGCACACGTGAATATTGGTCGGTCGCCATTTGGCGTCTGCTCGATCGACTTGAGCGCGACTGGGGGCAACGGCCGCGCCGTGCCGGTGGCAGCCATGAGCGGATTGATTTGTGGTTGGGTCGCTTAGTGGATGCGCTGGCGGGGTTGGCAGGGCTTGCGTCTGAAACCTTGCCGCGTGATACCTGTTTTCGCTTTTTCGATCTCGGCCGCCGCATTGAGCGCGGCTTAACGCAATCGTCGCTGCTAACGCAAACGCTGCAATCGTGCTTGAGCGGTGAAGCGGAGCGCGAAAGTCTTTCTCTCGTGTTGCAGAGTGCAGATAGCCTCATCACCTTCCGGCGACGTTACCGCGCGGAACCCTTTTTAGCCGGCGTGCTGGAATTATTGTTGTGGGATGCCGATAGCCCGCGCGCGCTCATCTATCAAATTCACACTGCTCGCCGTCATTTAACCTCGCTGACGCATGTTGGCCAACGCTGCAATGCCGAACGCCCCTTGTTTTCCGCCGAGGAACGCATTTATGCCGCTGAAGCCAACATGATCGATTGGCAAGTGGATAGCCAAGCGCGCAATCATCTTGTTTTTACCTTGGGTGAAGTCTCTAGTCAGCTTATCGCGGCGTCGGATGCGGTTTCGCATACCTGGTTTACGCATGTGCAAGAGCTGTACGCACTGCGCCCCTTGCCGCCGCGCCCCTAATAATTTCCCTAATTGAGTTCGACACGGGTATGAGCCGCTTTCGCATTGAACACGTCAACACCTATCACTACGCCAATATCGTTGGCTTGAACTACGGCGAAGCACGGTTATTGCCGCGTGCGGCTGCCGCGCAGCGTGTCCTCGAACGCACCTTGGTCATGAATCCGTTTGTCGATGACTACCGTGAGCGGGACGACGCTTTTGGCAATCGCGTCGTTTGGTTCAATCTGCGTCAGCCGCATCAAAGTTTGAGTGTCACCGCCTGCAGCTTGATTGAACGGGGTCCGCAACCGCAGCCTGCGCATTCGCCCGCTTGGGAAAGTGTCGTCGATCAGCTCAGTCAAATCCTGTATGGCCATGCCGAGGTTAATCCTGAGGTGATTGCGGTACGCGAATATTGTTTGCCCTCGCCGCATGCGCCGCACGAAACAGCCGCCACGGATTATGTTCGCACCAGCTTTACCGCCGGGCGGCCGCTGCTGGCGGCGGTAGCGGAGTTGTCGGCGCGCATCAAAGCCGAGTTCGCTTATCGCCCCAACGCTACGCAAATCGACACACCTATCGCCGAAGTCTTAGCCGAACGCCATGGGGTATGTCAGGATTTCGCCCATTTAGCGCTATCCGGCTTGCGCGGCTTGGGTTTGGCGGCACGCTACGTCAGCGGCTATTTGGAAACGATACCGTTAGCGGGTGCGCCCATCCTCACTGGCGTCGATGCATCCCATGCGTGGATTAGCGTCTTTCTCCCCGGTCAAGGCTGGTTCGATTTCGACCCTACCAATGGATCACCCATCGGTGAAGGCCACCTCACCCTCGCCTGGGGCCGTGATTACGGCGATGTCGCGCCGCTAAAGGGGGTTATTTACGGTGGCGGCATGCACCAACTTGATGTTGGCGTTACCGTCACGCGGATGTTTGAAGCCAATTAAACCGTGGTCTGACCTCGGATTTTGGGTTTTTACAGTGCTCGCACGCCTTCTTCTACGCCGGCGGCGTGCGTTAAGCGGGCGACGTTGCCTTTGGTGAAAAAGCCTTGAAAGTCGCCAAAGCGCTGAACATATTCAATGATTAAGCTGGAATATTCAGAGGCGCTAGAGAAAATCTGTTTGAGACCTTCTTCTTCGCTGCCGACCACATCCAGCAAGAAATTTTGGCCGCAGTCGCGCAGCACATCGACGACATAATCAATATGCGCTTTGCCTTGAATATGACCATCACTTACTGCAACGGCGATGTGATGTAAGCGTGGGCCGTAGTTGCGGACAAAGGCTTCGGTCGGTGAAGGTAATTGCAATAGATGATTGACGAAGTAAGGATGATTGGCCGCTGTGAATACCTTTGCCGGACTTTCTAATTCATTATTGAAATGCGTGCTTTTGGTGACATTGGTGGAGGAATTCTGGTCGCTAATATCATAAGACCCCCAGTAATAATAACTGGTGAGCGAGAGATATTCTAAAATTGCCGCTTCCCGATTTTGGCTGTAAATACGCGTGGCGAGGTGGTCGAGCGGCAACAATATCGTGTTGAGGCCCAGTTTTTCTTGCGTTGCTTTGGCCGCTTCATAAGCTGCTTGTACATCTGAACGAATGCTGGTTATGCCCAACGCATAAACACGAATATTATGTTCCGGCCGCTCCCAGTAGCCAACAATGTTGTGCGTATAGGGGCTGGGTTTAACCACTGCCATATTGCCGGGTAATTCTAATTTACGAATTTGATCTTGATTAAAGAAACGAATATCGCGCGATTTTTGTAATTCGACTACATCATGCAAACTGGTTACGCGAAAAATCTCGCCCATATAGCGTGAGTTCGGTTTTTGCGCGCCAATCGGATAGACCTCATTCAAACTACGGAATATGCCGCGCGTGTTGGGGTCTTTCACCTCGCGCACCAAAATATCCGGTGCTGACATGTCAATGCGCAAAATATGGGTGAAATGGGTTTCGGATTCCAGGGTGACGAGATAATGATAGGGCGTCATTAAACATAATTCGCCAACATAAGCGATAGAGTGGCCAGGTTCAACGGTAATCATCAGTGCGTCAATTTGACGAATCATGCTGGTTAAACCGCTGCGATCCCGTTCTTCTAAAAGTTTAACGAGAAACTCTTCAAAAAAATCAGAATTAACTTTGTCACCGTAACGGGGAAAATCGAGAGAAGTGGGCATCATGATGGGCTATTTAAATAAAATTAAAAAAATCAAGACTGCGTTTGCGTTTGTTCTTGCAGTTGCGTTGGCTGATGAAGAGAAAAATATTGCAAAGTAATCATGTTATGCAGCTCAGCTAGATGGGCTTGTAAATGATCCAGATGTTCATGCAGCAGGGCGGGGGAAACATCATCCAGGTTCATGGCTTCTAATTTGCGCCACGTTTTGCGTGCGACATAAAGCGGCGCTTGGTAATTGACCAATACGGATAAACCACTTTCTAATTCCCCCAAACAATGCGCCACCGTGCGCGGGAAATGCGGATCACGCAGGAGGAAATTGACCACGGCTGGCCCCGTAATGTGAACGCCGACATGCTGGCGATACATCTGAAACGCTGATAACGCATTCAAGGTGCTCATCCACAATCGCTCGCGCGCAATGTCGGCAGCCGCAGCGTCTTCCGGCATTACCACCGCTGAATTGACATCAAGAATCCGCGTCGTCATGTCAGCGCGTTCCAGGTTTCTACCTAGTTTGATAAATTGATAAGCCAGATCTTGACTCATTGAACCGATCAATAGGCCTATCACCGATTGCCGCCGTTCAATGACGCCATTGAGCACTTCATAACGCTGGCTGCGGCCGCGCGTGGCGCGCTGAGCGTTATCGCGCGTGTACAAATAGAGGTCGTTGATGCGCTCCCATATTTCCATCGGCAACACTTCACGGAAGGTGCGTGTGTTTTCACGTGCACTGTGAATACACGCAATGATCGAACCGGGATTACGTTCATCCATGATCAGAAAACGCATGATGTCCGCCTCATTGGCGCTGACGTAATGCTTTTGGTAAAGCGCATCCAGGCCTGCCGCCTTGAGCAAAACATCCCAACCAAAGGATGCGCCACGCGGTAAATCCAGTAACACTTGCGTCGTACTATTAATGAAGCGCGCGGTGTTTTCAGCGCGTTCCAGATAACGCGCCATCCAGTAAAGACTCTCAGCAACACGGGAAAGCATGGTCCAACTCCTTTCATTCATCGACATCAATGATCCAAGTGTCTTTTGCGCCACCACCTTGCGACGAATTGACCACTAAAGAGCCGGCTTGCAGCGCGACGCGGGTCAAGCCGCCAGTTGTGCAATACAGCTTGTCCGATTGCAGAATAAACGGCCGCAGATCTAAGTGGCGTGGTTCTAAATGGTCATCGATTAAGGTGGGCGCGGTAGAAAGTGCCAGTGTGGGTTGCGCCATGTAATTACGCGGATTCGCCTGAATTAAATCGGCAAACACCGCGCGTTCTGCCGGCGTTGCGCGCGGGCCGATCAACATGCCATAGCCACCGGATTCATTCGCCGGCTTCACGACCAACTTATCGAGGTTGGCCAGCACGTACTCCTTTTCCTCGTCGTACATGCATAAATAACTCGGCACATTGGGAATGATCGGGTCTTGATCGAGATAATACTTAATCACTTTGGGGATAAAGGCATACACCACCTTGTCATCCGCCACTCCGGCACCCGGCGCGTTAGCAATGCCGATATTGCCGGCACGCCACGCCCGCATCAAACCTGGCACCCCTAAGGCAGAGTCTGAACGGAACGCTTCTGGATCAAGAAAATCATCATCAATACGACGATAAATGACATCGATACGGCGCAGCCCAGTGATGGTTTTCATATAGACACAATCGTCGTGTTGCACGACTAAATCGCTGCCTTCAACGAGAAACGCGCCCATTTTTTGTGCCAGATAACTGTGCTCAAAATAGGCGGAATTGAAGATGCCCGGCGTTAACACCACCAGCACCGGCCGCGTGCCACTGCGCGGCGATAAGGCGGCCAAGGTGTCGTATAAGCGCGTCGGATAGTCGTCCACCGGCAAAATCGTGGAGGCTTGAAATAATTCCGGAAACAGGCGCTTCATGAGCTGGCGATTTTCCAGCATGTACGACACGCCGGAGGGAACGCGCAAATTATCTTCCAGCACATAGACCGTGCCATCGCTATCGCGCACTAAATCGGTGCCGCAAACATGCGCCCAAACCCCAAAACGAGGCGTCATGCCTTGGCATTGCGTACGAAAATTTTTCGAACCGGCCAACACTTCTAGCGGAAAAACGCCATCCTTAACGATGCGTTGTTCGTTATAGAGATCATTTATGAACAAATTGAGCGCGGTCAGGCGTTGTTTCAGCCCGGCTTCAATGCGCATCCATTCCTTCTTCGCCATCACGCGCGGGATGATGTCAAACGGCCAGGCACGGTCAATATTGCCCGCCTCGCTATAGACGGTAAAGGTGATGCCCATGGTCATAATGGCGGCGTTTACCGCTTGCCGTCGCTCATGCAAACCGGCGACATCCAGTGCTTCGATATGGTCAAACAGCGCTCGGGCCGCCGGGCGCGGCTGTTGGTCGGCTGCAATCAACTCGTCGTAAAAGTCATGGGTTGGGTAATTTCGGGTCAGTGTATTCATCGCACGCGCTCCTTAAGTGATTGAGTCGATGCAAGGAGCGTGCCAGATCAACAAAGACGATGCGCGTGGTTGCCAAGATGGGTTCGCCTGCTATGCTCTCCCCCATTTTTTTGCGGCAAGGAGTTCAAATGACGTATTGTGTAGGTATGTTAATGCAGGAAGGTCTTGTATTTCTGTCCGACACGCGCACCAATGCTGGGGTCGATCAAATTAATACATTCAGCAAAATGAGTGTTTTTGAGCAACCCGGCGAGCGTGTCCTGGTGTTGCTTTCCGCCGGCAATCTGGCGATTACGCAAGCGGTGGTCAGCCTGCTGTACGAACGGCAACAGCAGGAAGGCCCCCACCTAATGACAGTGCCTAATTTGTTTGAAGCGGCCCGCCACATCGGCGATTGCCTGCGTGAAGTACATGAACGCGATGCGGCAGCCTTGGGGAAATTTAATATCGACTTTAATGCCGCTCTGATGCTCGGCGGTCAGATTAAAGGCGAAGCACCGCGCTTATTTAGTATTTATGCCGCCGGTAATTTTGTTGAAGCCTCGGCTGATACACCGTACTTCCAAATTGGTGAATCAAAATATGGCAAGCCGATTTTGGATCGGATTTTTAACTGGCAAAGTGATTTGGCCAAAGCCGCCCAATGCGCTTTGATTTCGATGGATTCCACCTTGAAATCCAATCTTTCCGTCGGCATGCCGCTTGATATGCTGTGTTATACGCGGGACAGCTTGCAAGTAGATCGCCGTGTGCGCATTGGGGCCGATCATCCTTACTTCAAATCGCTGCGCGAAGCCTGGGGAGAACGGATTAAGCAGGCATTCAGTGAATTGCCTGCACTCGATTGGGA
Source organism: uncultured Verrucomicrobiota bacterium (assembly GCA_964423465.1). Taxonomy (GTDB): domain Bacteria; phylum Verrucomicrobiota; class Kiritimatiellia; order PWTM01; family PWTM01; genus VGWF01. The sequence goes on along the minus strand of CAYRFK010000091.1, from coordinate 6,184 downwards.
AAAGTGCAGCAAGGCGGAGTGAAAAGCCGGTGGCAAGGTGGGAGGGCCGAAAGACACCCTCCTCACCCCACCAACATCGATTCATTCAAGGTGTCATTAAAATTCATCGTCCAGACTAAGGCATCTATATGGCGCTGATTGACAGTGCTAGCTTCAAGTCCACATTCTGCCGCTAGCGTTTTAAGCGTGTGCTGGTCGCTTTCTTCGCAAGCAATGGCCAGCTTCAGGTAGGGCGCGTATTTACCTTCGCGATGTAACAAGGCGGCGGCGACGGCATCGGGCAGGGAAAGCTGTGCCAGCGCATCCTTCATGGGAATTTCCAGTAGTGCATCAATCAGTGACAAAATGCCGACCACAAAGGCTTCGTCGCACTCTTTTGGCGTCATGCGGCCTTCAGCCAAATTCTCGGCTAAACGGGCGCGCACTAACGCATTTTCACGCAGTGCATCATCTAGGTGATTCGGTTCGTTATTACTGAATAACAATAAGGTTAACCAGCGATAAAGCTCATCACGACCGACATAGGCCATGGCGTGGCGCAGGCGCTCAATTTTGGTGCGTAAACCAAACGCGGCAGAATTGACAAAGCGCAGCAAACGATAGGCCAGCACGGGGTCTCGCCAAGCAATGCCGGCTAATTCACCGTAATCAACCTGACGTCGAATAGCATTCAGTAATTCCACGACAAAAACGCGATAGGGCGATACCTTGTTGGTGGCGGAAGTGGTGCGATGCGTGAGAAATCCGCCCTGGAACAAGTCCATATTCAATCGCTGGCAGACTTGGTAAAGCTCCGTTGAGTCGATGTTGCGTGCAATCAAACGACTTTCCGGATAGCGGATGCGTAGTTCACGGCAGCGGGCCAGTAAATCAGGGGGGGCCATATTCGCAACATCGCCTAGGCAGATGGTGTGGGCAAATTTAAGCGCTTCGGCGAGGCCGCGTTGTTCTAAGTGATGACCACAAGCAACGTGAAAGCCGCTGCTTTGTAGTGTGATTAATTGAGCCAATACGGCTTCGGCGTCGAAGTCGGCCGTACTGGGCGGGTCAAACTCAATGACCAGATTTTGTGACGGTAATTGAATCAGTTTTGGGTTGGCCAGCCCGGCCGGACCCAGCGGCAGAAAGGCGAGACGCTTGTTTAGTAAATCGGCAAGTTTATTGCTGGCAAAGTGATCAATCAGAACGTTATCAAAAAATTTACGCGTACTGGCCTGCCAGTGGTGCATCTGCATGGCTGCTGGTGTTTCAACCGTAAACACATAAGCGACGACTTGCTGCTTTCGGTTGAGAATGGCTTCGCGGCGTAAAAAAGGCGGTAGCAGCGGCTCATCATCCGCACGGCCTATTGGGGTTGCACCTGCTCGTGCCGTGTTTGATTTAGCATCGACGGGGGATGGCGGGGCGGTGCCAAATAAATTGCTTACCCATTGCCACATAGCGATCCTTCAGTTTTGCTCGTCATGGGTAAAACTCCTATCGGCAGTTTGGCTTGCAGCGTTTCGGCTAAGCGCTCAATGCTGCTGGCCATGGCAGAACGGCGTCGCCAGACCAAGCCAATGACGCGCGAGGCCCCCGGTTTGCTGATGGGTTTGAGTGCCACCTGATCGCCGGTCGTGTTCGCACCGGCACCCGCCAGCAGCGGAATCAAGGTAACGCCGAGTTGCATGGCGACCATCTGGCGCAGCGTTTCCAAACTGGTGGCGCGGATTTCTTCACTTTTAAGCGTTTGCAGATGACAGGCCGCCAGCGCTTGGTCACGCAAGCAATGGCCTTCTTCCAATAACATCAGACCGGCCGCCGCAAGCTCATCAATGTTGATGGAATTAGATTTCGCCAGTTTGTGCGTGGCGGGTACGGCGGCAAGAAAAGGTTCTTCAAACAAGGGGATGACGTCCAGGCTGCCGTCTTCGATAGGCAAGGCCAGCAAGCCGGCATCCAGCTTGCCTTCAGCCAGATGCGCGAGCATGTGCGGCGTCATTTCTTCGCGCAGCAGCAGGCGCAATTTTGGATGCGCTTCACGCACGCGAGTCAGCACGTGCGGCAGGTAGTAAGGCCCCAGCGTCGGTATGACGCCAAGATGCAATGTGCGGTCCATCGGGTCTTGCGCGTAACTGGCTAATTCGCGAATGCGGGTGGTTTCGTCGATGATGCGGCGGGCTGATTCAACAATTTCTCGCCCAATCGGCGTTGGGCTGATGCGTTTCAAGGAGCGGTCAAAAACAATCACCCCGAGATAGTCTTCCAGTTTTTTCAAGCCGGTTGAGAGTGTGGATTGACTGACGAAACAGGCCTCAGCGGCCTGGCCGAAATGGCCGCTGTCGGCAAGGGCAACGAGATAGCGCAGTTCTTGTAGCGTCATGGCATGTGGATTCTAAACTTCGCGGGCGAGGCGGTAGCCGCGTTCGGTGAGAATGCCATCTAACGGCACATCCCAGGGATCGCTCGGCGCTGCGGCAATTTCTTGTACCGAAAAGGCGACGCCGATTAAGCGCGGATGGCGCCATTGCGGCGCGCGCACGCTTGATTTGCGCAGATAGGCCAAGCTGGCATCGTAATAACCACCGCCCATGCCGATGCGCCAACCTTGCGCATCAAAGCCCAGCATGGGCATGAACAGCAAATCGAGTTGTCTGGCTCTGATATGACGGGCCGCCCGCGGGAGAAACTCTGGAATGCCATAGCGATTATTTTTCCAGGCGGCGTGGGCTTGATTAAGTATTTTTTCGTTACCAATCAAACGGGTAAACCACAATTTGCGCCGTCCCGCACTCACCAACGCGCGCCGGGGGATAACCGGCAAGTAGCAGCGTGCGCCGATGCGTAAAGCTGCGCGCAGCAGCGGCAAGACATCAATTTCGTTTTTGGCGGGCATATAAAAGCCAATGCGACGCTGTCGTGTCAAAAGGCGATGCCGCAGCGCGAAACGCACCAATTGCAGGCCGGCCAGGCCTCGTTCTGCCTGATTGAAGGCCGCTCGACGCGCACGCAAATCTTTGCGTAAGGCGGCTTTGGCGAGCACTGAAAAAGAGTCGGGCGGTTCAGAGAATAAAGGCATGAGATGGGTCTCCCCGCTGGCGCCGTTTGGACCGCGATCTTGAACCCAGGGGTCCAAGTTCGGCCATGGCACGTCCGCTTCGGGTACATGGGCATTGCCACGCGCACACCCGCGATCGATAACCGCGACCTTAAGCAAAAAGCTTATCGGTTCAAAGAATTAACGGCCCTCGCAAACGCAGCAGGGAGGTTGATAACAACATGGTAACGACATG
>CAYRFK010000091.1:0-2812 GCA_964423465.1 uncultured Verrucomicrobiota bacterium | reverse complement strand
TAAAACAACGGCACAACTTCAGACTCGGTGCAGCGGTATTTCAAAACAGATTATCTTGAGAAGCCAGCGCGTGATCAAGCAGCTTGGTCATATTTTCGAGTCGTTGACGCGGCTCGCGTAAATCAGGTTGCAGTGGCTTGGAAGAGAGATAGTCGTGCGTGATATTGATTGCCGCCATGATGGCAATGCGCTCCAAGCCCATCACTTTGCCGGTGTCGCGAATTTCACGCATTTTGCGATCAAGATAGGCAACGGCCTGCAACAGCCCTTCTTTTTCATCTTCCGGGCACGCAACTCGGAACTCCCTGCCCATGATAGCAACATCAAGGCTTACGTTTATGGCCATGCGTTCAACCTCGGGGCGGTAAAAAGTCGATGTTTCATCAATCAGGTATCTTGTCTAACAAGGCTTCAGCACGAACGCGCGCCTGCTCAAGCTTGTCGCTCAAGTGTTTGTTATTGCTCTCTAAAGTGACGATTTTTTGGCGTAACTTGAGGGTTTCATCGCACATTGCGTGATACCGCTCTAACATCAGAGCGAGCTTGGATTCCAGGGTGTCGAGTTCGGCTTGCATGACCGCACTATAATTGGCCGCATTTTCCCGCGTCAACCGCGATTCCACAGTTCACCTCTAAATTGAGTTAATTTGCATGGATAGTAAAGCACTATACCTACGATTGCTTTCTTATGTTCGGCCGCATTGGCGAATGTTTGGCGTTGCAATCATCACCATGATTATGCTCGCCGCCACCGAGCCGATTCTGCCGGCACTGATGAAGCCCATGTTAGATGGCAGTTTCGTCGAAAAAGATGCTGCGATTATTCAATGGGTGCCGTTCGCTTTGGTGGCGCTGTTTGTTGTGCGTGGAATTTTAATGTTTGTATCGGGTTATGCGATGACTTATGTCGGCCAACGTTTGGTGATGGATCTGCGCGCCGCCATGTTTGATAAATTGCTGGTGCAACCGACCGCGTTCTACGATGAGCAGGCGAAGGGCCGTTTGGTGGCGACGGTGGCGTTCAATGTCACTCAGGTGACTGAATCGGCGACCAGCGTGGTGACCTCCCTGGTGCGCGATTCGCTCACTATTGTCGGCTTGATGGCTTGGTTGCTGTGGCTGAATTGGCAGCTAACGCTGGTAACGCTAGCCATCGTCCCGTTCACGGTCTGGATCTTCAAAATTGCCGGCAAACGTCTGCGCTACACCAGCCGCGAAATGCAAAAGAACGTGGGTGACATCACGCATGTGCTGGAAGAAAGCATAGGCGCTAACAAATTGGTCAAGATTTTTGATGGCGCGCAGTATGAACAAGCGCGTTTTGGCAAGGCGATTCAGCGTGCGCGCCAATTTGCCATGAAGCAGACGGTGGCTGCGCATGCGCACGGCCCCATTTTGCAGCTTTTGGCGGCGATTGCGCTGGCGGTCATTGTTTACATTGCCACGCAACAGGCGGCATCGAATGAGACCACGGTGGGCGGTTTTGTGTCGTATATGGTGGCCATGTTGATGCTATCTGCACCGATGAAACGCTTATCCAGTGTTTTGCCGCAAATTCAACGCGGTTTAGCGGCGGCGGAAGCCGTGTTTGAATTACTCGATCGCGATAGCGAGCCGGATAACGGCAGCGTGCGTTTGCCGCGCGCCGCGGGTGAAATTCGTTTTGAGCAGGTGAGTTTGCTTTATGCGGGCAAATCGCGCCCTGCGGTGACGTCGGTCGATTTGCAGGTGGCCGCCGGTGAAACGCTGGCGCTAGTCGGCGCGTCGGGCAGCGGCAAGACCAGTTTGGTTAATTTGTTGCCGCGCTTTTATCGGCCCACGAGCGGCCGTATTTTGCTGGATGGCATCGCGCTGGATGAAATCAAGTTGACGGATTTACGCGCCAACATTGCCTTGGTTTCGCAAGATGTGACGCTGTTTAACGACAGTGTTGCCGCCAATATCGCCTATGGCCGTTTAGCATCGGCGACGCCGGCGGCGCTGCGTCGCGCGGCCGCCGCGGCGCATGCGCTGGAATTTATCGAAGCGATGCCGCAAGGATTCGATACTTTGATCGGCGAAAACGGCGTCAAACTTTCAGGTGGTCAACGTCAGCGCTTGGCCATTGCGCGCGCGCTGTTGAAAGACGTGCCGATTCTGATTCTGGATGAAGCGACTTCAGCGCTGGATACGGAATCGGAGCGCTTTGTGCAGGCAGCGTTGGAAAATTTGATGCAGGGCCGCACCACTTTGGTTATCGCGCATCGGCTTTCTACTATCGAAAAAGCCGATCGCATTGTGGTGATGGAGCACGGGCGCATCGTCGAAATCGGCAGCCACAGCGAATTGCTGGCGAAAGCAGGCGCTTATGCCCGTTTGCATCGGCTGCAATTTCATGCCGCCGAGTAAGGCTTTAGTGCAGTTTCAATGCAGTTTCAATGTGTGTTTAAGTTTTGCCTTTGAATCCGCTGTTGACTGCTTCAAAGCCCTCACGATGTTCTATGGATATGGGTGTTAGCGCCTCCGATCACGCTCACTTATTCCGATTTTGATAGGTGATCATCGCGTACATAGGCAAAATGGAGGCGTTCAAACACCTTGGCCGCACGCCGAAATGCGATGGCGGCTGTTATATGGATATTGCGTTATTGCTGCTGTTGATCCTGCTCAACGGTGTATTTGCGATGTCGGAAATCGCGGTTGTTTCATCTCGAAAAGCCCGCCTGCAGCGTTTGGCGGAGGATGGCAGCCCCGGTGCCCAGTCAGCCTTGGCTCTGCATAATGAGCCCTCGAATTTTCTCTCCACCATCCAGGTTGGAATTACCTCGATCGG
>CAYRFK010000090.1:0-18163 GCA_964423465.1 uncultured Verrucomicrobiota bacterium | reverse complement strand
TGAACCTCGGAACCTGCCAACCTGCTAACTTCCTCGTGCGAACCTCCTCGTGCGCCGGGGTGGGGGAATGGTGTATAGTGCCGGGCCTTTCCATGAAACCAAACGACACAGACGGGCGTCCCGGCGGCGGGTGGATCCGGATCGAGGGTGCGCGGGAGCACAACCTCAAGAACATCAACGTGCGGATTCCGCGCGACCGGCTGACGGTGGTGACGGGGCTCAGCGGGTCGGGCAAGTCGTCGCTGGCGTTCGACACTCTTTTTGCGGAGGGCCAGCGCAAGTATGTCGAGAGCCTCTCGGCGTACGCGCGGCAGTTCCTCGAGCAGATGCAGAAGCCCGACGTGGATTCGATCGACGGGCTGTCGCCGGCGATCTCGATCGAGCAGCGGACGGCCGGCTCGAATCCGCGGTCGATCGTCGCGACGACGACGGAGATCCACGACCACCTCCGCCTGCTCTTCGCGCACGTCGGCGCGCCGCACTGCTGGAAGTGCCGGCGTCCGATCGAGCGCCAGAGCGCCGAACAGATCGTCCAGCATCTCCTCCGCCTTCCCGAAGGCACGAAGCTCTCGATCCTGGCGCCGATGGTGGCCGGGCGGAAGGGGCGGCACGACGAGGTGTTCAAGGAGGCGCGCAAGCAGGGATTCGTCCGCGTGCGCGTCAACGGCGAGATCCGCGACCTGGACGACGTGCCGAAGCTCGACGGGAAGCGGAAGCACTCGATCGAGGTGGTGGTCGACCGCATCGTCGTCTCCGCCGCCTCGGCGAGCCGCCTGACGGATTCGGTCGAGACCGCGCTGCGCACCGGTGGCGGGCAATTGACGGCGCAGATCCAGGATCCCGGCGCCGGCGCTGCGGGCGCGCGGGACGTGCTGTTCTCCGAGCGAAACGCGTGCCTGCACTGCGGGCTCAGCTTCGAGGCGCTTTCGCCCCGCAGTTTCTCGTTCAACAGCCCCTATGGCGCGTGTCCGACGTGCCATGGCCTGGGGGCGATGGACGTCTTCGACGAGGACCTGATCGTGCCCGATGCGGGGCTGTCCATCGAGGACGGCGCGGTCCAGGCGTGGCGGCGCGGCGGGCGGCGGCTGCTCATCTACTACAAGGGCCTTCTGCGGGCGCTGCTCAAGCACTACGAGGTCGATCCTACGACGCCGTTCCGCGACCTGCCCGCGAAGTTCCGCAAGGTGCTGATGCACGGCTCCGACGACGAGGAGATCGTCCTCGGCTTCTGGCGCGGCGGGGCGTGGCACCGCTACACGAAGGCGTTCGAGGGCGTGATTCCGAACCTCGAGCGGCGCATGAAGGAGACCGACAGCGACTACGTGCGCGAGCGGCTGCGAGGCTACATGAGCCGGGCGCCGTGCACGGGCTGTGCGGGGGCGCGGCTGCGGCCGGAAAGCCTGGCGTGCACGGTCGGCGCGGCGTCGATCGTGGACGTGATGCGCATGTCCGTCGCGCAGGCCGATGCATGGATCGGCGGGCTGCAGCTTTCGCCGACGCAGGAGCACATCGCGCGGGAGGTGGTGAAGGAGATCCGCCAGCGGCTGCGGTTCCTGGTGGATGTCGGCCTCGACTACCTGACGCTCGACCGCGAGAGCGGGACGCTCTCCGGCGGCGAGGCGCAGCGGATCAGGCTGGCGACGCAGATCGGCGCCGGGCTGGTGGGGGTGCTGTACGTGCTCGACGAGCCGAGCATCGGGCTGCACCACCGCGACAACCGGCGGCTGATCGACACGCTCAAGCGGCTGCGCGATCTGGGCAACACGGTCGTGGTCGTCGAGCACGACGAGGAGACGATCCGCGAGGCCGACTGGGTGCTCGACCTCGGCCCCGGCGCGGGACGTCACGGCGGCGAACTCGTCTTCCAGGGGACGGTGCCCGAGTTGCTGGCGGCGCCGTCGCTGACGGCGCAATACATGCGCGGCGAGGCGTCGATCGAGGTGCCGGAGCGTCGCACACCGCCCGGGGACGGATGGATCGAGATCTCCGGCGCGGCCGAGAACAACCTCAAGGGCGTCACGGCGCGCATCCCGCTCGGCCTGCTGGTGAGCGTGACGGGCGTCTCGGGCAGCGGCAAGAGCACGCTGGTTGACGACATCCTCCGGCGCGCGCTGGCGCGCCACTTCCACGGTTCCCGCGAGCGGCCCGGAACGCACAAGCGGATCGCGGGACTGGACCGGATCGACAAGATGATCGTGATCGACCAGTCGCCGATCGGGCGCACGCCGCGCAGCAATCCGGCGACCTACACCGGCGCCTTCACGCTGATCCGCGACCTCTTCGCGCAGCTGCCCGCGTCCAAGGTGCGCGGCTACGGGCCGGGGCGCTACAGCTTCAACGTGAAGGGCGGCCGCTGCGAAACGTGCAAGGGCGACGGGATCCTGAAGGTCGAGATGCACTTTCTGCCCGACGTCTACGTCACGTGCGAGCAGTGCGCCGGCCGCCGCTACAACCGCGAGACGCTCGAGGTGCACTACAACGGGCGGAGCATCGCCGATGTTCTGGACATGACGATCGACGACGCGCTGGAGTTCTTCAAGAGCGTGCCGTCGATCGAGCGGAAGATCCGCACGCTGTCCGAGGTGGGGCTCGGCTACCTGCAGCTCGGGCAGCCGGCGACGACGCTGTCCGGCGGCGAGGCGCAGCGCGTGAAGCTGTCGGCCGAACTGAGCCGGCGCGACACGGGCCGGACGCTCTACATCCTCGACGAACCGACGACCGGCCTGCACTTCGCCGATGTGCGGCGGCTCCTGCAGGTGCTGGAGCGGTTGCGCGACGCCGGGAACACGGTGCTGGTCATCGAGCACAACCTGGATGTGATCAAGCGGGCGGACTGGATCCTCGACCTGGGGCCCGAGGGCGGCGACGCGGGCGGGCGGATCGTGGCCGAGGGAACGCCGGAGACCGTCGCCGCCGTGCCCGGGTCGCATACGGGCCTGGCCTTGCGCGAGGTCTTGGGTCCGGCTACAAAGCGGGCGGGGTGAACGCGCGCTTTCATCAAGGTCCTGCCGTTCTGGCCGCCGCCTGGATCGGGCTGATGCCCGCGGGTGCGCCGGCCGCGTCGTCCGCGCCCGCATCCGGCGAATCCGCCTGGGCCGCTTCGCTGGCGCGCGGCCGCGATGCGCTGCGGGACGAACTGTACGACCTGGCCGAGTCGCAGTTCCGGGCCGCGGGCTCCAATGCGCCGTCGGACGACGTCCGCGCTGATGCGGCGGCCGGGGTGATGGAGACGCGGATCGAGCGCGGTCGTCCCCGCGAGGCGCTGGCGTTTCTGGCTTCCGAGGTCGGCGTCGAGGCCGCCCGCCGGCCGGTGATCCTCCACTGGCGGGCCTCGGCGCAGTGTGCGGCGGGGGATGCGGCCGGGGCCATGGAGACGCTGTCGTTGCTCGCCTCGACGGGTGTGCCCCCGGATCTGCGCGAGGCCGCGTGGCGGCTGTATGCGGGCGCCCTGGACGATGCCGGCCGGATTGACGAATCGCTCGCCGTGTGGGAGGCGCTGGTCCGCGAGTTTCCGGCGTCGGCCCGGCACGCACTCGACCGCGCCGCCTTGTGGGTGCGCGTGGGCTCCGGCCCGCCGGCGCTGCGGGCCATCGACGACGTGATCCGGGCGCATCCCGCCGCACCGGAGGCGAGGGCGGCCCGACTGATGCTTGCCCGTCAGCGCGCCGCCGCGCGGGACTGGGCGGCCGCGTTGGCCGAAGCCGCGCCCATTTCGACCGACACGAACGCACCGGCCTCCGATCGCGCGCGGGCTTGGCTGCTCATCGGTGCCGTCGAGGAGGCGCGGACAAATCTGGCGGCGGCCGTCGCGGCGCTGGACCGCGGCCAGGAACTGGCGGCCCGGACCCCGGTGGCGGCGGACATCGCCTTCTTCCGAGCCGGGCTTCGGGTCAGGGCCGGCGACCTCGACGCCGGACGCGAACTGCTTCGCGCCGCCATCCAGGCGTATCCGCGGCATCTCGAGGGCGCGCGCATCCAGTTGGATCTCGCCCGGAGGTTCCTCGATGCCGGGCGCCATGCCGATGCGCTGGCGGGCTTCCAGAATCATCTCGATGCGTACGAGGAGCCCGGCGACCGCGCCGAGGCGCAGATGGGGAAGGGGTGGTGCCTTCTCGCATTGCAGCGGCCCGCCGAGGCGGCCGCCGCGTTCGAAAAGGCGGCCGAGCAGCTGGCCGATCCGGATCGCCGCATCGAGGCCGAGTTTAAGGCGGCCGATGCATGGTTCTCGAACGCGCAGTTCCTGACCGCCTTCGATCGCTACGAGGCGTTTCGGAAGGCGCATCCGGCACACGCGATGGCGCCCCGTGCTGCGTTCCTCGCCGCCGAGAGCCTCAACCGGGCAGGCCGCGCGGACGAGGCCATGGCGCGTTTTGCGGCGATCGAGTCGGGCGATCCATCGTCCCCGCTGGCTCCGCAGGCCGCACTGCAGCGTGTGCGGATCCTGGAGGCGCGCGGGGCGTGGGCCGAGGCGCTGGCCGGACATGAATCGATCCTGGCCCGCCATCCTGCGTCGGCCCAGGCAGCGGCCGCCCGTCTGGGGCGCGGCCTGATCCGCTACCGGCGCGGCGAATTCGAGCCTGCCCTGGCGGACTTCGATGCGCTGGCCGCCGACGCGGCCGGCGGCGTCGTGGCCGAACATGCAGCGTTCATGCGCGGGTGGTGTCTCTACCTTGTCGGCCGGGACGACGAGGCGGTGCGCGTCTGCCGCGATTTCATCCGCGGACACGCCGCCTCGGTGTGGGCGCCGGATGTCCAGTTCTGGCTCGGGGAGCACGCCTTCAACCTGGGCGATTTTGCCACCGCGGAAACCGAGTTCCTGCGCCTCGCAGACGCCTATCCGGCCAGTCCCCTGGCCGACCAGGCCCTCTATCGCGCCGCCCGGTCCGCCGCCTCCGCCCGCGAGTTCGTCCGTGCCATTGAACACGGCAGTCGCCTCGCCTCGTCCCACCCGAAGAGCGCCTATCTTTCCGACGCCCGCTTCGCCCAAGGTGACGCCCTCAGCGAACTGGGCCGGTTCGACGCCGCGCTGCTTTCGTTCGACGAGATCATCAAGGCCCGGCCGGACGGCTACCTCGCGTTGCTTGCCTGGGGCCGCAAGGGCGATTGCCATTTCACGCTCGGCAGCACCGATACGGCACGCTATGCACAGGCGTTGGCGTGCTATCAGTCGGTCCGCGACAATGCCAAGGCCGGGGCCGAACTGGCAATGCAGGCCGACTACAAGGCCGGGCGCTGCTTCGAGCGGATGGGCCGGCCGGGCGATGCCTTTGAACGGTACATGGCGGTGGTCTACGGCCACGCGGCCGAGCGACGGGCCGGCCGGACCGGCGCTCCGGTGTGGTTCGCCAGGGCCGCCTTTGGTGCGGCGGCCCTCCAGGAACGTGCCGAGCAGTGGCGGGAGGCCGCGAACATCTATCGTCGCGTGGTCGAGGACGGCGGCAGCGCCGCCGCCGATGCCGCCGTGCAGATCCGCCGGATCCAGGCGGAACACTGGATGCTGTTTTGAACATCGAACACCGAGCAACAGCCAACAGCCAACAGCCAACATCCAACAGCCAATGAATGACACCGGATACCTCCACCATGAACACTGCACGACATCGAGGGCGGGAGGTTTGTGATGCTTGAATGGCTGAAGATCGGCGGGCCGGTGGCGTGGATGATCCTGCTCTCCGGGGTTGCGGCGACGATCGTCTTCTTTGAGCGCATGCTGCACCTGCGGCGCGCCCAGATCCTGCCGCAGGATTTTCTTAAGGGCATTTTTAACGTGGTCCGCCGCCAGAATATCGCGGAGGCGGTCAGTCTCTGCGATGAGACGCCGGGCCCCGTGGCCCGGATGGCGCGGGCGGCGCTGCTGAACTATGACGAGGATCGCGAGATCGCGCGTCGGGCGATGGTCGAGGCCGGCATGGCCGAGATCCCCAGGCTCGAGCGCCGGATGGGCGTGCTGGCGGTCGTCTCCCGCCTCGCCCCCATGCTCGGACTGCTCGGCACGGTACTGTCGCTGATGGACTCGCTGTTGATCATGAACATGAAGGCGCCGCTCGTGCATTCCGGCGACCTCACCGGGAGCCTGTGGCGCGCGCTCGTCTGTACCGCCGCCGGGCTTGCCGTCGCGATTCCCTGCTTTGCCGCCTACAACCTGCTCGTCGGACGGGTGGAGAGCATCCTGCTGGACATGGAGCGCGCGGTGGGCGAGGTCCTCGACGAACTCTCCCAGGAGCGCCGCCGCGCCGCCGGGAGGGGCGAATGAGCGTCGCTTCCGACCGGCGCCCCGCCGAATCGCCGATGTTCCCGCGCGTGTTCCGTCCACGCTCACGCCGCATCGCCGTTCCCCTGGATGCCGCCGCGTTTTTCAACGTCCTTCTTGTCGGCATCCTGTACTACCTTGTGCAGTCGCCCTTCGTGCTGCAGCCGGGCGTCCAGGTGGATCTTCCCGAGGCGGCGTTTGCCGACGGACAATCCTACGATGCCCTGGTCGTCGCCGTGTCGCAGGAGGGCATGGTCTTCTTCAACGATCGACGGGTCACGCTGCCGGGACTGCGTGCGGAATTCCTGAAGGCCCTGCACGATCGCCCGGGCCGATCGCTGCTCGTGGAGGCCGACCGCCGGGTGTCCCACGGCACGCTGGTCAATATCTACAATCTTGCCATGGATTGCGGCGTGAAGAGGATCTCCCTGGCGACGCGGGTCGCCTCGCCGGAGGAGGCCGTGACGCCGTGACCGGGCGGATCCCAAACCGGGTGGGGCCGATGCCGGCCGGCATTGCGCTTGCCGTCGCGTGGTGGGGGTGGATCCTCCTGGGGCTCGATCCGGCGCCCCTGCCGCAGCCCGCCGTGCGCAGGCCGCCTCCCTCGGTCGCCTACATGCCCGTCGAATCCGCCGGCATGCCCGACCGCCCGGATGCACGGGCCATCTGGTCCCCGGTCCTGTTCTCGCTGCCGACCGCCGTCGGGTTCAGCCGCGAGGCGCCGGCCGGGCCGGCTGCTCGGCCTCCGCTCGACCCGCCGCTCGACCCGCCGCCGCTGCTTTCTCGTCACGTCGTGCCATCCGCCGCCGATGTTGTCCCGCCCCCGGTTCCAGTGCCCCCCCAGGTTCCGCAACGTCCCGCGCCCCCCGCGCCGGCTGAGGCGTCCATGGCTGCGATCTCCGGCGTCATCCCGCCGGATTCCGCATTCCCGGTGGCCGAAGCGCTTCGCGGACCGCAGCCGTGGGAGGCCGATGCGGCCGTGGCCTTCGATGCCACGGGCCTGCCCGTCCATGCGTTCGTCGAATCCGCGGATGCCGGTCCGCGGGTGCGTGCCGAGATCGCCCGTGGCGTCCGGCGCTGGCGCCAGCCGGCCGGCGCGGCGGCGGGCTGGGTTCACGTGCATCTTGCCCATCCCGGCGCCATCGCGCCCGAGGCCGCCCGGTGACTCTCCGCCTTCCATCAACGATCCTGCTCGGCATGTCGCTGGCGTTGGCGACCGTGGTGGTCATGTGGATCCGGCTCATGATCGGCGACGGGCTCCGCCGCCACCGCCGCCGCCGGATCGCGATCTACCGGTGCGAATCCTGCGGCCACGTGTACGAGGATACTCGCAACGTACCGCTGTCTTCCTGCGATCGATGCGGCACCCTCAATGAGGCCGTGCGGCGCTGAGCCGGAACGGATTCGGCGCGAATCTACTTCTCGACCCGGTACAGATCCGCGGTGCGGTCTTCGCGCAGGTTCGCGGCATCGAATGGCGAGCCGGGGGCCGGCAGTTCGACCCGCATCCAGGCGTGGGTCTCGTCGATCTCCAGCACGCCGCGCTCCAGTTCGAACGCCAGCACGTGCCCGCCGCCGGACCGGTCGTCCGCGAGAAAATGCAGGTGGTAGCCCGGCACATTCACGCCCTTCACGAACGGCGGCGAGCGGAACCCGAGCAGGGTGCCGCGCACGCGGCCCAGGTCGAACACCGGCTGCGACTTCGTGACCTCGGCCAGCGGCGGATAGGGCTTCCGCTGCGCCGGCACGCTGCGGGTCTTCATCGCCTTGAACTCCCCACGAAGCCTCAGAGCGACGAAGCGGTTCTCGCCGGGCACGATGGCATCGACTTTCGCCTGCAACGCCGGGAAGTCCATCGGCCCGGCGGCGGGCTCCAAGCGGTCGGTGCGGAACCGCGTCACGCAGGCGAAGGGGGTCAGAACCTCCGGGGCGGGGCGGTACACCCTGCCGTCGGACCGTACCTGGTGGACCACGCCGTCGAGGACGACCATCTCTCCGTCGAGCCCCTCGAACGTGCCGATGCCCAGGTCGCCGTGGCGGAGCAGTTCCGCGAGCGTCATGTGGCCGTCGTACACGCCCGTCAGTAGCGCGTCGATCGTCGCAACCTGCGTGATGCCGTCCGGGGCCCGCGTTGCGCATCCGGTCCCGGCGACGATCAGCGCGGCAGCGGAAAGAGCCCGGCCGGAAGCCGGGAACGGAAACAGCGGAAGCGTCAGATTCATGTCCACACCATGCGTCCGGCGCACGCCCCGGTCAAGGCGGCGCATCTCCGGTCCGGTGCAGCGATGACGAAGCAACTCGCACGGGCCTTCCGTTTGGCCGGGCCGCTGGCCCGGCCGTTCGAGGGATCCCGGTAACCATGCAGATTCCGAGAGGCGCCCGCAGGATCAGGTCATTGAATCGGAGATGCGCACCTTCGCACGGGCGCAGCCCGGCTTGCGATGATCTCCGTCGCGTGATATGGGTGTCCCATATGAAGACGACCATCGATATTGCCGATCCGTTGCTCGATCGGGCACGGCGGATTGCCAGCGCCGAGCACACGACGGTGCGGAGGTTGGTTGAGGATGCTCTTTCGCAAATGCTTGCACAGCGCGATGTGCCGCCGAAGCCCTTTCGTCTGAAGGCCTTCAAGACACGGGGCGGGGGCTTCCAGCCGGGCTTCGAGGACGGAAGTTGGGAGAAGATCCGGGATGAGATCTACCGGGGGCGCGGCGCGTGATTGCCGTCGACACCAACGTGCTCGTGGCTACGATTCGATCCGACTATCCCCACCACAGGGCGGCGGTCGAGGCCGTCCGCGGGCTGGCTGAGGGAGGCGCCGTGTGGGCGCTGCCTTGGCCCTGCATTCACGAATTCGTGGGCATCGTGACGAATGCGCGTGTGTTTCGGGATCCCTCGACCTTGGACGAGGCTCTGGACGCCGTCGAAGCGTTGCTGGGATCTCCGTCGGTGCGCGTGCTCGCGGATCCGAACGGGGGATGGCCGGAACTCCGGCGGATCCTGACGACGGGGGCCGTGACGGGGGCGCGAGTCCATGACGCGAAGATCGCGTGGATCTGTCTCGCGCACGGTGTGTCCGAGTTGTGGACCGCCGACCGCGACTTCTCGCGGTTTCCGAAACTGAAGTGCCGGAACCCGCTGGTCAAAGGCTGAACGGAGCGACGCGATGCACGAGGCGACGACGGGGGCGAGGACGGTGTACGACGGGCGCGTGGTGCGTCTGGACGTTCTGGATGTGCGGCTGGAGGACGGCTCGCCTGCGAAGCGCGAGATCGTCCGCCACGCTCCGGCGGTCGCCGTGCTTCCGCGGCTTCAGGATGGCACGTTCCTGCTCGTCCGCCAGTTCCGCAAGGCGATGGAGGCCGAGGTGCTCGAACTGTGCGCCGGCCTGAACGAGCCGGGCGAGGCGCCGGAGTCCGCCGCGCGCCGCGAACTGCTCGAGGAAACCGGATGCACCGCCGAGCGCATGGTGCATCTCGGAACCATCTACTCCTCGCCGGGCTACACCGACGAGGTGATCGATCTCTACTACGCCGACTGTGCCGCGCCGCGCGCGGAGGCGAAGCTGGACGAGGACGAGCGGGTCGAGGCGGTTCCGCTGCGCGAGGCCGAACTGGAGGCGATGCTGCGCGACAACCGGATCCGCGACGGCAAGACGGTCGCCGCGTGGGCACTCTACCGGATGAGGGTGGGGGCGCATGGCGATTGATTTCGAAAGCGACCTCAATTCCGAGCAATGCGCGGCCGCGCTGGCGCCGGACGGCCCGGTCCTGGTCGTCGCCGCCGCCGGCACGGGCAAGACCCGCACGCTCACCTACCGCGTCGCCCACCTCGTCGAGCGCGGCATCGAGACGCCGCGCATCCTGCTGCTGACCTTCACCAACCGCGCCGCTCGCGAGATGCTCGACCGCGCCCGCCTGCTCGCCGGCCCCGGAGTCGCGGGGATCTGGGGCGGAACGTTCCACCACTTCGCCAACCGCCTGCTGCGCCGCCATGCCTCGCGCGTCGGCTACGGCAGCGATTTCGCCATTCTCGACGAAGACGACGCCCGCGCGGTCATGCGCGCCTGCACGGCGGACGTCCGCAAGGCAGAGCCGCACTTTCCCAAGCCCGAGGCCATCCTCGACGCCATCAGCCTTGCCCGCAACCGCGACGTGCCCGTCGAGGCCGCCGTTCTGGAGAAGTTCGGCGAACTGGCCGTCCCGCCCGACACGCTGCGCGCCGCGGTGCGCGATTACGCCACCCGCAAGCTGCGCATGAACGCGATGGATTTCGACGACCTCCTCGGCCAGGGCCTTCGGCTGCTGGAGACCTGCCCGGACCTTCTGGTGCGCTACCAGGAGCAGTTCCTGCACGTGCTGGTGGACGAGTACCAGGACACCAACCCCCTCCAGGCGCGGCTCATCGACGCGGTTTCCGCGCGCCACCGCAACCTGCTGGTCGTCGGCGACGATTTCCAGAGCATCTACGCATGGCGCGGCGCGGACTACCGCAACTTCCTCTCGTTCCCCGACCGCTATCCCGACGCGAAGGTCTTCAAGCTCGAGACCAACTACCGGAGCGTGCCCGGTGTGCTGAACGTCGCGAACGCCTGCATCGCCGGCAACCCGGAGCAGTTTCAGAAGACCCTGCGCGCCGTCCGCCCCGACGGCCCGCGGCCCGTGCGCGTCGACCTGCGCGACGGCTCGCAGCAATCGCGCTATGTGATCCAGGCCATCGCCGCGATGCGCCGCGAGGGTTACCGCCTGCGCGACATGGCGATCCTCTACCGCTCGCATTTCAACGCCATGGAACTGCAGCTCGATCTCACGCGGAACGGCACGCCCTACGTCATCACGTCCGGCGTCCGCTTCTTCGAGCAGGCCCACGTGAAGGACGTCCTCGCCCCGCTCCGCCTCGCCTACCGCCCGAACGACGAACTGGCCTTCGTGCGGATGCTCGGCCTCTTCCCGCGCACCGGCGAGCGCACCGCGCAGAAGATCTGGGCGAAGATCGGCGGGCGCTTCTCTCCGCAGTCGCCGGCGGACCTCGACAAGGTGGCGAAGGCGATGCCGGCGGCGGCGCGCGCGGACTGGGAGGCCCTGGCGGTCACGATGCGGGACGTGAAGGATGCGACCGACGGCGGGGATCTCGCCGGGCGCTTCGTGGAGGCGGTCTACCGGCGTTATGCGACCGAGACCTTCGACAACCCTGACCGGCGGCTCGATGACGTCGACGAAATGGTTCGCTACATGTCGCGCTTCCCCACGCTCGGCGACTTCCTGAGCGAGGTGGCGCTGCTGACCAATATCGATACCGGTGGCGAGCGGGCGGCCGCGGCGCCGGAGGAGGACCACGTGCTTCTGAGCACCGTCCACCAGGCCAAGGGCCTCGAATGGCCCGTGGTCTTCGTGCTCTGGATGGCCGAGGGCATCTTCCCCTCAGGCCGCACGATCAACGATGAGGCCTCCGGCGGCGTGTCCGAGGAGCGCCGTCTTTTCTACGTCGCGACGACGCGGGCGAAGGACCACCTGTTCCTCTGCGCCCCCAAGATGCGCCGCGGTCGCGACGGCGAGTTCAACTACTACAGCCCCTCGCGTTTCCTCGAGGAAATCCCGTCGGGTTTGCTCCTGCGCGAGCGGGCGGAATACGACATATGAGAAGGCATTCCGGGTTCACAGTTCACAGTTCACAGTTCGAGGTTGTCGGCAAAAAGACAACCTTGAACCTTCAACCGTGAACCTTGAACCTTCAACCGTGAACCTTGAACCTTCAACCGTGAACCGTGAACCTTGAACTCCGCCCTCGGCCCTCCCTACGCAAACCTCATCGCGAGTGCCGCCAGCCCCAGGAAGAAGAAGAACCCCGCCACGTCCGTGACAGTGGTCAGGAAGATGCTCGATGCGAGCGCGGGGTCGATCCGGGCCATCCGGAGGGCTGCCGGGATCACGACGCCGGAAAACGCGGCGGCGACCATGTTGAGCACCATGGCGATCGCGACCACTGCCTCAGTCGCTCCTGGCAGTCGCCGAGGGTGGCGTCGGCCGGCAGTGCGATGAAACGGTCCTGCATGATCCCGCCCGCCGAATCCTCGGGATAGGTCCATCTCGGCCAGCGCCCGGGCGGCGTCGTCGCGCGCCATGCCGTGGAGCAGGCCGGCCGCATCGACGGGCGTCAGCGATTGCAATCGGTCGGCAAGGTCCGCGGGATGCTCGGCGCCCGCGCCCGGTTTGCGGTCCGGCTCATTCATGGACGGCCTCACGGGGTTGCGGGTGTGTGCGACGGCCGCCCGTTCACGCGGGCATAGGCCCGGCAGAACGGACAGACGCGCCCTTCAATGCGCCGCACGAAGGCGTTGGCCGATCCCTCCGGATGACTTCGCGCCGTCCGGCAGACGGGACACAATTCGCACACGGTGGCCAGGGCGCGGTCCAATGCGGTGGTGCTCGTCTTCATGGGTACCTCAAAAGGTTGGATCGTCCATAGCCCCTTCGGCGCGGCGGGATCAACTGTCTTCATCGGGTGTGATGGAGGGCCGAGCTATGCGAGGCCGCACTCGCGCAGAAAGCCTTCGGGCAGGTGCGCGAGGTCGGGGGCGATCCAGCGGGGGTGCAGGGGCTCGATGCGCTCGCGGGGGAAGGTCGTGTGCAGCGCGAGGCAGCGGGCGCCGGAGCCGAGGGCGGCGGTGATGCCGGGGACGGTGTCCTCGACGACGACGCAGTCCGCGGGCGGCAGGCCGATCCGGGCCATGGCGTGGACGAAGATCTCCGGGTCGGGCTTGTTGTGCGTGACATCCTCGGCCGTCACGAGCGCGTCGAAGGTCGCATGCGGCAGGCCGATCTCCACGAGGATCGCATCGAGCTTGATCGGATCGGCGCTGGTCGCGACGGCGAGCCGGATGCCGGCCGCGCGGGCCGCGGACGTGAACGCCAGTACGCCGGGCAGCGGCTTGAGGCGGCCGCGGATGACCTCGCGGAAGATCTCGTAGGTTCGGTCGCGGTCGCGCGGCAGCACCGCGGTGACGCCGTGTTTGCGGCCGACACCGCCGAAATAGGCCTCCGATCCGCGCCCCATGAACTCATGGAAGTCCGAGGTGGACGGGCTGACGCCGTGGTTCTCGCGGAACATGGCGCACGACGCCTCGGCCATCAGGTCCTCGGAATCGCAGAGGACGCCGTCCATGTCGAAGACAATCCCCCGGATGCGGCGGGCGCCCGAATCGGGATCCTGCATCCGGTCGCCGGGGCCGGCGACCCTCCCGGGGGGCGGCAGGCCGGGAGGGCCCGCGGCCTCGCGGGCCGATCGCGGGATTCCTGATGGCGTCGACCCAGTCGATCCACCCGCATGGACGGCCGGGCCGGCGCCGGTTTGAGACGGGGTCCGATGCATGTTAAGCTGCCTCCATGACGTGGACATTCCTGATCCTGCTGGCGGTGGTCATCGGCGTGCTGGGCCTCTGTTTCGTCGGCATCGGCGTCGGCATCTTCTTCGCGCGCAAGAAACGCCTCGGCGCGTGCTCGTGCGATTTCGATGCGGAGAAGGAGCGCGCCAGCGCGGTGGCCCGCGCGGCGGGCGGAAGTTGCTGCAGCGGGGGCGGGAAGGAATGCGGCTGTTCGTGCGAGCCGCCGGCGGACGCACAGGCCGTTGCGCCGCCCCGTTCGTCCGCCGGTGGCTGTTGCGGCGGCGAGGGCGGCTGCGGGTGCAAGGACGGCGGCTGACCGGAGCAACATCCAACAGCCAACGTCCAACACCCAACATCCAACGGGGGCGGCGGTGTGGCGCGGACACTCCTGTCCGCGTGGGGAACGCGATGAGCAGGCAGGAGTGCCTGGCACACGGCGGTGACGTCGGGGGCTCCCGGGCCTGACCGGTCCGTCACGGTTTCGACTCCCGCTTCACCATCACCGTCCGCAGCCGCGGATGCTTGAGGTCGCGGTCGAGGTCGAGGAGGGCCGGGTAGTTGGTCGCGGGGAACAGGACGGGGTCGAGGTCAACCGTCCTCGTGATGCGCAGCGAGCCGTCAGTCCCGCGCTTCGTCTCCGTCGCGATCCGGCCCGCGCCGTCACCCGTCCATGCCAGGTCCGGAGGTGCGATCTCCACGGCGCCGAAGCCGGCTGGCAGGCGCACGGCGATCTCGACGCGGTCGCGGACCGCGCCATCCCAGTAGACAGGGTTGGCGCGGGCATCCGAGGTCAGTCCGGGCAGGGACACCGGCGAGAGCGGAAGGATGAAGTACAGCCGGTCGCCGTCGCGCACGGCGAACCGGTCGATCTGCACCGCAAACTCTTCGATGCCGGGGTGGCCTTCGAACCGCGTGGCCAGCGGCCCGTCGGCGACGGCGTTCTGGGAGATTCCCGCGACCTGCTCCTGGTGGTAGCGGCGGCGTTCCTCGGGAGGAAGCTCGCTGAAGTGCTTCCGCCATGCCGCATTGTTCATGCCGTGGTGCGTCCTGCGCACCCGCAGCGAGGCCGATCCGTCTTCCGCGACATCGAGGGCCAGCGAGGTCTCCGTGCGCGATTCGAAGTCCGCAGGCGACGGCAGGGCGGCGACCGCGCCGGAGGTGAGATCGAGCGCGTCGTGCCGGAGGTGCGGCGATGCGCCGGGATCCGTGTAGTGGTCGGTGTCGTTCAGCAGCACCGGCGTGCCGGCGTCGTCCCCGACGCGGACCAGAACACTTCCGAACAGCCGCCGCTGGGGTGTTCCGAGAAGCGGTTCATGGATGCGCAGGTGGGTGTCGTGGCCGCTGGCGACGACGAAGGCCGGCTTCAGACCGGCGGCGGTCAGCATCGCATGCAGCAGGACGGCTTGGTCCGCTCCGTTGCCGTAGCCGTCCCTGAGCGTGACATCGGCCGCCGAGATGGCGGAGAGGGGCAGGTCGGCCAGCCCCGGGCCCGCGCCGCGGATCGACTGGTCGACGAAATCGCGGATGGCACGGATCGACTGCGCCCGGTTCGTGCAGGACTGCGTCAACTCGCGGGCCTTCGCTGCCGCGTCGGACTGGCCGGTCGCGGTCGTCTCCAGGACGCCCCGCAGCGTGCGCGCGTAGGCCGCCCAGTCGCCGGTGCTCACGAAGACAGTCGGCAGATGCGCCCAGTCGGGCGGCATGGCCGACTCGCGGGGCAGTGCGGGCAGGTTGGTCGCCGTCCATGTACGGACGATCGAATCCCCGTCGCGGGTTTCCGCGGACTGCACGACGCCCTCCGTGCGGGCGACGACCTTGAGTGCAAGAGATGACGGCGCGCGGAGGCGCACGACGCGGCGGTGGACAGGGTTGAAGCCGCCAAAGGACCACGCGGCGCTGAAGAAGGGGCGGTCCTTGGAGGTTTGGACGACCGTCGTCTCCACCACGGCGCCCTGGACGACTCCGGGCAGGCTGGCAACCAGCGTGCGTCCCGGCGGGTAGCGCGGCGCGGAACCTGTCCACGGCTGGTCCATCAGGTTCGTCTCCTCCGCCGAGAGCGTCTTCACCGTGCCGTCCGGCGCCGTCACGCGGGCGACCGGGATGGCGACCGCGTCCCACACGGGCAGGAAGTCGGTCTTCACCTCCGCGTTGGCCTTCACGCCGGCATAGGTGAGGATCCGCTTGCGAACTGTGTTGGTGATCGTCGCGTTGCCGGCGTCGTCGAGAATGCAGTCCGTGACGGCCTCCAGAATCTCGGAGTCGGCCTCCGGTGCGGCGGGTGCGGCCGCGACGGGGGCCGGCCCGGCGTCCGCGGAGGGACGGTTCTCCATCACGGCGCGCTTGCGGCGGTCAACCTCGATGGACTTGAGCGAGCCCTTGAGCGCCGCGTACTGCTCCGGCGAGAACTCGACAACCTTCATCAGCAGTTCGGCCCGGCCCTCGAGGACGCCGTTCCGCACGGTCCACTGCGGCGCCCACCGCAGCGTGTCCGAGTCCAGCGGCGCGAACTCCGGCACCGAGCGGGCCGCGCCGATGGAGGGGCCGGGGCGGAGCGTGAAGGACTCGCGGACGCCGCACGCGTAGGTCGTGACGAGCGGGTATTTGCGCTTCTCAAGGCCCGTCGAGTCGAGGACGGAGTGCACGACGCCGAGAGCATTGCCGAAGCCCGGGGGGGTGACGAGCACGGAGGCGCCGCCGCGCACCATGGGATCCGGGGCCTCGAAGCCGAACTTCGCGACGAGTGGCTGTTCGCGGTTCTGCATGTCGGCCGGCTCGACGTCGAGCGCGGTCAGCCGGGCGCCAGGGAGGGCGCGCTTCGCGACGGACTCAAAGAACCGACGGCGCTCGTCGGGCTTCAGCCGCGCGAAGTAGCCGCGGTAGGCGTTGTCGTTGACCCCGTCGAAATGCGCCGTGACGCGGCCGCGGAGGACGCGGTCGGCGCCGAGTTCGGCGTCGGTCTCGATGCGCATGAGGTTCTCCTCCGCCGGCGGCACGGGCGACGTCCGCAGTGGATCGCCCTCCGGCGTCGCGACGAGGAAGCTGCGGTTGCCAAGGTAGGCGGGAAGCAGTTCGCGCGTCGCCTCGTCGGTCGGGTCCATCAGGATCAGCGTGCCGTCCTTCAGCCGCGCCGCGGTGATGGCGTGGTTGAAATAGGGCAGGGGCACCTCCTCGTCGCGCTTGGGGCCGACGTGGATGATGACCGGGAAGCCGTCGATGCCGGCGATGCGGAACATGGCGGCCAGCAGCGCGGCCTTGTCGCGGCAGACGCCGTGGCTGTTCTCAAAGGTGATGTTGACGTCGTGCGGTTCGTAGCCCGGCGCCTCGGTCTCGGTCGTGATGCCCATGTAGCGGATCTTCTGCGACACGAAGGCGAAGAGCGCTTCGATGCGGGCGCGGTCGTCCTTGCAGTCCTTCGTGAGATCCGCGACAGCGGCCTTCATCGCCGGTGTCGTTTTCTGCATGTGCGGCAGGCAGATCTCCCAGTACCACTTCGAGATCGAGGCCCAGTCCTCGCTCGTGCTCACGAGCAGTCGCTGCGTCACGGTGCGCGGGTCGGGCATGTCGGGCTCGGGGAACATCTGCGGCACGTTGCGGGCGGTCCAGCGGTGAACCGTCGTCCCGTCGCGGACCTCGTTCGTGTAGATCACGGTGCCCGGCACCTCGGACTTCAGGACCCGGTGGCGCAGCGGCCGTCCGGCCGGGGCGTGGACCTCGTAGACGGAGCGCAGAATCGGCGACTGGCTCTCGAAGGACGTATAGTCCGCCCACTGGTCGGGGATGCGCACGCGGAATTGCGTATCGCGGATGACGACGCGCAGTACGTCGCCGGTCTCGAGGTTCGGGATGCCGACGGAGAGCATCTTGTACTTCGGGTCGTAGATGTTGGCGGCCATCTGGTCCGAGGCAACCGTGACGCGGCTCAGCGAGGCGACATCGACCGGCACCGCCCGCCCATCGGGCTTGTGGATCACAATCCGTTTCACCTCCACCGTCCCGTAGAACTCGTGGAATCCCATGCGCAGGCTGGCGGCCTCGCGGCGGCCCTTCTCGGTCAGGATCTTCGTGCAGCCGTCGTACCACATCACCGACGTGCCGTCCGGGGCGTACCAGGTGCGCTGGATCGCGTCGACGTCCACCGTGTCCGCGTCCGGGTGGGCCGCTGCGGTCGCCGTCGCGGCAGCCGCCAGCGCCTCTTTCATGTCGAGCAGGCCGTCCGGTTGGTCGGGCACGGTCGGAACCGCCCGCGCCAGGGCGGCCGCCAGCGCAAGAACCGCCACGAGCAGGGTTGTCGTCTTCATTGCAACTCCAGGGTTCATCAAGCCGGACACTATACCCCACGGCACCGCCCGCGGAAAACCGCGGGAGAGCGTTCCACGTTTGGACGTCGGGCCGTCCGCGGCGTTCAAGAAGCCGCACAGGGGCCTGGTTCGTGGAATCGGCGCCCCTCGCCGCTTTCTCGGCAAGATCCAATCTGCCGTGGCGCCCGAATCCGTCGGGCGCAACGCTGAACTCTGGACGCAAGGTGGCGC
>CAYRFK010000089.1:0-18165 GCA_964423465.1 uncultured Verrucomicrobiota bacterium | reverse complement strand
CGACATCGGCGTGGGCGGCCGCGAGATCGGCTTCATGTTCGGCCAGTACAAGCGCCTGAAGAACGAATTCGTCGGCGTGCTGACGGGCAAGGGCCTGAACTGGGGCGGCTCGCTGATCCGTCCCGAGGCGACCGGCTACGGCGCCGTCTACTTCGCGGAAGAGATGCTCAAGACCCGCGGCGACAGCTTCAAGGGCAAGGTCTGCACGGTGTCGGGCTCCGGCAACGTCGCACAGTACACGGTCGAGAAACTCCTGCAGCTCGGCGCCAAGCCGGTGACGCTGTCGGACTCGAACGGCACGATCTACGACAAGGACGGCATCTGCGCCGAGAAGCTGGCGTGGGTGATGGACCTGAAGAACGTGAAGCGCGGCCGCATCCAGGAATACGCGCAGAAGTTCGGCGCCGAGTTCCACGAGGGCAAGACCCCGTGGCACGTCCCCTGCCAGTGCGCGTTCCCGAGCGCCACGCAGAACGAGGTCACCGGCGACGACGCGCGCGCGCTTCTGAAGAACGGCTGCTTCGTCGTGTCCGAGGGCGCGAACATGCCCAGCACGCCGGAGGCCGTCGAGCTGTTCGTCGGCAAGAAGATCCTCTACGGACCCGGCAAGGCGGCGAACGCCGGCGGCGTGGCCACCTCGGGCCTCGAGATGAGCCAGAACTCGATGCGCCTCGGCTGGGGCCGCGAGGAAGTCGATTCGCGGCTGCACGAGATCATGGTCCGCATCCACGCCGCGTGCGTGAAGGCGGCCGACGAGTACGGGCAGCAGGGCAACTACGTGATGGGCGCCAACATCGCCGGCTTCACGAAGGTCGCCGACGCGATGCTCGACCAGGGCGTCGTGTAGTCCGGACCTCCAACGGATGAATCGGGCGGGCGCCCCGGGCAACCGGGGCGCCCGTCTGCGTTGGGGCCTAGACCCTGAACAGCGCGCCCATGCGCTTCCCGAGCAGGAGGCTGGCGCCGATGATGGTGACGGCGAGGAAGGCCATGGCCCAGACGCCGAGCGCGGCGGCGAGGTGCGGGCCGGTTCCGAGGAGCGAGAAGAGTTCGTAGATCGTCTTGGTGATGGGATAGAAGTCCATCCGCTGCGCGAGCATCAGGCTGTCGGACACCTCGAGCATGCTGAAGGCGAAGGTCAGCAGCCCGCCGGCCACGAGGTTGGCGGAGATCAGCGGCAGCGTGATGCGCCGCAGCGTCGTGCCCGGCGGCGCGCCGAGGTTGGCGGCGGCCTCCTCGAAAACGGGCGCGGTCTGCTGCAGGCCCGCGACGGCGGACCGGACCATGTAAGGAAGCCGCCGCACGGCGTAGGCGATGACAAGGAAGAGCGTCGGATTCGTCCGGATGTCGAGCAGGTGCTGCCAGAACGGGCTCTCGCGCACCCAGCCGGCGTTGGCGAGGCGCGTGCTGAGCGCCAGGTAGCCGAACGCCATCACGAGGCCGGGCACGGCGAGCGGCAGCGTCGCCAGCGCGTCCAGCCAGCCGCGGCCGCGCAGGTCGCTGCGCACCACCACGACCGCGATCGCGATGCCGACGACGAGATCGAAAACGACGGCCAGCGACGCGTAGATCAGGCTGTTCCGGATGCTGCCGACCGTCAGCGGGTGGCCCAGCGCGTCGGCGAAGTGCGCGGTCGTCAGGGCCTCGGGCACCACGCTCCGGTACCACCCGCCGGGCGCCGCAAGACTCGTCAGGATCACGCCGAGGTGCGGCAGCAGCGCCAGCCCGATGACGACCGCGAAGGGCAGCAGCACCAGCGCGCCGCGCAGCCCGCGCACCGGAACCGTCGCCGCCGCCGTCGCGGCCTTGCTCTGCATCGCGTGCGCCTGGCGTCCGAAGAGGCCGCGCGCGAGACCGTAGATCGTCAGGCACGCCACCAGCATCACGAAGACCAGCGCGTACGGGAACGGGTTCGAGCCGACCTCCTTGAGCGCGTCGTAGACCTGCACCGGCGCGCAGCGCGTGACGTTGAGCATCAGCGGCGTCCCGAGCTCCGTGAAACTCCAGATGAAGACGATCGCACCGCCCGCGAAGACGCCGGGCAGGATCAGCGGCCCGGTGATGCGCAGGAACTTCCGCAGCCCCGTGCAGCCGAGGTTCTCCGCCGCCTCCTCCATCGCCGGATCGACGTTCGCCAGTGCGGCCGCCACGTTGAGGTAGAGCACCGGGTAGAGCGACAGCGCCTGCAGCAGCACCACGCCCAGCATGCGGCCCCGCGCCAGCCAGTCCACCGGCCCGAGCCCCAGCAGTGCGTTGAGCGAACCCTGGACGCCGAAGATCTGCTGGACCCCGATCGCCCCGACGAACGGCGGCAGGATCATCGGCACGAGCAGAAGCGCCCCCACGGCGCGCTTCCCCGGGAAGTCGAAGCGGTTGGCCATCCACGCCAGCGGGATCGCGATCAGCGCCGCCAGCGTCGTCGTGCCGAGCGCGATGCCGAGGCTGTTACGGAGGCCCTCCGCATAGACCGGGTTGCGGAAGACGCCCAGGAGGTGGTCCAGCGTGAACCGCCCGCCGGAGAAGAACCCGCCGCTGACGACCATGCCGAGCGGCAGCAGGAACAGCACGCCGAGCAGTGTCGCGCACACGGCAAACAGAACCCTGGCAAGTCTGCGGTCCACACATCCCCCCGCCCCGCCCGCCGGCGGCCGCGTCCGTCTTCCCTCCAAGGTCCGGACCCCCGGCCCGTCCGGGTTTCCAAGGCTTGGAAGTTTCGCGCACGTGGTACCACGCCCGCCGCACGAGGGCGAGCGCGAAGGCGGACGAGGGGGCACCAACAACCAACGCGGAGTGGCCTGGTCCCGTCCATCCAGGGAACTTGAAACCGGCCCTTTTCGGCTTGCTCGCGCGCCGCCAAACCGCAAGGCTCACAGCATTCATTGGAGGGCGGCGCCTTGAAGAGATTCATGATGGCGGCGATGGCGGCGGGGCTCGGGCTGGCGGGGTGCGTGGGGACGTCGACGCCCCCGGCGCCGCCGCGGGCTGATTACTTCGTCGCACCCGGCGGCAGCGACGCCGCGGCGGGCACCGCGGCGCAGCCGTTCGCCACGTTCGCGCGTGCGCAGGCCGCCGTGCGGGCGAAGTTCGCGGCCGCGGCGACGGGCGACGTCCGCGTCATCTTCCGCGGCGGCACCTACCCGCTGGCCGCCCCCGTGGTCTTCAAACCGGAGGACTCCGCCCCCGCCGGCCGCCGCGCCGTCTATGCCGCGTGGCCGGGCGAATCACCCGTCTTCTCCGGCGGCGTCCGCATCGCCGGCTTCACCGCCGGCGCGGACGGCGCGTGGCGCGCCAAGGCACCCGCGGACCTCGCGGGCGGCTTCGAGCACCTCTACGTCAACGGCCGGCGCGCGGCGCGGGCACGGCACCCGGACACGGGCGCGTTCACGATCCTCGAGGTGAAGGAGGATCCGAAGCCCGAGGGGCGCAACCGCACGGGCGACTCGACGGTGACGCTGCGGTTCGCGCCGGAGCAACTGGCCCCGCTCGGGGGGCTGGACGAGGCCGCCCTGAAGGCCGTGCAGATCGTCGTGCATCACAAGTGGGATCACACCCGCCGCTTCATCGCGGCCGTCGACCCGGCCGCCGGCATCGTGACGACGCGCGGCCAGCAGATGAAACCCTGGAACCCGATGAGCAAGGGGTGCATTGCGTACTTCGAGAATGTGCCCGCCGGTTGCAACGCACCGGGCGAGTGGTTCCTCGACCGCGACGGCACGGTCGCCTACCGCCCCCTGTCCGGCGAAACGCCGGCGGCCGCCGAGGCCTGGGCGCCGCGCACCGAGAAGCTCCTCGTCTTTCAGGGCGATCCGGTCGCGGGGGCATGGATCGACGGCGTCACGATCGAGGGTCTGTCGTTCCTTCACGCCGACTCGCGGGGCGGATTCGAAGCGATGCAGGCAGCGGCGGGCATCGAGGCCGCCGTGATGGCCGACGGCGCGCGCGGCGTGGTCCTGACCAACTGCGCGGTGGCGCACACCGGCGCGCACGCGGTCTGGTTCCGGCGCGGCTGCCGCGACTGCCGGATCGACCGCTGCCGCATCACCGACCTCGGCGGCAGCGCGATCCGCATCGGGGACCTGCGCGCACCGTCGAAGCCGGCGGAGGAGACGTGGCGCGTCACGGCGGACAACAACATCCTCCAGCACGGCGGCCGCTACTTCCCCTGCGCCGTCGGCGTGTGGATCGGGAACAGCGGCACGAACACCGTCACGCACAACGACATCGGCGACTTCTATTACACCGGCATCTCCGCCGGCTGGGTCTGGGGCTATGGGACGAGCGTCGCGAAGGCGAACGACATTGGCTTCAACCACGTCCACCACCTCGGCATGGGCTGGCTCAGCGACATGGGCGGCATCTACACGCTCGGCCGCTCCGAGGGCACGCGCGTCCACGACAACTGGTTCCACCACATCTGGGCTCACACCTACGGCGGCTGGGGCCTCTACACCGACGAGGGCAGCACGCAGATCGTCTTCGAGAACAACCTTGTCCACGACACAAAGGACGCCTCGTTCCACCAGCATTACGGCCGCGAGAACATCGTGCGGAACAACCTCCTCGCCTTCAGCCGCGACTGCCAGATCCGCGCGACGCGCGTCGAGGAGCACCTGTCGTTCACGCTCGAGCACAACCTGATCCTGTGGGACAGCGGCGACGCGCTCAAGGGACCGTTCGACAAGCTGCGCTACGAATCGCGCAGCAACCTCTGGTGGCGGCTCGGCGGCGGTGCGACGAACTTCGCCGGCAAACCGTTCGCGGCCTGGCAGGCGTCGGGGAAAGATCAGGGATCCGTTGTTGCGGACCCGAAGTGCGCCGGCGCGGCCCGCCGCGTCTTCGCCCTCGCTGCGGACTCGCCCGCGCATGCGGTCGGATTCAAACCCTTCGAGGTGCGCGCGGGGGTCTACGGCGATCCCGCATGGATCGAGGCCGCCCGCGCCGCCCCGATGCCCGACTTCGCCGCCGACCTTCCGGCGTGGTCGAAGTAGGGCCGGCTACTCCAGGCCCGCCAGAAGGACTGTGGCGGCACGGCGCGCGTCGTCCACGAGATTCTCGACCTCGGCGTGCATGGGCTGCGTGATCCGGTCCGACGCGCCGTCGCCCCACGCCGCGATCCAGTCCGAAGCGGCCACGGCGGCGGACACCGCCTCGCGCGCCCCGGCGTGCGCGACCGTCCGATCCTCGATCCGACCCCGGCCCCAGAACGACAGGACCACGGCGATGCACGCCACTGCGGCGGCCCATGCGGGGCGTTGCCATGCGAAGACCGGCGCGGGGCGGTTCCGGACCGCGGCGGCGGCGCGGACGGCGGCCATCGTGCGCATCACGAAACCGTCCGGCACCGTCGCCGGCTGCGCATCGGCACGAAGCAGGGCGTAGAGCCGTTCCGTTTCGCCGGCGCGATCCCGGTCCGGACGCGACATTCGTTGCTCGTTCATGACATCCTTCCCCCCGCAGCCGCCACGGCCGCCGCCGGCGAGGCGGCACGACCGGCGACGGACTCGCGCAACTCGGCATCGGCCCCGGCGGCGAGCAGCGCCCGGCGGGCGCGGAACAGCAAAACCTTCACATGCGTCTGCGTCAGCCCCATCGCCGCGGCGACCGCGGCGACGTCGAGATCGGACCGCACCCTCAGCTCCAGCGCCTCGAACTGCCGGCGGGACAGCTCGCGCCGGGCGCGTGCCCACAGGCCCCGTTCCGCCTCGCCGGCCGACATCGTATCGGCCGGCGTCGCGGCATCCACTCGGCCGTCCGGAACATCGACCGCGCGGGGCACCCGCCGCGCGCGGCGCGATTCGTCGATCGCCACGCACCGGGCCACCGTGTAGAGCCATGGCAGGAACGGTCGCGCCGGGTTGTAGCCGCCAATCCGGCGGAACGCCGCTACGAACACCTGCTGGGCGAGATCCTCGGCGGCGGCGGGATCGGCGGTGCGCCACCGGCAGTAGGCGAGGATCCGCCCGCCGTGGCGGCAGACCAGCTCGCCGAAAGATTCGGTCGAGCCGGCCGCCGTCTCGCGGGCGAGCGATTCATCCGCCGCCTTCAGGAAATCGGTCACACGGTTACTCCGGCTTCTTCGCCAGCTTCTTCGCGGCCTCGTCGCGGACCGCCTTCACGATCTCCTCGGCCGGCATTTCCATCTTCATCGACACCGTGGTGCCCTCAAGGGCGACGGTCGCCGACTCCGCCAGCATCGCCGCACGCGGATCCTTCTCGGCATTGAGAAGCAGGGCCGACTTCATGCCCTCGGCGACCTTGAGCAGGTTGGAAGCCGTCCCGGAGTCGACGGTCTCGAGCGCGACATGCCCGCGGACGCGTCCGCCGGCCTCGCCCAGCACCACGGTGCCGCTGCGAGCCAGCTTGAGCGCCGCGTTCTTGGGATCCGCGCCCGACAGGTCCTCGGCCACGCCGAGGGCGATCGGCTTGAGATCGGACGGAGCCGGCGCCTTCGCCGCGGTCGCGGGCTTCGCACCGTCGAGCACGGCCAGCACGTGGCCGACCGTGTCGGACTGCTCCGACAGGATGACAGCGCCGCTGGAGTGGAACGCGCCGTACATGCGCGCCTTCTCCGGGCCTTTCTTCTTCGCCTTGTCCTCGTCGATCCAGGAGTGGATCGCGCGGCCCTCGACAGTGATCTCCTCATACCCATCATTCGCGCGAAGCAGCGTGACCAGCCGCTCGGCGTCGAACCGGCCGCGAACGATCGCGGCGGACCGGGGGCCGACGCCGCACACGGTCAGTCCGAACAGGTCCTTGCGCGGGTCGAACCCGAAGACCGCCTGCAGCGCCGCAAGCTTCCTGTTGTCCTCGTCGGTCGTCAACTGCTCAAGCACCGCCTTGCCCACCTCGGTCGTCTTGAGCTGGTCCACGTCCACGTGGGCGAACCACTTCACCTCGGCCGGCACATCCGCCGGGTTGAAGGGTGCCGCCCAAGCCGCCGCCGTCATGGCCATTATCGCCGCCGCCACCGTCATCCAACGCTTCATGCTCGCAACTCCTCATCGGGCGCCCTTATGCGCCCTTTGATTGTGCCTTACGGAGGGGGCCGGGGAAAGGTTACAGACGCGCGAAACGGCTTGAAAATCGATCCAAGGGTTGGAAGGATGGCGGCCGGGTGTTTCCAGAGCTTGGAAGACACGGACGATCGGCCGGCGAAAGACGGCGGGAGGCGACGAATGAAGAAGGCCCTGATTCCGACGAAGCTCGACAAGATCGCGGCGGAACTGCTGACGAAGCACGGCGGCTACACGGTCGTGCAGGACGACAAGGCGACGACCGACGAGGCGATCCTGGCCCTCGCCGCCGCGAACGCCGACGCGTACGCGCTCATCGTCCGCAGCGAGAAGGTCACGCCCGCCCTGATCGACGCGCTGCCGGCTCTCAAGGTCGTCATCCGCGCGGGCGCGGGCTTCAACACGATCGACATCAAGTACGCCCGCAAGAAGGGCATCGACGTGATGAACACCCCCGGCGCCAACGCCAACGGCGTCGCGGAGGAGGTCGTCGCGCTGATGCTCTCCGACGCCCGCCACATCATCAAGGCCGACGCCTCCTGCCGCGCCGGAGCGTGGGAGAAGAAGGCCTTCATGGGCCGCGAGGTCGCCGGCAAGACCGTCGGCATCGTCGGTCTCGGCGCCATCGGAAGGCTCGTCGCCAAGCGCCTGGCCGGCTTCGAGTGCCGCCTGCTCGGCTACGACCCCTTCGTGTCGCCGGACCTCGCCGCGGAGGACGGCGTGACGCTGGCCGACCTGCCGACCCTCTTCGCCGAGTCGGACTACGTGACGCTTCACCTGCCGGAGAACGAGAAGACCAAGGGGCTGGTCAACACCGAGTTGCTTGGGACGATGAAGAAAGGGGCGACCCTCATCAACTGCGCCCGGTCCGGCGTGATCGCCGAGGCGGACCTGCGCGCCGTGAAGGCGGAGAAGGGCCTGCGGTTCCTCAACGACGTCTATCCGAAGGATGCGGAGGGGCCGAAGACCGTCGCCGACATCGCCGACATCATGCTCCCCCACCTCGGGGCGAGCACGAAGGAGGCGAATTACAACGCCGCCCGCCGCTCGGCGGAGCAGTTGATCGAGTTCGACGACAAGGGCATCACGTCCTACATCGTCAACCGCGACATCCCCGAGGGCCTCGACCGCGCCTTCGCGGACCTCGCCTTCCGCGTCACAAAGCTGTGCCGCGCGATGGCCGGGGCGGACCGTCCCCTGAAGACGATTGAGACGAGCTTCTACGGGACGCTCAAGCCCTTCGCCGACTACATGGCC
The DNA here is from genome assembly GCA_964423465.1 of uncultured Verrucomicrobiota bacterium. Lineage (GTDB taxonomy): Bacteria > Verrucomicrobiota > Kiritimatiellia > PWTM01 > PWTM01 > VGWF01. The sequence goes on along the minus strand of CAYRFK010000089.1, from coordinate 9,895 downwards.
GTGCCCGTCGTCGCGGCTCTGGACGACACGTTCGACCGCGCGATGGCACCGGGCGCGGCGAAGAAGCTGCTGGCCGAGCGCGGCATCGAGTACACCGACCGCGAGACCGACGAGCACAAGGGCTACAAGAACTCGATGACCGTCGATCTGACCGTCGACCGCGGGGGCGGCGCGATGAGCCGCGCCAGCGTCCGCGGCACCGTCGCCGAGGGCAACCTGATGGTCTCCCGCATCGACGACTTCGACAAGCTGTACTTCGAGCCCTGCGGCCACATCGTGGCGTTCACCTACAAGGACCGCCCCGGCGTCATCGGCCAGATCGGCGCGGCGCTGGCCGGCGCGGGCATCAACATCGACGACATGCGCAACCCGCACGACTCGAAGGGCGAACTGTCGATCGCCATCCTGAAGGTCAACCGCGCGGTGCCGCAGGAGGTCGTCGACCGCATCGCCGCCCAGATCGGCGCCGACGCGGCCTGCGCCGTGATGCTGTAGGCCCGGCCGGACGGACCGGCAAAACCGCGTTTGAACCGCGGGGCGTCATGCACTATCATGCGCGCCTCATGTTTTCACTCGCGTCTGTTTCATGGATCAGCGGGGCGGCCTGTCTGATCGTCGGGGCCGCCCTGCTGGCCCGGCCTGAACCCGTTCGCCGCCTGCTGGCCGCGTTCCCCAGGAACCGTCCGGCGGCCTGGGTTCTGGCCGCCGCGGCGCTGGCCTGGGTCGCATGGATCGTCTATCACGCACGCTTGGGCCGTTTCGATGCGCTCAAGCCGTGGATCGGACTGGCCGGCATGGTCACCTACGGCCTCATGGTCGTCTTCATGGACGAGTTGCTCGCCCCGCGCGCCCTGGGAGGCCTGGTGCTCCTCGTGGCCAACCCGATGCTGCAGGCCGCGCGGGTTCACGATTCGCCCTGGAGCGTCGTCGTCTCCGCCTTCACCTACGTCCTGATCATCGCGGGCATCGGCTGGATGCTGGGGCCCTACCGCTTCCGCCGGTGGACCTCGTGGCTGACCGACGGCGCCCGCGCCCGCGCCACCGGATCCGTCCTCGCCGCCCTCGGTCTGCTCCTCGCCGGGCTGGCCGCCACGGTGTACTGAGGCCGCGCCCGCCATGCGCCCTCCCCGCTTCTTGGTCCTCCGCGGCGGCGCGATTGGCGATTTCATCGTCACTCTGCCGGTCCTCCACGCCCTTCGCGCGCGATGGCCCGACGCGCACATTGAGCTGATCGGCTATCCGCACATCGTCCGGCTCGCCGCAGCGGCAGGATTGGTCGCGAAGATCCACGCGCTGGACACGGCCCGCATCGCGCGGTTCTTCGGACAGCGGCCGCAGATCGACGACGACACCATCGCCTTCCTCTCGTCGTTCGACATCGTCCTGAGCTTCCTCCACGACCCCGACGGCTACGTCGGCAGCAATCTGCGGCTTCACGGCGTGAAGCAATTGCTCTACCGGTCGCCCGTCGCTCCCGCCGGCCACATCGTGGACCACCTTCTCAAACCGCTGGAAACCCTGGCCCTCTACGAGGCCGGGGCCGCGCCCGCGCTTCCTCTCGGGACCGCCGAGAAGGCGGCGGGGCGTGCGTGGCTGGACGCGGCCGGGGCCGGGCCGTCGCCCCTCGCCATCCATGCCGGCAGCGGAAGCCCGAAGAAGAACTGGCCCCTTGACCGCTTTCTTGCCGTCGCCCGCCACGCGGCGTCGCAGGGCCGGCCCATCCTCTTCATCCTCGGCGAGGCCGACCATGCGATCGCCGGATCCGTGCGCGCGGCCGCTGCGGAACTCGCCGCGCCGGTGGCCGACTCGCTCGACCTCGTCGCGTTGGCCGGCGTCCTGGCTTCGTGCGGGGCCTATCTCGGCAATGATTCCGGCATCACCCACATCGCCGCCGCGCTCGGCATCCCGGTTGTGACGCTCTTCGGCCCCACCGACCCGGCCCTGTGGACCCCGCGCGGCGCCCACGTCCGATTGGTGCGCGCACCCGACGGAGCCATCGACGCAATCCCCGTAGCCGACGTCCTCGCCGCACTCCCATAGCCGCCGCCCATCCCGCGCCACCGTGCCTTCAGGTGTAACATCCAAGCGTACGATCGTACGCTTGGATGTTACACCTGCGATAGCGGGGACCCGTGCAGGAGGTCGAGCAGGGAGGGCTTCAGGCGGCGGACGAACGTGCGATGGAGGCGGTGGACGACCCGGCCGCGGTAGCCCTCGGGGAGCAGGGCGCCGGGCAGGAGGGGGTCCTCCTCCATCGCGACGAGATAGGCGGACATCTCCTCGCGAACGAGCGATGCGATCTCCTCCCGCGTCAGCGTCCCCGACGCGGCCCGATCGAGTGCGGCTTCGCACATCTCGATGTACCAGGTCTGCCGGTCCCGGATCCTGTTCCACGGCCAAGACCGCCCCACGATGCGGCCGGGGAACTCATGCCCGATGTCGCGGGCTTCGAACAGGCAGGCATCGAACCCGAGCCCGGTGGTCTCGGCGAGGTCTGCGTACTCGGGGCGGATATCGCGGGGCGAAACATAGAAACTTCTCTGAAAACAGCCCATTCGAAGGCGCCGCAGAAATCGGCGCAGGTGGTCCCGGAGATGCCGGTCGGCCTCGGCGATGTCGTAACTGAGGATGCACCAGACCCCCGACCACTTCTGCCTCCACAGGCGCTCCGGGTTGAGGACGTCGCGATCGCTCCACTCCTCGGACACGTGCAGCGTCGTGCCCGGTCGTCGGCCGGCGGTCTTCACGACCACACCCGACCTCCGAAGGCGGGACAGCGCCATGCGCCGCGCCGAATCCTCCTTCCACATCGGCGCCGCCCAGAGGCTGTGCCGTCGAAGAACGAAGGCGTCCCCGTACGCCACCGCCAGATCCATCAACTCCGCCCCCACCCTGCGGCGCGCCACCGTCAGGCTGAACCGCGGATTGTGAAACCACGTCCACGCGATCGGCTTCCCTGGCATCGTCGGATCCTCCGCAGCCAGTGTAACATCCAGCCGTACGATCGTACATCCGGATGTTACATCTGGACGGGGGAGGCAAGGGGCGGCGGCGGGCTTGCGGGGGGCCGGGATGAAGTGGCAGGGTGCGGGGATGAAGAAGATCCTGACGGTGGTCGGCCTTGCAATGGTTGCGGCGGGCGGGAGCCGCGGCGCGGAGCCGGTGGCGGAGTTTGATTTCACGCGGCCCGGCGGCGAAAGGGGATGGAAGCCCGCCCACCACATCGCCGCCCTGCGGCAGGCCGCGGAGGGGCTGACGGTGGAGGCGGCCGGCGAGGATCCCTATTTCATCGGGCCGCCGGTCGCGGCGCCGGGCGCCGGACCGCTGTGGTTGCGGATCCGCTGGCGATCGGACGTCGGCGGCGGTTTTCAGTTCTTCCTCGGCCCCGGGTTCAGCGAGAAGGATTCTGTCCGCGGACGCATGCCCGCAGGACGGTGGTGCGAACACCGCATTCCGCTGCCTCCACAGAAACCCGGTGTCGTGATCCGCATCGACCCGCCGGGCACGAGCAGCACGGTCACCATCGCGTCCCTGCGGCTGGAGCCGCGGATCCTCGTCGAGCCGCCCGCGTGGCCTGCGGCGGTGGCGGCGCCGGCCAGCGCCGCGGACCGGATTGCGTGCGGCACCCTGACGGTCGGCGCGGGCCGGGAGGGACTGGCCGTCACGATCGACGGGGAAGGCATGGCGGTGGCGGATGACCGGATCCTCGTAGGCTACATGGCCCCGACCGCCGCGCGATGGTTCTGCGTCGCGACCGCCGCCGTGGATCGGGTCGTGCGCCGCGATGGCGGCGCGGTCGTGTGGACCACGCGCGCCCGCGATCCGGACGGCGCAACGTGGACCTTCACGCGTCGGATCTCCGCGGCCCCGCCGGACGGGACCGCGCTTCTCGAAACGGCCGTTTCGGTCGATGCTGACCGCGAGATCCTCTGTCTGCCGCTGCTCCTCCTGCGCCCCGGTGCCGGCACGTTCGGAACCCGCAAGACGCAGGGGCTCTTCGCGGGAATCGAGTACCTCGACGACGAACCGTCCAGTTCGACGGCCGACATCGAAGGCCCCGAGTCGCGCCGCCTCGCCCCGGCGCCGCACAAGGTCACGATCCCGCTGATGGCCATCGCCGCGCAGGACCGCTACATCGGCCTTGCATGGGAGCCGCAGCCCCGCCTGCAACCGGTCTTCGACTCGCCCGACCGCACGTTCGGCGGCGGCGCGCATGCGATGGGGCTGTTCCTTCTCGACGGTCGCGCGCCCGGTCGCGATGAAGGAGGCGCGATCTGCGACCCGCCCCTCCCGCTGCGCGCCGGGGAGACCGTGGCCGCACGGGCGCGTTTGATCGGCGGCCGCGGCGGATCGGTCGTGCCAGCCCTGCGGCACTACGTGGCCATGCAGGGGCTGCCTCCCCTCCCCGACAGCGGATATGACCGCGCGGCCTATGCCGCCCTCGCCGCCGACGGCTGGCTCCACTCCGGCATTCGCGACGGCGCGCGGTTCCTGCATTGCGTCTGGGGCGACCGCATCGCGAGCCCCGCCGCCGATGTGCCCGCGCACCTGCGCTGGCTCGCCGGTGCCGTCGCGGACCCGGCCCTCGCCTCGCAGCTTCGCGCGCTGGCCGGGGAAGCCGTGCGGGAGGTCCCGATCCCGAACCGAATCTTCGCGCGCGTGGGCCACGGGCGGACGTTTGCCCCGCCGCTGGTCTTCGGAAACGTCCTCACCGGCGCAACGGCAGCCGCGCGCGCCGCGCGCCAGCATCTGGGGCGTTTCGCGGCGGACGGCACCGTGCCGTACCGGGCCCACGCGGGAAGGCCCGACTACGGCCGCACCCATCCGGTCCCGCATGCGAACGGCATGGCCGCGCTCGAGGTCGAGATGGCCCTGCGGATGGCGTCCTTCGCCGGCGACCGCGCCGCGATCGACGACGCGCTCGCGCGACTCCGCGGGCTGGCGCCGTACCGCAACGGCGTGCCGCGCGGCGCGCAGACGTGGGAGATCCCGCTGCACACCCCGGACATCCTCGCGGCCGCCCACCTCGTCGCCGCGTACACGCGCGGCTTTGAACTGACCGGCGACCGGGCGCTGCTCGACGAAGCGGTGTACTGGGCGTGGACCGGCGTTCCGTTCATCTATCTCGTTCCGCCCACCGTCGGCTCCGTCGGCCTCTACAACACGATCGCCGTCCTCGGCGCCACGAACTGGCGCGCACCGGTGTGGTTCGGCCAGCCCGTGCAGTGGTGCGGCCTCGTCTATGCCGGGTCGCTTTACGAACTTGCGCGGCACGACGCGGCGGGACCGTGGAAGCGACTGGCGGACGGCATCACCGTCGCGGGCATTCAGCATACGTGGCCGGCGTCGGACCGCCGGCGCGTGGGGCTTCTGCCGGACTTCTTCCTGCTTGAGGACCAGCACCGCGACGGGCCGGCGATCAACCCGCTCACCGTCGGCCTCTGCGCCGCGCGGCTGACCGGCGGGCCGGCGTTGGACGACTTCCGGTGCGCCGGCGGCCCTTGCTGGCTTGTCCACGCCCCCGGAGATCTGACCGTCGTCAGCGAGAACGCCCGCTCGGCCGAGGTGCGCGTCACGGCGTGGCCCGATGGCGGCGGCTTTGTCCTTGTCGGCGGTCTGGCACCTGGCGACGCCGTCCTTCTCGACGGCCGGCCCGTCCCCCGCGATGCGCCGAACGAATGGGACCCCGCCCGCGGCCTCCTCGCCCTGCGCGTCACCGGCCGGGGTGGGCTGCGCATCGAGCGTCCGTAGCGTGCGGCGGAGGCTTCATCGCGGCGGCGATGTGGTAGAGTGGAGACACGGGCGACGAACGTGAAGGGAGGACTCGGCATGCGCATTAAAGGCGGGGATATCGAGGCGAAATCGCGAAAGAAGCTGAAACGGAAGTTCTACGAGGAGGAGCTTCTCCGTCTCCAGGTGGAGCTGGTCCGGCTTCAGGACTGGGTCCGTCACAAGGGCCTGAAGGTCGTCGTGATCTTTGAAGGCCGCGACGCGGCCGGCAAGGGCGGCGTGATCAAGCGCATCACGCAACCGCTCAATCCGCGCGTGTGCGGCGTCGTCGCTCTGCCGACGCCCACCGAGCGGCAGAAGACGCAGTGGTACTTCCAGCGCTACGTGTCGCACCTTCCCGCGGCCGGCGAGATGATGATCTTCGACCGGTCCTGGTACAACCGCGCGGGCGTCGAGCGCGTCATGGGGTTCTGCACGCAGGACGAGGTCGACGAGTTCTTCCGCTCGTGCCCCGAGTTCGAGCGCATGCTGCTCCGCTCGGGCATCCACCTGATCAAGTACTGGTTCTCCGTCAGCGGCGAGGAGCAGGAGCGCCGCTTCCAGGCGCGGCTCAAGGACCCGACCAAGCAGTGGAAGCTCAGCCCCATGGATCTGGCGGGACGGACGCGCTGGGTGGAGTATTCGCGCGCCAAGGACGAGATGTTCGAACACACCGACATCCCCGAAGCGCCGTGGTATGTCGTCGAGGCCGACGACAAGCGCAGGGCACGCCTCAACTGCATCCGCCATCTGCTCGAGCAGATCCCGTTCAAGAAGGTGCCCCGCGACAAGGTCACGCTCCCGCCGCGGCCGAAGGCCGGCAAGTACCGCCGTCCGCCGAAAGACCTGCAGACGCACGTGCCGGAGTACTACTGATGTCCCTTCGCGTCTGCGTCCTGGCCAGCGGCAGTTCGGGGAATTGCACGTGGATCGCATCGCCGACCACGGCGATTCTGGTCGACGCCGGCCTGAGCGCGCGCGCGATTCGACTGAGGCTGGAGTCCATTGGTGCGGATCCGGCCGCGCTGAAGGCCGTTGTGATCAGTCACGAGCATTCCGACCACACCGCGGGGATTGCGCGCCTCCAGCGCGGCCAGAGCGTGGCGCTGTACGCCAACCAGGGGACTCGGGAGGGGGTCGAGCGCGACGCGGAACAGCAGGGGCTCGAGTGGCGGCAGTTCGCGACCGGCCACGCCTTTGAGATCGGCGACCTTCGCATCGCGCCCTTTGCGGTCCCGCACGACGCCTACGACCCGGTCGGGTTCGTCATCGAACACGGGGGCACGGTGCTGGGCATCGCGACGGACCTCGGAACGCCGACCAACCTGATTCGCGAGAGGCTGCGCCCCTGCCGCGCACTGATTCTCGAGGCCAACCACGACGAGCACCTGCTTCAGAACTCGCGCCGGCCCTGGTCGCTCAAGCAGCGGATCCTCGGGCGGCAGGGCCATCTCTCCAACCGCCACTGTGCCGAGATGGCCGCCGAGATCGCCGGCCCGCATCTCACCGACATCTTTCTCGCCCACCTCTCCGCCGAATGCAACGACCCCCAGGCTGCCCGGGCCGAAGTCGAGAGCGCTCTCCGGAACGCCGGCCACGGCCACGTACGCGTGCGAATGACCTATCCGGACAAGCCGGGGGAGATGTGGGAAGGCTGACACGTCGGCAGGGCCTGCATGAGATCGTCCACCGTTCTCCGCATCGCCCCTGACTTGGCGCGGACGACGGCGCCGGCACGTGCGCCGAGGTCGGCACGGCGGGCGGGATCGGCCAGGAGTTCGCGCAGGGCTGCGGCCAGGGTGGCAGCGTCGGGCACTTGGCGGATGGCGGAGGTCTCGAGGAAGTCGGCAACGACGGGGCGGAAGTTCTCCATATTCGGCCCCACGAGGATCGGCCGTGACCAGAGCGCAGGCTCGATCGGGTTCTGCCCGCCGTGCTGCGTCAGGCTCTTGCCGACGAAGACAAGATCGGCAGCGCCGTAGAATCCCATCAGCTCGCCCGTTGTGTCGATCAGTGCAACCTCGGGCGGGGTGGATGGTGCCGGGCCTCCGCTGCGACGGACATACGGCACGCCGCGGGCTTCCAGTTCCGTCACCACCTCCGGCGCGCGCTCGGCATGGCGGGGCACGAGGACCAGTCGCAGCGCGGGGAAGTCCGCGCGCAGGCCGCGGCAGATGTCCAGCAACACAGCCTCCTCGCCGGTCCAGGTCGAGCCCCCGACGAGGACGGTCGCATTCTCCGGAAATCCGGCCGACCGGAGAAACGCGCGGGCCCGTTCCGCTGCGCCGGGATCGGGAACGGCGGCCTCGTACTTGGCACTGCCGACGACGCGGACGCGATCAGGAGGGGCGCCGAGGGCGACGAGTCGTCGGCCATCTTCAGGTCCCTGCGCGCAGAATCGGGTGAAGAAAGGAAGGATGCGCCGCGTCAAGGCTCGGGCGCGGGAATAGCCCCGGAACGACCGGTCCGACATGCGCGCGTTGATCGAGGCCACAGGAATCCGGCGCCGGGCGCAACCCCGGATGAGATTGGGCCACAACTCGCCTTCGCACAGGATCAGGGCCGCAGGGCGGAGGGCGCCAAGAGCGCGGTTCACGACCGGCGGGAAGTCGAGGGGGAAATAGATCAGGACATCCTCCGGCGAAAGCTGCTTCTCCGCAACGCCTCGTCCGGTCGGTGTGTTGACCGAGACAATGAAGCGGGCATCCGGCCGGCGGGTCCGCCACTCCCGAATGAACCCGAGGGCGACGTGAACCTCGCCGACGCTGACCGCGTGCACCCAGATCCGCGGCCCGGCGGCAAGTTTCGCCGCCACCTCCGGCGAATAGCGGGCGAACCTCTCGCCGAACCCCGGCCCGTACCCCCCCCGCCGCCGCATACGCAGCAGAAAATGCGGCAGCATCAGCGTGAAGCCAATCGCAAAGAGAACCTGATAGAGAGACCACAGCATCCGGCAGAGTGTAGCGGAACCCACCGCGCGCGGCGAGGGCGGCAAGGACCCCACCGCGGGGACAGGGGACGGGACAAGGGACAGAGAAACTGCGTCGTCCCAACCCAGCCTGTGCTCCCTGTCCCCTTCCCCGGTGCCCCTCAAGGTGGGGACAGAGAAAGAGTTTCAACTTTCGTTGGAGTTCTGGTTCGCCGGCTTCTTCTCATGAATAGCGGGCGGGCGAGTCCCGCCGGAAGGAGCCGGAGCGATGAGACATGCGAGACTCAAGCCGGAGGGGCGGGACACCTGGCACCACTGCTACAACCATGCGGTGGGCACCACCGAGGACCGGCCGTTCGGTCCGGCCGAGAAGGAGCAGTTCGTGCGCATCCTCATGCGGGTGGCCCGCTTCTATGCGGTGCGGGTGGTTGCCTACCAGTTCATGTCCAACCACTGGCACATCCTGCTGTGCTCGCCGGCGGAGAAGCCCTCAGAGCAGGAGACGATCGATAGGTACAAGGTCTTCCATGGGGGCAAGCGCAAGCTGATGCCGGGCAGCCGGCTCTGCAGACAGTGGCAGGAGCGGTTGCGGGACGTGAGTTGGTGCATGCGGCATCTGCAGCACTTGTGTACGGCCTGGTTCAACCGGTCCCGGACGGTGCGGCGGAAGGGGCCGCTGTGGGCGGGCCGGTTTAAGAACACGGTGTTGGAGAGCGGCCCTGCATTGTGGGCGTGCTGGGCCTATATCGAGCGTAACCCGGTGCGGGCGAGGATGGTGACTGATCCGGGGAACTACCGGTTCTGTTCCTACGGCGTCTGGGCGCAGACGGGACGACACCCCTTTGAAGAGGCGGTGCGGGAGGTCCTCGTTCCTGACCTGCCGGAGCACCTCCGGGGGCTGGGACTCAAGGCGCTGCATGCGGCGTTGGCCGCGGAGTTTGCCAGACTTGCGGCGGAGGATCGCGCGAAGGCGGCAGCCCAGACCCCCGCGGCCGACGTCGCAGTTCCGGCTGAGCCGTCGTTCACGCTTTCCGCGGGCCGGCGGGTTCGTCACTGGGTGGACGGACTGGTGATCGGCTCGGAGCTGTTCATCCGGGAGACGATGCGGCGGGTGCACACGGAGGAAGAGGTTCTCCGCCACCGGGTGGTACGTGCCTCATCCACCCCCGCCGGCCAGACCCCGGTCTGCTGCTGGCG
>CAYRFK010000088.1:12917-18300 GCA_964423465.1 uncultured Verrucomicrobiota bacterium | reverse complement strand
CTAAGAACCCGACCGCACCCACCAGCCTTACCATCATCTGCATACATGTTCCCCGCATTGCTCATAAGCTCTTACAAAGCCTGCGTTCGCCCACGCGGCTTTGCAAGGGCCTTTTCTACTCACATTTCAACGGAGACTGAGGAAGGTGCCCACGATCTTCTTCGCGTTCAATCGACGAGCGCGCCCCCGTGCCGATCAGCCCGCGTGGGGACACGCCCCGGGACGGGAGACAAGATCGGTGGACGCGAGGGCGGAAGGGCCTTGAGCCACGCGAGGTTGAAGACGTAGTGGTTCTTGCTCGTGATGAGCTGGATGCTGCCGTCGCGCGTCTGGCAGGCGGCGAGATAGCCGCAGGGCTCGGCCGTCGTGTCGCCCAGCGTGAACTCGCCGCGGTCGATCATCGGCGCCTGGCGGGACGGGCCGCCGTGTGTGAGCAGCCGGCGCACGGGCCACGTGCGGCCGTCGTCCTCCGAAAGCGCCGCAAAGAGGCCGAATCCCGTGAACGTGCCGCCGGAGGCGTCCGCGAAGGGCATTCCCTTCCGAGCCTTCCAGTCGCGCCACTGGTCGGTGAAGGAGCAGAACATCAGCGGTCCCTCGCGCAGGCGTATCAGCACCGGACGCTGGACGCTGCTGATCGCGGGGAACGGCGAGGCCGCGTGGGTCCATGTCGCGCCCCAGTCGGACGAAAGGCTGACCGGCGTCCGGACGCCGAAGAGCTTCTGCGCTTCGGCATCGTCGATGCGACCCATCGCCATCAGGCGGCCGTCACCGAGTTGGACGAGGCCGTTGTGAATGCCGGCCAGCCGCCGCCCCTGTCCGCCGTCGCGCCAGGTGTGCTTCGTGCCGCCCGCGTCGGGGGCCGTCCATGTGGCGCCGCCGTCGCGGCTGATGATCAGGCTCGTCGCCCGCGAATCGTGGGGCACGACAAGGAAGCCTTCGCGCGTGCGGATCGGCGCATTGGCGAACTCGGCGCAGGGCTGCACGATGCGGGCCTTCGACCATGTGACGCCGTTGTCGGTCGAGCTGCGAATGACGTTCTCGGCGAATCCCCGCGCAAAGAACCACAGGGTGCGGTCGCCATCGAACCACAGTTTCGGCCCATGGTCGTTGACGTCCGGGCCATCCCAGAACGGCGAGGCCTCGTCCCACGCATCCGCCCCCGCGCGCAGCCGGCTCGCGGCGACCATCAACTCGGGGCCGCCCTCGTCGACGCACGAATACCACACGGCCAGCAGGTCACCGTTCGGACACTCGGTGAGGCCGGGGCTGTGGTTGTGCGCCGAGAACAACGGGCCGCATGAATCGGCGGGGACCTTCACGAAGGGCTTCGGGCCCGAGAAGAACGGACCGGACGCGGCTTTCGCGACCGGCGCGGGCTCCTGCCGCACGCCGCGTGCATTCGCGGAGGGCGGAGGCGGCGGCAGCGGGGCACCGCCCGGCGGACCGGCCTGCACGACGCGGAAGCCGATGCGGCCGCTTCGCGTTTCCGGAAGACGTCCGCTGCGGTTGGCCGAGCGCAGCATGCGCGTGAAGTCCGACTCGCCGCCGCCGCGCGTGATGCGGAAGTCGCCGCCGCCGCGGCCGACGGGGTTGGTCGCCTCGCCCGCCTCATAAGGCCCGTACCAGTCCAGGCACCATTCCTCGACGTTGCCGTGCATGTCGAGGAGACCCCACGCGTTGGCGGGCGTCTGCGCGACGCGCAGCGGGGCCTCCGCCGGCCGGTCGCGATAGTCCGGCGGCATGCGGCCGTCGGGAAAGAATCGAAGTCGCACGCCATCCGTGGCACGCCACTTCTGAAAGCCGTCGGGCAGGCGCGGGCCGAAGGCGAAGGGCGTGTCGGTTCCGGCCCGGCACGCGTACTCCCACTCGGCCTCGGTCGGCAGCCGGTAGGGACGTCCCTCGGCGTGCGCGAGCCATTCGCAGAACGCGACGGCCTCGTGCCACGACACGTTCGCGACGACCTCGTCGTCATCCGCCCCGCGGCCGAATTCGGGCCGGAAGCGGCGGTACTGGCCGCAGGTCACTTCGGTCGCGCCGATCCGGAACGGCGCGGTGAGGGTGACGCGATGCGCGGGCTTCTCGTCCCAGTCGGCGTCGTCGCACCGGTCGGGGTGGCGCGTCATCCGGTGGTCCGCGGGCGGACCGTTCTGCCCCATGACGAACGAGCCCGCGGGCACCGGCACCAGCCGCAGGCCGATCGAGTTGGTCTCCGGTCCTTCGGCCGACGGCGCCCGGACGGCGAAGACGGCGGATACAAGAAGGACTGCGGATGCGGTCGGAAACGTTCGCTTCATGGAGTCGGCTTCCTGTTCCAGACGGACATGAATTCACGGACCTCGATACGTGTCAGCGACGCCGGCCCGTCCTCGACGGCCAGCGCGATGCCGCGGGTGGCGGGATCCTCACCCGGCCTCATCCCCGACCGGTCGCGCGCGAGCGATTACATCAGGATCGAGGGCCAGCCCCAGCCCCGGGCCGGCGGGCACCGCGAGGACGCCGTCCTTCACCACGGGGCCCGGCGAGAACCACCCCTCGGGCTTCCGCGGCGCGCCGTTGAACTCCTGAAAGGCACCCGCGTTCGGCACTGCGGCGATGAGGTGGAGCATGTAGGCCGTGCTGAATCCCGCCTGGGGCGCGTGGGGCGTGATCTCGAGGCCGGCGGAGGCGGCCAGTCGCGCGACACGAAGCGTGCGGATGAACCCGCCGTTGTAGTTGACGTCGGGCTGCAGCACATCCAGCCCGCGGTTGCTGACATACCAGGCGAACTTCTCGATGCTTGTGTCCTGCTCGCCGCCCGCGACGGGCATCGTCAGGGCCTGCGCGACCTTCGCGGTGGCCTCGAAATCCTCGAACGGGCACGGCTCCTCGTAGAACCGGTAGCCGTGCGCCTCGAGGAGGCGTCCGACGCGGATTCCCTCCTCCGCATCGTAGGAGCCGTTGGCATCGGCCATCAGCGCGACGCCGTCGCCCCAGGCCTTGCGCGCAAGGGGAACGAGCCGGTCCGTGCGGCCCGGCGACGCGTCGGCGTTGCGGCTCATGCGGCCGCCGACCTTGATCTTCACCGCCTTCGCACCGGTCTCCGCCAGGCGGCGGCCGATCCATTCGACCTCCTTCTCCGGCGTCGTGTCGCGACGCATGCTCGACAGGTAGACGGCAATCGTGCGCCGCCCCGCGCCGCCGAGCAGTTCAAAGACGGGAACCCCGGCGATCCGCCCCAACAGGTCGAAGACCGCGAACTCGACCCATCCGACGCAGTTCCAGAGGGCGAGGCCGGCGAGCTTGTAGTTGGATCCGTGGGTGTAGACGCCGTCGACGAGGGCCTCGATGTCCCGTGCATCCTTCCCGGTGAAGTAGGGTGCGACGCGCTGGACCAAGATCGGGTGAAGGTACTCGATGCGCTCGTTCGGCACGGCGTAGCCTGACGCACCGCCGGCCGCGCGCACGCGGACGATCCACCGGTCGCCGTCGCGCAGGAGGGCCACCGATTCGATGCGGACCGGGTCGGCGAACCTCCGGCCAAGGCCTGGAAGCACGGGCACCGGGGCCGGGGCGCCCACCGCGCGGCGCGCCATGACGGCTCCCGCCGATGCGGCCGCGCAGGCCGCAAGGAAGGCGCGCCGGTTCACGGGCGGGCCGCCTGGAATTCGGCCCAAAGCGGATCAAGGGCCTTGCCGGTGGAGGCTTGGATCATGCCGTCGTGGAAGACGCCGCGGCGGAGGGCATCGTTCCAGTCGAGGATCGCCTGCGGGCCGCTGCGCTTCGTGATCCAGTCGAGGAACACGGCGGTGGTGCGGTAGCTTTCGCGGTAGCTGCGCTTTGCGAAGTGCTCCGGCAGCGCGCCGGGCGCGGGACAGCAGACGACCCAGCGCAGGTAGTCGGCGATCCCCTCGACGAGCCAGCCAGGCTTCGTGTGCCTCACGGCCGCGCCGGGTTCCGCCCGTGTCGGCTCGGGGTACGCCTGCAATACGTGAACGAGTTCGTGGACCGCCGCGCCGATATCGTCGGGGTGGGCGCGGAACCACTTCACGCCGAGGCGGACACCCTCCGACGAGGCGCACGCGGGAATGTCGAGCGAAGCGTCGAACCGGATCGACGTCCGCTTCGGCGGCACCCAACCCGGCGCATCGAGATGCCGCATCAGCAGCGGAAGTTTGTCCCGGCACAGCGCGATCGCGCCGTCGCGGACGGGGGCCAGATCCTGCGGCACCTCGCCCTCCCACACCAGTTCAGGACCCGGCGGCGGATTGCCGGACAGGCCGGAAACCACGGAGGAAAGAGCCAACCCCAGGACGCAGAGGATTCGAGCTCGATCGATCAGCAGGCGGGTGGACATGGTGACCTCCGGTTCCGCAACACTCCGTACCGTGACGGACGCCCCGGCTTCCGGTCCGGATTCCGCGCCCGGCGCGCCATCCGGATCAGCCCTGCCAGTCGGTGTCGTCGACGGTCGTCTTGAAATCGGCCGTGACCAGGGCCGGCACCTCGCCGCCGTCGGAACCGGCCGCGCCGGCCTTTGGCGGCTTGCCGACGTAGACGAGGCCCTTCATCGGGCACTTCTCGATGGCGAGTTCCGTGGCTTCCATCTTGGACGGATCGAAGTCGTCGTAGTTGATCACCGGCAGGTTGTCCGCGCCGAAGGAGAAGACGGGGCTGCGCTTGGCGCAGGCTTTGCAGCCGATGCAGCCGATGGTGCAGACGTCCTTGACCTCCTTGCCGAAGTCCTTGTTCGAGCAGCCGACCACCAGCATGCGCTCCTGCTTGAACGGCACCATCGTGATGATGTTGCGCGGGCAGACGCGGGCGCAGGCGCTGCAGCCGGTGCACTTCTCGTAGTCGACGGTCGCCAGGCCGTTGAGGATGTGGATGGCGTCGAACGTGCACGCGCGCGCGCAGTCGCCAAGGCCGAGACAGCCGTAGGTGCAGCCCTGGACGCCGGAGAGAATGTTCGCCGCCGAGCAGGAGCGCTCACCGGTGTAGGCCGTGCGCTGGAGACGCTGCTCGAGGGAGGCGCGGCAATGGACGACCGGCCGCTTGGGCCACGACTGCTTGACCTCGACGCCCAGAATGGAGGCGATCTTGGCCGCGCAGGACGGGCCGCCCACCGGGCACTTGTCCGCCGCCTCGTCCTTCAACACCACGGCCTCGGCATAGCTCGCGCAGCCGACATAGCCGCACCCGCCGCAGTTGGCGCCCGGCAGCGCCCCGTTGACCGCGTCCACGCGCGGATCGACTTCGACATGAAATGCCTTGTTCGCCCAGCCGAGCACATAGCCCGCTCCGACCGAGAGCAGCAGCATCGAGCCGCCCGCCATCACCATGATCATGGGGTCCATAGGGGTCCATATGTAGCAAATCCACCGCCCGGCTTCCAAGTCCAATCCGG
>CAYRFK010000088.1:2320-12817 GCA_964423465.1 uncultured Verrucomicrobiota bacterium | reverse complement strand
GCCATAGACAAAACCGCCCACCCCCATCGTCATCCCGGATGAGACCATGAGTGGAAATCGGATAGAATGGGGGCACGATGACGGCGGACGCGATCCAGAAGCGGGTCCGGGACCTCGTGCGCAGCGACGACCCCGCGGCGCTGGAAGTCCTCCACGACGCGTTCGCACCCGCCCTGTTCGCCTTCCTTCTGTCGCGCCTGCGCAACCGGGCGGATGCCGAGGATGTCCTGCAGCACCTGTTCCTGGACCTCGCCCGCCGGCCGCGGCAACTGCTCGACGCCCGCGACCTGGAGCCGTGGCTCTTCACGAAGGCGCGGAATCTGTCGATCGACCGACTTCGCGCCCGGACACGGGAGGCGGGGCGCGCCGCAGCGCTGGAGGTCGGACCGCTGCCGGACTGGATGGACATGGCGCCGCGGGCCGGGGCCGCGACGGCGGACGACGCGGCCCTGGCGGCGGCCGTCGATCGCCTGCCGGAGGACCAGCGCGAGGTCGTCGTCCTGAAGGCGTTCGGAGGGCTCACCTTCGCGGAAGTCGCAATGCGGCTCGGCGTTTCCATCAATACTGCCGCCAGCCGCTGGCGCTACGCGCTGGAGAAGCTCCGCGCCCACCTCGCGGGGGAGGCGCGCCATGAACCCTGACCTGATCGATGAGGGCCTTGCCCGACTCCGCACCGCACCGCCCTCCCCGGCCCTGCGCACCCGCGTGCTCGCCGTCGCGCGCGACGAGTGGGCGCGCCGATCCATCGAGCGCCACGCCTTCCGCGTCGCCGCCTGGCGATGGGCCGCGGGGATCGCGGCGGTGTGGGCGGTCTGCATCGGCGTCTCCATGCGCGAGGACTCGCTCACCCACCGGGCGCTCGCCTCCTCACGGCCGCGGGAGCCGTCACGGCGGATGGACGGCACCCTCGAGATCCTGCGCGAGTCGGGCCTGAACGGCGCCTACGCGCGACTGTGGTCCGCCGCCGCGCCCGACCTTTCGGATCCCGCCTCGTGGAGCACCTTGAGACAGTCCACGACGCTTTGAGACCCATGAAATCGCCATTCACCATGCATCGGGAGGGCCGCCGGCCCCGGCGGCCGCGGGCGGCGGGGCCGCCGCCCCTCCCGGCGTTCTGCACAGAAGAGGAGACCCGACCATGAACCGTGGAGCCCGCATCGCCCTGACCCTGTTCGTCGTCCTGCTGCTCGTGCCCGCGATCGCGTGGACGATCTGGAATGCCCGCGCCGGCGCGGAACTCCGGCGCGCCCTTGGCGTGATCGAGGCGAAGGGCTGGCCGACGACCATCGGGCAGTTCCGTCCGCCGGCCGTGCCGGACGCGGAGAACGCCGCGCCGCTGCTCAACCGCGCGTTCCTCCAGATGGCCGGCGGCCGCACGGAGTTCCAACCCTTGGACGAGCCGTTCGATGAGCTTTCCAAGGTTTGGAAGGGCTCGACCAATCTCTTCGCGCAACTCCACACGGATGCGGCCCTCGCGGCCGACGTGAAGGCGAAGCTCGCTGCGCCGCCAGTCGCCGAGGTGCTCGGCCTGCTTCGCGAGGCGTCCGCGCGACCGGGCTGCAATTTCGATCTCAAGTACGAGCAGGGCGCCGCGCTGCTGCTCCCGCACATGGCTCCGAGCCGCAATGCGGTCCGGCTGCTGTGCCTGGGGGCTTGGGTGAAGGCTCGCGACGGGGACCTTCCAGCCGCCATGAAGGACCTCCGCGCCGGACTCGTCCTGTCGCGGATGGTCGCGGAGGACCGCGTACTGATCAGCGTGCTCATCGCCTTCGCCGGTACCCAGCACGTGCTCGACGCCCTCCCGCACATCCTCGCCGCGGCCCCGGCCGGGGCCGTCACGGCGGACGATCTCGACGGTCTTGCCGGCGAACTGGCGCGGGCGCGCGAGGGGTTCAAGCCGGCACTTGTCCACTGTCTCGACGGGGAGCGCATTGCGCTGGGCGGATGGGCGTTCGAGGGCGTCCTCAACGGAACGCTGAACATGGACGGTCTCGGCGGCCTGCCCGTGCCGCGCGGGATGCTGTGGGCCTACGCCAACCCGCTGCGGCCGCTGTTCAAGCAGGACTACGCCTTCTACGTGACCATCCTCGGCGAGATGCGGGAGGTCGCCGGGAAGCCGTTCGACCCCGCCACCGCGGGGGCGATCGCCCGTCGCGTCGAGAGCGTGCCCCGCTGGGCGATCCTGTCGAGCCTCGTCATGCCGGCGCTGGACAGCGTCTTCGTGAAGGCCGCGGAGATGGAGTGCACGCTCGATGCCGCCCGCGTCGGCCTTGCGCTGGAGAAACACCGGTTGGCCAATGGCGCCTATCCGGCCTCGCTGGAGGAACTGCAACTGCCCGGCGGCGTTCCGACGGACCCCTTCACTGCGAAGCCGCTCATCTACAAGCCGACCGCAGCCGGCGTGCAGGTCTACGGGTTCGCCAAGAATGCGAAAGACGACGGCGGCCAACGCCGCACTGTCGACAACAAGGACTACGATGTCGGGTGGGAGATGCGGAGACCGTAGGTTCCGGGTTCGGCGTTCCGCGTTCCGAGTCTCAGAGGAGGTTGACAGGATAACAGGATCGACAGGATGCAGGAACCTGCGTCCCCCATCCTCTTCATCCTGTTATCCTGTCGAATTCCTCCGGCTACCAGGATCGGCGTGCGTTCGGGTTCAAACCCGGAACGCGGAACCCGGAACCCCGGAACCCCTCCGCCCTACTTCAACTCGCGGATCCGGATATTCTTCCACGCGGCCTCGAAGGGGCCCGTGCCCTTCTTGATGCCGTGGACCTGGAGGCTGATGAATCCCTTGGGGTGGGTCGTGAAGATCGCCTCGTCGGTGAGGTCGTCAACCGCCACGCCGTTGATCCAGGTCTGGATGCGCGGGCCCTTGGCGACGATGCGGTACTTGTTCCAGTCGTCCTTCTTGAGGTTCTGGTGCGGAACGCGCTTCGCATCCGCCGTGAGCCATCCGCGGCCGGTGGCCTCGCCGTACACGTAGCCGGACACGGAGCCCTTCGCGCCGCCGGCCTCGATCTCGATCTGCGGGCCGTTGACGCGGCCGAACTTGTCGGTGGAACCCGGCTTCAGTTCCGCCGTCTGCGAGCGGATCTGCACGCCGGAGTTCAGCGGGGCATCGAACTTCACCTCGAACTCGAGCTCGAAGTCGCCGTAGGACTTCCCGGTGCAGAGGAAGGAATTCGGACTGCCTTCGACCGTCTTGCCGACGACGGTTCCGTTCTCGACGCGATAGGTCGCCGTGCCGTTCTTCTGGATCCAGCCGTCGAGCGTCTTACCGTCGAACAGGTTCACCCAGCCGTCGTCCGCCGCCATCGCCGCACCCGCCAGCCCCGCCGCCACCAGTCCCACGATCGCAGTCTTCATCGAATGATTCTCCTTCCGCATGTGTCCGACCACTGTAGGCGCATTCGCTGCGGCACTCAACCCGGGCCGTGGAGGTTGTTTCGGCCGGATGGACGGGTATACTGCGACGTCATCATGCAAGGCATCAGCTTCGAAGAGGCCGTAGCGCAGATCCGGGAGATGGACTCCCGGTTCGAAGTCGACGCGTATTTCTTCCTGCGCGAGGCGCTCGACCACACCCTGAAGACGTTGAAGAAGCCCGCT
The DNA here is from genome assembly GCA_964423465.1 of uncultured Verrucomicrobiota bacterium. Taxonomy (GTDB): domain Bacteria; phylum Verrucomicrobiota; class Kiritimatiellia; order PWTM01; family PWTM01; genus VGWF01. The sequence goes on along the minus strand of CAYRFK010000088.1, from coordinate 9,205 downwards.
TCGGGGCCGGCGCGTCATGTGAGCGGCCGTGAGCTTGCCGACGGCTTCCGCGAACTGGCCCTGAAACAGTTTGGCCCGATGGCGTTGCGCGTGCTGTCCCACTGGGGTGTCCGCCGAACCGAGGACATCGGAGCCCTGGTGTTCAATCTGGTCGGCTCGGGCGTGCTGGGCGCGTCGGACAACGACCGCCCGGAGGATTTTGCCGGCGGATACGACTTTGAGACCGCCTTCCGCTTCCCGTTCCTTCCCGCGGCTGCCCGCCGGCCACGCACCGTCCGAAGAGCAACCAAGGAGACCCGTACATGAGCGATCACCCCGACATGAACCGTGACATCTCGCCGTTCGAGCAGTTGGTGATGATGCTGGCCAGTTCCGCCATGCAGCAGTTGGGCAAGTTGGTGAATCCGCAGACGGGCCGTGCGGAGCCCGACCTCGCCGGCGCCGGGTGGACCATCGATCTTCTGGGCATGCTCGAGGAAAAAACGCGCGGCAATCTGGACCGGCATGAGGCGCAGACCCTCGGCGAGGCCCTGACGACGCTGCGTCTCAACTTCGTGGACGCCGCGGGCGGCGCACCGGCGGAGGCCGACTCCGCCCCGGTCCAGCCCGCCGCTGAGCCCCCGGCCGCCGATCCGGCTCCCAAGGGAGAGGCGAAGAAGGGCGACGAAGACGCCCCACGGTTTCACAAGACGTACGGCTGATTCCGGCGGCGCCGGAGTCGGAACGAAAGCCGTGAAGGATCAGGCGGAGGGCCGCTTGCCGGGCTTCTCGCAGTGCTGCCGCACCGCGGAAAGAACGGCCTCGGGATAGAACGGCTTGTGAAACAGGCGCTTGACGTTGGCAAACTGTTTCATCTCGGCCTCGTCGAAATCGGGATCGGCCGTCAAGACCAGCACGGGGCACCGAATGCCTTCGGCCTCCATGAGCAGAAGGAGTTCAGGCCCGTTGACCCCGGGCATGTGAACGTCGAGCAGCATGCCCTTGCACTGGGGATCCCGGAGATGACGGTAGGCCTCCCCGCCATCGTAGGCCGTTCGCACCTCATAGCCTTCGGCCACAAGAAGCTCCCGGATCAGCGCCGCCATCGTCCTGTCATCGTCCGCAACCACAATCATAGGGGTCTCCCCAAAGCCGGCCGATGCCCAAGAGGGCATTACGGTCACGGTGATTGGGCTACTTCGCCTTGGTCTGCGACTTCGACGCCCGGACGCGGGCCTTGATTCTCTTCAGCCGACGGATGCGCGCCTTGCGCTTCACGCGAATTCTAAGTTGTTGTCCCATGCCGGGGATCATGCCGGTAGCGCCCCCCGCGTGTCAAGCAGTTGACAACGCTGCGCGGCTGTAGGACGCTGGCCGCATGGAAAGGTGGATGCCGGAGGGGTCAAAACCGTCGACGGCGAACCGGAAAAGCATGAAGGTCTTGGCTTGTGGGTTCTTGGCGGCGGTTGTTGCTGTTTCGATCGCGGGATGCACGGGAGAGAGCGACGGGGACAGCGGCTCGCCGGGAACGGCCGGGCTCAATCTCTCCGGGAGTTGGTCGGGGGAGTACACGGCGCCGGGCGCACGCGTCGCCCTCAGGGCCAAGATCGTCCAGACCGGAGATGCCGTTGTCATCTCGACCACCAAGGGCGGCGTAGCCCAGCTTCTGACGGGTTTCATGGGCCCCAACGGATCGCTGTACCTGACGGATTCGGTGGACGCCGAGATCTGGACCTCCGACGGCGACGTGACCGAGTCGGGTTTCCTTGTGCGCGACTACCTTTTCAATCCCGAGCTCGGAAGTGACTCGCCGGAGCAGGACCTCATCCTTCACCGCTGAGCGCGCCGGACACCCGGCGGGACCGGGCGATCAGAGGAGTGCCATGAACCATCCGCGGCTGGTTGTGTCGATCGCCACTGCAATCTCCATCGCCGGCCATGCCCTGGCCCAGGGACCCTCGCCATCCGTCAGGCTGTGGGACGGCGATGCTCCGGGCGCGCTGGGGCAGGCAACCAATGACGTTCCAACCCTGACGCCCTGGCTGCTCCCGACTCCGGGGCCCCATGCCGCCATTGTGGTGCTGCCGGGTGGCGGGTATGGCGGGCTGGCGCAGCATGAGGGCTCGGGCTACGCCTCATGGCTGCAGACCAATGGCATCGCCGCCTTCGTAGTGAAATACCGTCTAGGGCCCCACGGATACCGCCATCCCTGCATGCTGCAGGATGCGGCCCGGGCCGTGCGGACCGTGCGATCCAGGGCGACGGAATGGGGCATCGACCCGGCGCGAGTCGGAATCATGGGGTCCTCGGCCGGCGGACATCTCGCCTCCACGCTGCTGACACATTTTGACGGGGGGACCGCCGGGGCGCCGGACCCCGTGGACCGCATTTCCTCCCGCCCTGACTTTGGCATTCTGTGCTATGCGGTGATCTCGTTGACGGCTCCGATCGGGCACACGGGCTCGGGACGGAACCTCCTCGGCGACAATCCGGATCCCGCCCTGCTGGAGTCGCTCTGCAACAACCTGCAGGTGACGAAGGAGACGCCGCCGACCTTCCTCTGGTCGCTGGACAAGGACCCGGTGGTCAAGGTGGAGAACTCGATGTCGTTCGCGACAGCCCTGAGCACCCACGGGGTTCCGTTCGAGTTCCACGTCTATCCGGGAAATAAGCACGGCACGGGGCTTCGGAACTTCCCCATCGACGATTCCCTGCATCCCTGGGGCCCCGCCCTTCTGCGATGGCTGCAGGTTCGCGGGGTCGTCCCCGCATCGCCCCGCTGACGCCACCGGATCGACGGGCGGCTTCCATCAGGGCTTCGCGGGGCCTTCAGGGAACACTTTGTCGCGCAACGTCTTGATTCGCTCCGCGTTCTTGCTTTCCGGTGCGGCGGCCAAGGCGGCATCCATGGCCTTTCGGGCCGCATCCTTGTCCTCGGCCGCGTAGTGCAGGGAGGACTTCTCCATGAGCAGGTCCTGCAGCTCTTCCCCCGCAGGCTTCGTCTCGGCAAGGATCTGCTCGTAGATCTTGATCGCACCGGCCGCATCCCGGGCCTGCCGGGCCGCGCGGGCTTTCTCCATCAGCAGAAGCTTGTGATATTTGGGCTTCAGACCCAGCGCCCCGTCGGCATCCAACCGGACAACCGCCTCCATGTCGGCCACATGCACCCCGACCATCGACTCCGGCACCGCCGAGAGGGCGGCGTCCAGCGCCTTGGCCTTCTCCGCGCCCGCCAGGCCGGGCTGCCGCGCCTTGCCGAAGAGCTCGTCGCCCACGACCTTGCCCTTCTTGAGCTCGGCCAGGTAGGCGAGGTACGGAACGGGGCCGCCGGCGCGGTAGCCGGTGCGGCCGTACAGCGCGCCCTTCTCATCGAAAAGGAGAACCGATGGGAAGCCCTGAACCCCGTATTCCTTCATCAGGTCGCGGTTCCGGGCCTGCTGCGCTTCCGGAATCTTGGCCTTGTTCTCAGGCTTGTTCGGGAAGTCGAGCACGCAAAGGACGAAATCCTTCTTGGCATCGGCGAACTCCGGCTTGCGGAAGACCTCTTCGTCGAGCTTGATGCACCAGCCGCACCAGTCGGACCCGCTGAAGTCCACGAGCAGGTGCTTGCTTTCCTTCCCCGCCGCGGCCTTGGCCTCGTCGAAGTCCGTCAGCCATCCGTCGCCTGCGGCTCGAACCGACACCGTCACGCACATCGCGGCCACCGCGGCCCAGGCCACCTTCGTCACGCTCATGATCGGGCTCCTCTGCGCGGGACCGGACCTCCCGGCCCCGACGCCCCCAAGAATACCACACCCGCCGCCGGTTGACGCGGCGGCGGCGATCCCCCATCGTGGCCTCATGCCGGAGACGGTCCAACTGTTCGTGACCTGCCTCGTTGACACATTCTTCCCGGAAATCGGGGAGGCCATGGTCCGCGTGCTCCACCGCGCCGGCGTCCGCGTCGAATTCCCGGCCGGCCAGACCTGCTGCGGACAACCCGCTTTCAACGCCGGCCTGCGCTCGGAGGCGCGGCCGCTGGCGGAGCACACGATCCGCGTCTTCGAAGCCACCCGCGGCGACGTCGTGATCCCCTCCGGTTCGTGCGCCGCCATGGTGCGGCACGGCTACCTTGAGCTGTTCCGCGACGACCCCGCGTGGCTCGCCCGCGCGGAAGCCCTCGCCGCCCGCACCTTTGAGTTCACCGAGTACCTCGTCGATGTCCGCGGCATCGCGGCGGGCCTGGGCGCCCCGACCCTCGGCGCCCGCTGGCCCGGAAAGCTCGCCTACCACGCATCGTGCCACCTGCTGCGCGGCCTCGGCGTCGACCGCCAGCCGCGGGCCCTGCTGGCGTCCGTCGAGGGCGCCGAACTCGTCGATCTCCCCGGCCACGACGAATGCTGCGGCTTCGGCGGGGTCTTCTCCGTCGAGCACCCGGAGCTGTCGGCCGAGTTCTTGAAGCGCAAGATCGCCAACCTCGAGTCCACGCAGGCCCCCACCCTCGTCGTCGCCGACACCGGCTGCCTCATGCACATCCAGGGCGGCCTGCACCGGCAGCGCAAGTCGCCGCGCGTCGTCCATATCGCCGAGGTGCTGGCGCATGACTGAGGCGAAGACAACACAAAGGCCGCAAAGACGCGAAGACGGAGGAGGCACGGACCGGACACGGACGGAACACGGACGGGTTCCCTCCTGTCTGCCCGGTCTTCCTTTGCGCCCTTTGGGCCTTCGTGTTTATCCTTCTCCGCCGTCCCCGCGTTCTCCTCTGCGTCCTCCGCGCCTCCGTGTTCATCCTTCGTCCTCTTCCTCCCCCTCCTCTTCGCGCCCTTTGCGGCTTGGTGTTGTCCTGCCCGTTTCGGAGGCCGCACGCGGATGAACGTGCTCCGCCAGCGCATTCGCACATCGATCGGCAACGCCAATTTGCAGACGGCGCTCGATAACAATTCCGTCCGCCGGAAGGCCGGCCGCCTTGCCGCCTTCGCCCAAGTGCCCGACCACGCCGCGCGCCGGGCGCGTGCGCATGCCGTGAAGGCCGATGTCGTTGCGCGGCTCGACGAGCACCTCGCCGCGTTCACGGCGAAGGTCGAGGCCAACGGCATCACCGTCCACCGCGCGAAGGACGGCGCGGAGGCGGTGCGCCTTGTGCTGGAGATCGTCGGCCGGGCCGTGCACCGCCGCCCGACGGCCACCGGCAACGCCCCGCTGGTCGCCAAGGCCAAGTCGATGGTCTCCGAGGAAATCAACCTCAACCACGCGCTCGCGGACCACGGCATCCGGGCGGTCGAGACCGACCTCGGCGAGTACATCGTCCAACTCCGCGGCGAGCGGCCCAGCCATATCATCACACCGGCCGTCCACCTGCGGCGGCAGGACGTCGGCCGGCTCTTTGCGGACAAGCTCGGCATCCCCTACACAGAAGACATCCCCGCGCTGACCGCCACCGCCCGGCGCGTGCTCCGCGAGGTCTTCCTCACCGCCGACGTCGGCGTGTCGGGCGTCAACTTCGGCGTCGTCGAAACCGGCACGCTCGCGCTCGTCACGAACGAGGGCAACGGCCGGATGTGCACGACTGTTCCGCCGGTCCACATCGCGCTCATGGGCCTCGAGCGGCTCGTGCCGACGATGAACGACCTCGCGCTGTTCCTGTCGCTTCTGCCGCGCTCGGCGACGGGCCAGAAGCTGAGCGTCTACACGAGCCTTCTCCATTCGCCGCGGCGTGCGGACGACGACGACGGCCCGCGCGAACGGCACCTGGTTCTGGTCGACAACGGCCGCCGCGCGCTGCGCGACTCGCCGCTCGCGGAGGCGCTCGCGTGCATCCGCTGCGGCGCGTGTCTCAACATCTGCCCCGTATTCCGCGAGACCGGTGGCCACGCCTACCTCGGCCGCGACGGCTCCATCGCGCCCTACCCCGGCCCCATCGGCTCCGTTGTCTCGCCCGGACTCTTCGGCTGCGACAACTTCGGCCACCTCGCCCAGGCCTCATCGCTCTGCGGCGCGTGCCGCGAGGCGTGCCCGGTGGATATCGACCTCCCCGGCCTCCTGCTCCGCGTCCGCGCCGGCGAGGCGCCGCGCGCTCCGGATGCTCGGGCCGCCGAGGGCATCGGCCTTCCCCGCACCGTGCGCGCAGGCCTCCGCGCCTTCCGTGTCGCCGCGAGCAGCCCGCGGCTGTTTGCAGCCGGTCAGCGGATGGCCGCACTTGCCGCCCGCCTCGTCCCTGCGCGCGCCGGCTGGATGCGTCTCCCCGCCTTCACGGGCTGGGGGCTCAGCAAGGACTTTCCGCGGCCGGCGGCGAAGGCGTTCCGGGCGCGGTGGAAGCCGGAGACGGTCGGCGCGGCGGAGATCGGAAAGTCGGCAGGAAGTGGCGAGTTCGTCGATGTCGCAGCCGCCACGGTGCCGGCCGGCGCGGGTGCGGAGGATCCCGTGGCGCGGTTCGCACGGGAACTGACGGCGCTCGGCGGGATCGTGCATGTCGTGCCGGCCGGCGGGGTTCAGGCGAAGGTCAGGGCCCTGCTCGCGGAGCAGGACATCACGCATATCCAGATGGGCGCCGATGTGCCCCACGTCGACGTCGCGGCGCTGGGGGCCGCCGGGATCGAGGCGCAGCGGGGACCGGCCGAGACGATCCGCGCCGGACTCACGGGCGCGCTGGCGGGAATCGTCGAAACGGGATCGATCGTCCTCGCCGGCGGACACGGCCGTCCGCTGACGGCCTCGTTGATCCCCCCGATGCACATCGCAGTGCTCGATGCCTCGCAGCTCATCGCCACCGTCGACGAGGCGCTCGCGATGCCGGCCGTCCGTGAATGCGCCGCCGGCGCGATCGTCACCGGCCCCTCCCGCACCGCCGACATCGAGATGACCCTCACCATCGGCGTCCACGGCCCCGGCGAGATCCACGTGATCCTCGCGACCGACTGACCCGCC
>CAYRFK010000088.1:0-2220 GCA_964423465.1 uncultured Verrucomicrobiota bacterium | reverse complement strand
GTGCCGTGCCCGCATTTCCCGGACCGTCTCCACACGGTCGTCTGGCGCAATTGGCCGGTGGTCCCGGTGCGGACACTGGCCGCGACGCTCGGAGCGACGGAGGCGCAGATCGCGGACCTCGCCGCCTCGATGGGCCTCCCGCCGCAGGGCGACATCGCCCCCGAGTGGCGCACACGCGGCTATATCACGATCCTCCGCCGCAACTGGCACCTGCTGCCCTACGAGCAGATCCTGCCGCTCGTCGACATGACGCCCGACCGCCTCTCCGACGCGCTGCGCGAGGACGACTTCCTCTTCCACAAGTTCGGCCAGTTGAAGCCGAAGTGCGCGCCGGTCGCCTGGGCGCCGCCGGACGGGGCCGCCCGCGCACGCGCCGCGGAGATCGCCGCCTTCGTCCGCGCAAACCTCGCCGACCCGCTGGCGGTCCCGGAGGAGCCGCGATTCCGGTTTGTGGCCGACCTGTCGGCACCGGTGGCGCCGACCCGTACGCAGACCGCCTCCGCGGCCCGGACGGAGCCGGGCCCTCCAGAAACGCGGCTCAGGTACATCTATTCCTACTTCGCGCCCTATGGCGACCCGCTGATGCGGCCCGAGCTTGATCCCTATCCGGACGGCCTCCTCGCGCGGCTTGCGGGCGCGGGCGTCAGCGGTGTCTGGCTGCACACCGTGCTGCGAACGCTGGCCCCGAGTCCGCTCTTCCCAGAGTTTGGAGAGGGCCACGAGAAGCGGCTGGCCAGCCTGCGCACCCTGGTGGAACGCGCCGGACGGCGCGGGATCCGCATCTACCTCTACATGAACGAACCGCGCGGCATGCCCGTGTCGTTCTTCGAGGCTCCGGCGCGGGCCGGTCTCGCCGGCGTGCGCGAGGGCGACACGGCAGCGTTCTGCACGTCGTGCCCGGAGGTGCGGCAGTGGCTCGCGGATTCGCTCGCGTACGTGTTCGGGCGCGTCCCCGGACTCGGCGGCGTGTTCACCATCACGGCCTCGGAGAACCTGACGAGCTGCGCCTCGCACCACAAGCACGCCCAGTGCCCGCGATGCAGGGACCGGTCCGCGTCGGAGATCATCGCGGAGGTCAACGCGACGATCGAGGCCGGTGTGCACCGCGCGGCGCCGAAGGCGGACGTGATCGCGTGGGACTGGGGCTGGAGGGACGACTGGAGCGCCGACGCGATCGCGCGGCTGCCGAAGTCCGTGATGCTGCAGTCCGTCAGCGAGTGGTCGCTCCCGATCGTCCGCGGCGGCGTGACGTCGGCGGTCGGTGAGTATTCGATCTCCTCCGTCGGCCCCGGCCCGCGCGCCACGCGCCACTGGGCCCTCGCCCGCGAGGCCGGCCTGCGCACGGTCGCGAAGGTGCAGCTCAACAACACGTGGGAGATCTCGACGGTTCCGTACCTGCCCGTGATGGACCTCGTCGCGGAACACTGTTCGAACCTCGCGCGCAGCGGGGTCGACGGCCTGATGCTGAGCTGGAGCCTCGGCGGGTACCCGTCGCCGAATCTCGACATCGCGCGCCGCTTCGAGGCGCGACCGCCGCCGGATCCGGCCGCCGTGCTCGACGCCGTCGCGCGCGAGCGTTTCGGCGAGGCCGGCGCCGCTCGCGCCCGCCGCGCGTGGAGCACGTTCTCCGCGGCCTTTCGCGAATACCCGTTCAACACGACCGTCATCTACCGCTGCCCCGTCCAGACGGGCCCGGCCAACCTGTTGTACGCCGAACCGACCGGCTACAAATCGACGATGACGGGGATCCCCTACGACGACCTCGACGGCTGGCGCGGCCCCTACCCGGCCGACGTGTTTGCCAGACAGTTCGCAAAGATGGCGGAAGGCTGGGCGGAGGGCCTGCCGGACCTCGGTGCCGCGGCGGCAGCGGCGCCGGCGGTCGGTCGCGATGCCGCGCAGTCCGAACTCCGCATCGCGCGCGCCGCACACCTCCACTTCGCCAGCGTCGCCAATCAAGCCCGCTTCACAACCCTGCGCAACCGCATTCTGGACACGAAGAAACCGCCCGCACCGGAGGAACGCGCCGGCATGGTTGCGGAGGCGATGCGGATCGTGGCGGACGAATCGCGGCTGGCCGTCGAACTCCTCGCCCTCGCCCGCACCGACTCGCGCATCGGCTTCGAGGCCGCCAACCAGTATTTCTATCTCCCGATCGACCTGATGGAGAAGGCCGTCAGTTGCGACTTCATCCTCAGCCGGGCGTGGCGGTAGGCGGCC